>NZ_JBQFOY010000004.1:0-314714 GCF_056533985.1 Ruegeria sp. E8
TCTCCGCCGTCTCCAGCGTCCCAGCAACCGCCTCAGCAGCGCCGGTGAAGGGGGTTCTAAGTATAACCAGCCCTAGCCGCAAGCGGAAAATGACGTTGTTGAGCATTTTTTTGCACTTTCCCTTAAAAGCATTTTTAATCAATAGGTTACGCTGTCTCAAGGAGTGCCTTCCTAGTGCCGATTGGCACTTTTCCCAACAAGTGTCCATCGACCAACCTTACCGGCAACAGGTGACACTACTACATATAGGGAGTCTGTCCATGTCGGACACAAGGCCACGCGACTCGAACCAGTGAATCGACTCGGAATCCCGACCAGATTCTACGTGAAAACCTTCAGTACCAGGTTTTGCCCTATTCCGATTCAGAGAACGTCACATCGCTCTGATGGCACCAGCAGAGCGCCTGCATTCTAAACACCCATCTTGCACATCCCTTTGGGATGCGGTCTGGTCGCGACAATTCCTTTCCGGTTTCAGCAACGAGACAGACATGGCGCGCCACCCTAAGTTTCCTCTGGTCCGAACCGTCGGTATTGACGGGGCGCTTGTGACCTTTGCGGATACGATGTCTGACACCGCCAACCGCGCGGCGCTGTCGTTTCGTTCCGAAGTGGATCGACTTCAATGGGACGAGGTTACCGAGTCGTCAGCCTCCCTGGGCTCGGCTTTTGTTCGGTTTGATACACACCGCATTTCTCATCAGCAGATGCTGCTCAAGCTTCAGGACCTTGTTGAGCAAAAGGACTGGTACACCGCTCCTTTACCGACAGGCCGCAGGCTGTGGCGTGTTCCGACGGTATACGGCACCGATCTTGCACCTCAGTTGGACGATGCGGCGGCCGCTGCCGGTCTGACGCCGGGAGAAGCGGTGCGGCGGCTTGGACAATCCCGCGTTCGGGTTTTGACAATCGGGTTCGCCCCCGGGCAGCCATACCTTGGACCACTCGGCCCCGAGTTCAACATACCCCGACTGCAAACCCTGACCCCCATGGTGCCCGAAGGTGCCTTGGTTCTGGCGATCTCTCAATTCGTTCTGTTTTCCGGACCTACCCCAACCGGATGGCGTCATGTCGGACAGACCGCCTTTCGGTGCTTTCGACCAGACATGACCGACGCTTTCGCGTTGAAGCCCGGGGACGAGATAGTGTTCGAGCCCGTTGCCCGCGAAAAGTTCGAACACATCCGAACCAATAACAGTGACGGTTTTGGCGGCGCGACCTGCGAGGAGATCACGCAATGACCCTGATCGTTCGCCGTGTCGGTCCGGCTTGTACCATTCAGGATCAGGGGCGCACTGGTTATCTGGACCAGGGCCTGTCCCGATCCGGCGTCGCCGACATAATCGCGCTGCATGAAGGAGCAGCGTTGCTGGGACAGAGCCCGGAGCTTGCCGCACTGGAAATGGCCGGGATGGGTGGCGAGTTTGAAGCCACACAAACCATGCGCATCGCTTTGACCGGGGGCCGGATGCAGGCCAGTATTGATGGCAGTCCCGTGGCCTGGAATGCGTCGCATCATTTGGAGGCCGGACAACGGTTGGTCATCGGCGCGGCTCTGCACGGCAGCTATGGCTATCTCCATTTGGGTGGCGGCATCGATTCAGAGGTTTTTCTGGGCTCTCGCTCGGCGCACCTGACGGCGCGGATCAGTCGGGCAGTACAACAAGACGTTACATTGCCATGCGGCCCGGACACAGGCGACGCGGGCTTGAAGCTGACACCGGTTGAACGCTTTTCGGGCGGAGTGCTGCGTGTTGTAGCCAGTTTTCAGACGCCCCTGTTCGACCAACCGACACTCGATCGGTTTGCCCGCACTGCGTTTCATCGTGGCGCGCGCGCCAACCGGATGGGGATGCAGTTGGAAAGCGACGGCGACGGCTTTGCGGCCTCGGGCCAGTTGAACATATTGTCCGAGGTGATCACCCCCGGCGATATCCAGATGACCGGTACCGGAGATCCGTTCATCCTGCTGCCGGAATGTCAGACCACGGGTGGGTATCCCCGCATCGCAACCGTTTTGCCCTGCGACATGCCACGCGCGGCACAGACACCTGCGGGTGGAGCAATCAGGTTCGAATTCATCAGCTTGGATCAGGCCACCGAATTGCACAGGGCTTTTTTGTCAGACCTCGCGAGACTGCCATCAAAAGTCGAGCCGCTGGTGCGTGACCCGCATGACATATCGGACCTGTTGTCCTACCAATTGATCGGCGGAGTGATCTCTGCCACCGACTGAGGAGATGTGCCAATGCCAAGCGTCGATCTGAATGCCGATATGGGGGAAAGCTTTGGTCCCTGGAAGATGGGCGATGACGAAAGCCTGCTGAAAATCATCACGTCTGCCAACATCGCCTGTGGCTTTCACGCGGGTGATCCGGATGTGATGGCTTCGACCATGAAGCTGGCGGCCGAGAATGATGTCGGTATCGGCGCGCATCCCGGGTTTCCCGATCTTCAGGGCTTTGGCCGCCGGAACATGAAACTGCCACACGACAATCTGCGCAATCTGGTACGCTATCAGTTGGGTGCTGCTGTGGGCATGGCCAAGGCGGTCGGCACCACGGTTCGTCACCTGAAACTGCACGGCGCACTGGCCAATATGTGCTCGGTCGATATCGATATGGCGCGGGCCTGTTATCAGGGCGCGCTGGACGTCGATCCCGACATCATCGTCATGGTTCTTGCTGTGACCAAACAGGAAGAGGCCGTCCGCGAGCTGGGCTGCAAATGGGTGGGCGAGATCTTTGCTGACCGCGCCTATAATGACGACGGCACATTGGTCGACCGCAGCCTGCCCGGTGCCGTTATCCACGACGCCGATATCGCCGGACTTCGCATCCTCAACATGGTCCGCGAAGGTGCCATTATCACAGAAAGCGGCAAGCGGCTGGAAACGTCGATCGACACGATCTGTCTGCACGGGGACGGGCCTACTGCGGTTCAGATCGCGCGTTCGGTTCGCGAAAGCCTGATAGGCGGCGGCGTCGAGGTCACGAAATTCATCCGCTAGCCACCCCGCTTTAACTTCTACGCCCCAAATTCACGACTGTTGCCCAGACAGGCCTCAGCGCCTAGCATGACGGCAAGTGCATGTTCTGAATACTACAATTTCAAGCAACGCCTTGGCCCACAGCGGGCAAGCGCAAGGAGGTCGTCGAATGTCATTTGATCTGATGTCTTACCAACCCCGGGGCGACAAGAAGAACTCGGACTTCTTCAACGAATACCTGCCGCGAATATACGAACGCCGGACAAGCTCGGGCATTGCGGATCAGGTCGGCGCGATGCGGGCGATCGTCATTCAGGTCGAACCTGATGCGCTGTTCGAGACAATGGTCGAACTTTATGTGATGACACCCTACCGTCACACTGCCAGCTATCTGGGCCAGACCCATAGATTCTCGGTCCTGCATTCGCATCCCGACTACCCTGCGCTGATCCTGATGGCCCCGCTCAGCCTGGGTTTTGAAGACTTCATTCCCCGCATCAATCGCATGTACCCGCTGGCGCGGAGCACGCCGCAAACACGTTATGTTGGCGAGATCTTCGCAGCTTGTGATCTGAAGGCGCTGACCGGGGCGCTTGAAGACCAGAATATTCGCTTTGAATACTCCGGCGACACCGAAAACCCGTTCTACACATCTGACGGGTTCCGGTTCACCACCCCTTCGGATTTCACCTGCAACCGGGTCGGGTACTCAACGCATGACTTCAACGACACCGACAGCCTTGGCCTGGGCGACCGCGTGTTGCTGAGCGATACGGAACTGGCCCGCCTGGAACAGGCCGCGGCCTTCGGTTCGGACAGCAAGATTGCCCCGCTCATGTTGGGCATTGACCATCTTGCAACGCGGGTGCTGGCGGGTGAGCGCGAGGATGCAATCCTCGAGTTTCTGACCATGGTGCCCTACTACTTCTGGGGGGCCTACAACATCTTCGACATGAATTCGTCGACCAATGTGAACCGTAACGCCAATGTGGATGATGACAAGAAGTCTCCGGCCAAGGTGTTCACTGCGAACAACACACCATCCTTCGTCAATTCCTTCGCCAAGCTGCCGATGCCGACCGAGGATTTCGTGCGCAATTTTGGCCGCCGCCTGCATCATATGGCCGTCGAGATTCAGGACGGCGATCACGGCGCCGGGGAAAAGAATGTCGATTTCGTTGTGAATACCCTGAAGGACAAGGGCGTGCCGTTCCTGGCCCATGTGGTGGGCGAGTGCAAGGACGACCCGAACCTGAAACAGATCTTCTCGAAACACTCAAAGCATACCCTGCTGATCACCGAATACATCGAACGTTGCCATCACTATGACGGCTTCTTCACCAAGGACAATGTCGCCGCCCTGACCGCAGCTGCAGGGCAAGACGAACAATACCAGCACGGCCACGTTTTCGATTGAAAAAAGGGCTGCGGATTACCGCAGCCCAGACCCATTCAGGAGAGAATATGCCGAGCCTTATGATGGCCCGATCATGAAACAGGTGACGTTGCGGGCTTGCAGACGGCGGCAGGCCAGATCAGCCTGTTCGCGGGTCATGCCCTGAAAGGTTGCGTCAAAGCCACGCGAGCTTTGGTTTACCTTGCGCAGCGTGCCTTCCAGCGTGGTCATTTCCGACAAAGCAGTTTTCAGCAGAACCTTCTCGGCCTCGTACCGCGTGGTGTAGCGACCCACATTGACGCCCCACAAATGCCCACCCGACGAAGACAGGCGGGTGACGACCTCTTGCTCGGGCTCTGGCTGTTTGGCTGTTTCGGTCGAAGCCAGCACCAGATTGTCCGGGCGCAGTGCCGGACGGGTGTCAGATGTTTCCACGGGCGGCGCTGTTGGTGCGACATCCGCTTCGGCAATGGCCGCCGCGATCCCGTTGGAAATGCGATCACTGTTCTGATCGGCTGTCACTGCAATCGCGCTTGCGACTTGCGTCGCTGCGGTCGGACGCACGATCGGGCGCAGGCTGGATTTTGGCGCTCCGCTCACGCTGGCAACCTGCGTGCCGACACCCAGACCGGTATTGCCCGCATAGGCCGGACGGGCGGGTTTGCGAATGGGCGCGCGCGACGGGGCACGGCGGAAACCCATATCCAGAAGCTCCGCAACCTTGGCATTTCGCGAAGCGGTGGATTTTCCGCCGAAAACGGTCGCGATGATACGTTCATCCTTGCGTTTTGCCGATGCCACCAGATTGAAGCCTGCAGCACGGGTGTAGCCGGTCTTGATGCCATCTGCACCTTTGTAGGCAGCCAGCAAGCGGCGGTTGGTGTTGGGAACGGTCTTGATCCCTGCATGGGTCGATTGACGCGAGAACAGGTTGTAGTACTGCGGAAAATCGTAAAGCAGATGCCGCCCCAGCGTGGTCATGTCACGCGCGGTCGACAGGTGCCCCGACTCGGTCAGGCCATGGGCGTTCTTGAAGGTCGTGCGGCTCATACCCATCGCCTTGGCGGTTCGGGTCATGCGGCGCGCAAAGGCCGCCTCGGACCCGCTGATGGCAATACCGATGGCCGTAGCCGCATCATTGGCCGATTTTACCGCGGCTGCGCGGATCAGATAGCGGAACGCAATCGTCTGGCCCGAGCGCAGGCCCAGTTTCGACGGCGGCTCTGCCGCTGCTTTTTTGGTGATCCGAACCGGCGTATCCAACGTGATCTCACCGTTACGCACCGCCTCAAACGCAATATAGAGCGTCATCATCTTAGTCAGCGAGGCCGGGTGAAGCCGTGTGTCTGCATTGCGCGAATGCAGAACCTCTCCGGTTCGGGCATCGATGACCATTGCCGCGTAAGGTGCTGCGATGGATTTGAGCGGCGCAAACGCCAGCACACATAGCATCGCTATAAGGAATAAGCCCATTCGGGCCGGAACTGTCCGCCGAATCTGCACGATCTTTGCCTCTGTCTGCCTCGCGCCGCCGGGTTTTCCCAGTCAGCTAAAATTATTTTATTACCGTCAAGGCTATCACAGAGACCCAATGAAATAAACCGAAAGCTGAGCATTTCGCGGTTTCGTTATGCTGCGCAGGAAGGGCTACATCTAGGGGAACGCGGCCACCGACCCACCAAATGCGCGATTACGGCAGAACTTCGTCCGTGGCTGGCCGGGTTTTTGTGAAACTGCGGCCAAAAGGCAACATCACCTCAGGCTGTGCACCAGATCGCCCAGATCGCCCAAATCCCTCAACTCACGGAATCGAGGGCTGTCGACCGGGGCGTCAGCATGCTCTACCTCCCAAACAAGGCCATGCGGGACGTAGACGCCCCAGCATCCGGCCTGAATCGGCGCCACAACATCGGACCGCATGGAGTTGCCAACCATCATTGCGGCTGCCGGACCATCACCGTGCTGTCGGAATATGGACCGGTATGTTTCGGGCGTCTTTTCAGAAACGATTTCGACGGCATCGAATAAATCACCCAGCCCGGACTGGGCCAGTTTGCGCTCCTGATCGATCAGATCGCCTTTGGTGATCAGGACGACCCGATATTTGCCGGTCACGCCTTCCACGGCTTCACGGGCATGTGGCAACAGCTCGATCGGATAAGCCAGCATCTCCTGCCCCGCTTCGATCAATTGGCGAATGACCGAGGCCGGAACGCGGTCATCCGTCACCTCGATAGCGGTTTCGATCATCGACAGAACAAAGCCTTTGATTCCGTAGCCATAATGCTTGATGTTGCGTTTTTCGGCAGCCAGAAGACGTTCCATCAAGTGATCCCGGTCGGCATGATCTTCGAGCAGTTCGGCAAAATACGCCTGCGTCAGCTGAAAAAACCGCTCATTATGCCAAAGGGTATCATCCGCATCGAACCCGATTGTTGTCAGCTTATTCGTCATCCTGATTACGTCCGCTTGCTCTTTTCACCGGCCCTACCCACGTTATATAAGCGCGAAGATAAACCCAAAGCCTGAATCGGACAGTTGCCTACGATGCTGGAAAAGACCTGGATGATGTCTGACGAACCGGACGACGACAATGATGCGTCCGTTCTGGTGCAGACGCGCCCAAAAACCAAGCGTCCACCTTTGTACAAGGTGCTGTTGCTGAACGACGATTACACCCCAATGGAGTTCGTGGTTCACGTGTTGGAGCGTTTTTTCGGCATGACCCATGCTCAGGCGTTCGAGATCATGCTGACCGTCCACAAGAAGGGCGTCGCGGTCGTAGGCGTCTTCAGCCACGAGATTGCCGAGACCAAAGTTGGCCAGGTGATGGATTTTGCCCGCAGGCACCAGCATCCGCTGCAATGTACAATGGAACGCGAAGAGTAAGGCGTTTCGCCTGACGCCTCGCACTGCCGGAATAGCCCATGTCCCCTCGCCTGGAACTTGCTTTGCAGAACGGTCTGTCGCTGACAGACCCAGTAACTGTTCTTTGCCCTGTGCCAGACCATGATCTGTCGTCCTTGCCCCACGGGTCAAAGGTGGTGCAGCCTTTCAAGCCGTTTTACGATCATTTTACCGCGCAAGGCTTTGACACGGTGCCCGAAGCGGAGGGGCCCTGTCAGGACGCGATTGTCTTTCTGCCGCGCGCGAAGGCGCTGGCGCGAGCAATGATCCAACAAGCCAATTCGCTGGCAAAGGGCTGTGTCGTCATCGATGGGGCCAAGACCGACGGCGTGGACAGTATCTTGAAAGATATACGCAAGCGGGTTCCGGTCGAGGGGCCTTTGTCCAAAGCGCATGGCAAGATATTCTGGTTTCAGGCAGACGCACAGGCCTTTGCGGATTGGGCCGCACCTAAGGCACAGATGGTCGATGGATTCCAAACAGCGCCGGGCGTGTTTTCGGCGGACGGGATCGATCCGGCCTCGGCCATGCTGTTGAAGGCCTTGCCTGCCAAACTTGGACCGCGTGTGGCTGATCTGGGCGCAGGTTGGGGGTATTTGTCCGCAGAACTCCTGAAACACGACGGGGTGAAATCCGTGCACCTGGTCGAGGCAGATCATGCGGCCCTCACCTGTGCGCGCGTCAACGTAACAGACCCGAAGGCACAGTTTTACTGGGCGGATGCCGTCACCTGGACAGCGCCCGAGCCCATCGACACGGTGGTGATGAATCCCCCGTTTCACACCTCGCGCAGCGCAGACCCAACATTGGGTCAGGGCTTTATCACCGCCGCCGCCCGCAATCTGACGCGCAACGGAACCTTGTGGATGGTCGCCAACCGCCATCTTCCTTATGAAACAACCCTGAACGATCATTTCGTTCAGGTCGATGAAACCGCCGGTGACAATCGGTTCAAGGTGTTTCAGGCCTCTCGCCCTCGGCGCTAAGGCTCGGTAACCTGCCCCCAATTCAGGAGGATTCGGATGTCCTTTTCCATCGCAGGCAAGACAGCAATCGTGACAGGCGGGGCCAATGGTGTTGGTTTGGCCATCGGACGGCATTTCGCGGATGCGGGCGCAAATGTCATGTTCGCTGACATGGACGAAAAGAGCCTTGTCAATGAGTTGGGTGAGCAGGCAGAGGACGGCAACATCCGGTTTTTTGCAGGCGACCTGCGCGAGAAACTGACCATTGCCAATCTGCTGTCGGCCACGCTGGATGCGTTCGATCAGGTAGACATCCTGATCAACGGCGCGCGTCAGGTGATTCCGTCCGATCCGCTGGATCCCGACGACGACTCGATGCGCAACTTGCTGAACCAGAACCTGATGCCCGCCCTGCGGCTCAGCCAATTGGTGGCGAAACGCATGATCAAGCAGGCCGGGGATGATGATGAAAACCCCGCAGGGTCGATCATCAACCTGTCATCCATTGCGGCCCGGCGCACGCATCCGGACCTGATGGCCTATTCCGTATCCACCGCAGCGCTGGATCAGATGACCCGGTCGCTGGCCGTGGCGTTGGCGCCCAACCGCATTCGGGTCAATTCCATTGCGCTCGGCTCGGTAATGAGCGCATCGCTGCAATCGACCCTGAAAGAAAACCGCGATTTCCGCGACGACATCGAAAAACACACACCGCTGGCCCGTATCGCGTCGGCCACCGAGCTGACGGAAACCGCACAATATCTGGCATCTGATGCGGCGGGGTTCATCACCGGCCAGATCCTGACGATTGACGGCGGACGCACCCTGCTTGACCCTGTTGCAGCACCCGCGCATTAAGACCCATGTTCGAAACAGAAAAATCCACCGCATCCGCCTGGTTCCGCCAACTGCGCGACAACATCGTAGCCGCGTTCGAAACATTGGAAGACAGTCACGACACCGGCCCGTTCTCGGACGCGAAACCCGGGCGTTTCGAGGTCAAGGAAACCAAACGCCATTCCGAGGACGGCTCGGATGCGGGTGGTGGTTTGATGTCAGTGATGCGCGACGGGCGTGTGTTTGAAAAGGTCGGGGTCAATGTCTCGACCGTTTACGGCACGTTGGGTGAACGCGCGCAACAGGCAATGGCCGCGCGCAAAGGCATCCCCGGAATGACCGAGGATCCGCGTTTCTGGGCCTCGGGGATCAGTCTGGTGGCGCATATGCAGAACCCGCATGTCCCTGCGGTGCATATGAACACGCGGATGTTCTGGACCCCGCACGCCTGGTGGTTTGGTGGCGGATCAGACCTGAACCCCTGCATCGAATATGACGACGATACTGCGCATTTCCACGCCGCCCAAAAGTCCCATCTGGATCCGCATGGACCCGGGCACTATCCCCGCCTGAAAGACTGGGCGGATGAGTATTTCTATATCCCGCACCGCAAGCGCGCGCGCGGTGTGGGTGGGATATTCATGGATGACTACTGCACCGGCGACTGGCAGGCTGATTTGGCCCTGACGCAGGATATCGGGCGGGCTTTCCTGCCTGCCTTTCTGCCATTGGTCGAAAAGCGGCGCGTGCAGGGCTTTTCGGATGCAGACAAGAATACCCAGCTTGTGCATCGCGGTCTCTATGCCGAGTACAACCTTGTATACGACAGGGGTACCAAATTCGGGTTGGAGACCGGGCATGACCCGGATGCTGTTCTGATGAGCCTGCCGCCGATGGCGAAATGGATCTGACGTTCAGAAACTGTCCATGATGAAGTTATCATAGCAGTAATTCTGTGCCGACACTGCCGACATGTTTGCCCCTACTTTCCTGACGGTGACGGAATACCCCGGCTTGGTATCCGCACCCGGCGGCGGGGTCAGGGAAAACTGCACGGTTCGAACACCGGGTTCATAGGCCCGCCAGATATAGATCCGCTGGTTGTTCGGCACGCCCAGCGCGCGGATTGCATAATCGCCAATCCCGCACCAATAGTTCACGGGCGCAGACGAACCGACAGCCTTTACCTCGTAAACCCCATCCGGCAATGCCGTGATTTCCGTGCGAAACGTCGGACGGACTTGCAGGCCAAACCCGACAGCCTCAGCCAAAGCAGGCATCAATACAAGCGCAGCGGGGGCGAAAACCTTAAAAAAACGCATGATCCAAGCATCCCGAAAAAGGGTCCCTATACCCAACAGCATAGCCGGGTCAGCCCCCGAGTAAAGCGGCGCGTAGCTGCGATAGAGATGATCCGACCGCGGCGGGGAAATTCTTCTACCCATATCTCCCGAAAACGTTACACTAGAGCTAAGGTTTTGGTTCGTATCAAAAAGTTGGCCTGTCCCGTTGAGCAAAAGCTTCCCGAAAGACTGGTTCGATTTCCCGCCCGAGAAGTATGCCGATCTGGGTGCGATGTTCTATTTGGCCGGGCTGACGAAAACACATCAGAAACGCAGTCTGGCGCAGGTTCTGTATGCGTTTGAAACGCCTTTTCGCCTGGGACAGTATCAAATCTTCCGGCAAAACGGATTTCCGCGTGGCTTTGTCACCTTTGCCGGGCTCAGCCCCGATGCCGAGTATCGGTATGCGGTGAAAGAAAAACCCCTCACGGACACGGATTTCACCAGCGGATCTTCGTTCTGGATCATTGATCTGGTGGCTCCGTTTGGACAGACCAGTCAAATTGTTGATATCCTCAAGCAGGAAATCCCGCACCCGCGTGTACGCACCAACCGGATGGACAGCGACATGACACGCAACCGGATCGTTGAATGGACGCGGGATGAGGCAGGCGAGGTCCAAATGCGCCTGTATCGGAAGAAGGAGTTTGAGCGCATGTTGCAGGAAGGCGAGGGTTAATTGGTTTCTGTTCCAGTCACAGGTGAATTGACCGGTGATGTGACCGGGTTTCCACCCAATGTGGAGACGGGACAGGCGACGCTGAACAACGGGACATTCAACGCAACCACGCAAAACTGGACGATTGCAACGCAGCCCGCCAACGGCACCGCGTCGATAGACCCGAACACCGGGCAGTGGACCTATACCGTCGATCCGACTTTTTTCGACAGTCTGGATGACGGCGAAGTTGTCTTTGATTCTTTCTTCATCAGTGTCACGGGCACGACGACAATCGGTGGGTTTACCATTCCGTTCACTGGCACACCGGATCCGGTTGAAGTGGTCATCAGGATCGAAGGCGTCTGCTTTGCGGCCGGTACTTTGATCAAGACTGAAGACGGCCCTCGCGCCATCGAAACACTGGACGTGGGCCACAAGGTCGAAACTGTCGATCACGGGCTTCAACCTATTCGATGGATCGAAAGCAGTACGATTCCGCCTGAACGATTATGCGACGAGCCCGCGATGCGGCCCGTTCGTATCTCGGCGGGCAGCCTGGGTCCGAAAAAACCAAAACAGGACCTTCTGGTGTCGCAGCAACACCGCATTCTGGTAAAGGGTCCGAAGGTCGAGTTGCTTTTTGGCGCGACCGAGGCATTGGTTGCCGCCAAGCACCTGTGCAGGTGGCCCGGAATCTACATCGACACGTCGATAGAAACGGTCGAATACCTCCACATCCTGCTGGATCGACATGAAATTCTGAATGCCGACGGCGCACAGGCCGAAAGCCTGTTTCTGGGGGAAGAGGCATTGCATACGCTGTCCTCGGACGCACTGCAGGAACTCGCAGCCATATTCCCGGACCGACCAGCCTCGGGCCATACCGGGTTTGGGCGTGCAGCTCGGCTAATTCTGCGCGAACACGAAGCCCGCGCATTGGCCTGAGACTAGCTGCCGGTCACAATGCGCCCGCCGACATCCTGTGGGGCGAGGGCAACCGTCTTGATCACCGCGTGACATGTGCCACCCGGTTGCAGGTTCAGTGCCGCAACGGACCGGCGCGTGACCCGCGCCAGAATATTGCCCGCTGGGGTTTTTATGGACACGATCGCACCCGGTCCCTCGCCCGAGCGGATCGAGTCGATCGTGCCGCTGAGCACGTTCAGCGCCGACAGCCCCTGGGGTTTTTGGTTGGACAGGATCACTTCTTGCGCTGGAATGCGGATACGCAGATGTGTCCCGACTTCCTGTTCGATACGCGGCAGAAACAACCGCGCGCCGTTGGCGTTCAATTCTGTCAACCCGTCGGAATGGTGTTTCAGAACCTGCACCTCCAATACAGCCCCGACCGCGCGGATGCCCGCCGGGGCCACCGACGGATCGGCCAAAACCTCGGACGCAGGCCCGTGTCGCACGACCTTGCCATCCTGCAACGCAACGACGGACGTTGCCAGACGGGCCACTTCGGCAGCCGAATGGGTCACATAAAGGATCGGGACCGAGACCTCATCCCTGAGACGCTCAAAATAAGGCAGGATCTCCGCCTTGCGCGCGTCGTCAAGTGCCGCCAGCGGTTCATCGGCAAGGATCAGACGTGGGCTTGCCAGCAACGCGCGCCCGATGGCCACACGCTGTTTCTCGCCACCCGACAGCCCGGCAGGTCGCCGATCCAGAAGATGTCCGATACCCAGCATATCGATAACTTTGCCGGGGTCTTCGCGCCGGGCTGTTTTCGGCGCGAACCAGCGGCCAAAAGAAAGGTTCTGGCGCACGGTCAAATGCGGAAACAACCGCCCTTCCTGAAAGATATACCCCAGGCGCCGCCGATGCGGTGGCAGCCAGAGCCCCTGTTCGGTGTCGAACAGAACCCAATCATCCACGGCCACCCGCCCCGCCTGAGGCCGCAGCAGCCCCGCAACTGCGTTGACGATGGTGGTCTTGCCCGAGCCGGAACGCCCAAACAATACCGTCACGCCGGGCGGAGCATCGAAAGCGACGTCCAGATTGATCCCCGGCAATTGATGATGCAACCGAACAGACAGGTTCATGATCCGGCCACCCGCGCTGCGGCGCGCCGCCCTACATACTCCGACAGTAACAACGCGCTCATCGCGATGACGATCGAGATCAGAACCAGCCGGGTTGCAGCACCCTCGCCCCCAGGAACCTGCAAAAAGGCATAAACGGCAGAAGGCAGGGTCTGCGTCTGACCCGGGATATTGGACACGAAGGTAATCGTTGCCCCAAACTCACCCATGGCCTTGGCGAAGGCCAAAATGGAACCGGCAATGACTCCGGGCAATATCATCGGCAAGGTTACGGTCAGAAACACCATCGGGCGGGATGCCCCCAGTGTGGCCCCTGCCTGTTCCAGCTTTGGGTCCACCGCCTCGATCGACAGGCGTATTGCCCGGACCATCAGCGGAAACGCCATGATCCCGGCTGCCAGCGCGGCCCCTGTCCAACGAAAGGCGACAACGATGCCGAACTCGGCCAGAAACCGCCCCATCGGCCCCTGAATGCCGAAGGTCAGCAACAACAGATAACCGGTGACGACCGGTGGCAGGATCAGGGGCAAATGCACCAGACCGTTCAATATCTGCCGCCCGGGGAATCGCCAGCGAGCCAAAGCGTAGGCCACAAAAACCCCCAGCGGCAGAGTCGCCAGCGTCGCCCAGAACGACACGCGCAGGGAAAGCTTCAGCGCTTCAATTTCGGCGGAACCCAACCAATCCAACGGGATCACCTGCCCGGCAGGGTAAACCCCTGCTCCAGAAACACCGATATGGCGGCATCCGTTTGCAGGTGATCAAGGAACGCCTGCGCTTCCTTTTCTGCGCGGCTCGTCAATGCTGCCGGGTAAATGATCGGAGGATGCAAATCGGCGGGAAATGTAGCAACGACGCTCACACTGTCTTCCGCTTTGGCATCTGACTGGTACACGATCCCCAGCGGCGCGGCCCCTGCCGCCACCAATGCCAGCGCAGCGCGCACGTTGTCGGCCTGCGCCACCTGCCCCTGGACCGCATCCCATTGGTTCAGGCCCTGCAAAGCGGCCTTTCCGTAAATCCCCGCAGGAACCGCATCGACCAATGCCATGGCCAGATAGCCATCTTTCAACTCAGCCCTAAGATCGTATTCCGGTTGGATTTCGCCCACCTTGGCGTGATCGACAGGCCCGATCAGAACCAATCCATTGCCCAGCAAGTCCACCCGCGAGTCTGCCCGGATCAGACCGTCGGCTTCCAGAACATCCATCCAGTCCGGGTTTGCCGAGACAAACACATCCGCAGGCGCGCCTTGCTGAATCTGCCGTGCCAGAACCGAGGATGCCGCATAGGATAGAGTGACTTTCTGGCCGGTTTGACGTTCGTACCCCGCTGCGACCTCATCCAAAGCGGTCTTGAGGCTGGCCGCCGCAAAGACCAAAACCCCATCGGCCCCTGCCCTGACCGGGGCCAAGGCCATTGCGCCAAGGACCAGTGCCACCATCCAGAATCGGCGGGCGAAGGAAAGGGTCATGTACACTCCCGGCCGGAACGTTTCAGTCTCTTCGGGAATATCGGACGCCACAGGTCACGTGCAAGCTCATTTGAGCTTTTACTCAGGTGAACTTGTTTCGTTGCAATAGGTTCATTGGAGCCGGCCTCTGGCCCGTTAAATACGTTTTTGGCTAAAACAATCCTGGGTCTGCAACGTGGCTAGGGCACACATCGGTACGATCAACTGCCAAAGCGATGCCGCTCTGATCAGTTTCCCACCAAGGAATGCACGAAAATTTTCCAGACCCTCTTGCGTCCGCCCGCTGGCTTGTCTACATGCAGCGTCACGGGTGATTAGCTCAGTTGGTAGAGCGCTTCGTTTACACCGAAGATGTCGGGAGTTCGAGTCTCTCATCACCCACCACGCAACCCCCAAAAAACATATGAAGAACTTACGCGACTAGCGCCGCTTTTTGTGCGGTGCGTGAAACTGTCTCTGTAGAACCTATACGGAAAGGACGTCTCCAACGCAGGGGTTCCTACTCGTCAGGCTTGCGACCTGGGCCAAACATCTGTTCCTGAATGTTAAACCATCCATTTTCAAACATGCCATGCCGTCAGAATCGCAAGCCCAAAGCTAACCGTGCAAGCGCTGTCACCTGTCCGAACTCACTTTTTCCCCGCCACAATACGATCAAGGATCAGAGCGCAGAAGAGGATCGCCAGGCCCGCCAAAATACCTTGTCCGGCGGCGGCATATTGCAATGCTTCCAGCACATCTTCGCCCAAGCCTTTCGCGCCGATCAGGGACGCAACAACGACCATGGCCAGCGACATCAGAATGGTCTGGTTTACGCCAGCCATGATCGTTTTATGCGCCAGTGGCAGATCGACCCGCCACAGCAGGTAACGCGGCGTTGCGCCGAAGGCGAGCGCAGCCTCGCGAACTGTCTCAGGCACTTGCTGCAAACCGAGAACGGTAAAGCGGATCACCGGTGGGCTGCCGAAAATCATCGTCGCCACGACACCTGCCGGTTTGCCTGACCCAATGAAGGCCACGACCGGGATGAGGTATACAAAAGACGGCATAGACTGCATGAAATCCAGAATTGGCCGTACAATGGCGAACGCACGTGGACGGCGTGCACAATAGATGCCGAGTGGTATGCCCAGTGTAATCGAGATCAACGCAGCCGCTCCGAGCAGCGCTATAGTCGTCATCGCCTTTTCCCAGAAATCCAACAGGCCGAGATAGGCCAATGCCGCTCCCGTGAAGATCGCCACGCGAGCACCGGCGGAAAGGTATGCCAGCATGATGATCACCAACGCCACAACCGGCCAAGGGGTATCGACCAGAACAACCTCGATCCAATCCAGCAACGTGCGCATTCCGTAAGTCAGGCCGTCAAAGAACCCTCGACCAGCGGTCTTGGTCCATTCGAAGACAGCCTGAACACCGTCACCAACATTCAATCGCCAATCACGGTTGGTTGGGAAAGTCTTCAGAACGGCCAGCGCATCAGGTTGCGCGAACTTGATGGCGGACAATACGACAACGACCAGAGTCAGCACGGAGGCAACGATCATCCGAGGCGCGGACCATCCATGGGCCACGCTGGAATCCGAACGCCAACGCGCGAACTGGCCTTCCAGCGTCCAGTTGGCCAGCGACGCTGCAAGGAACTTCACCGCCAGCAACAGGACGATCCCGACTGCCAGATACGTGATGCCGGTGGAGTCTGCGCTCTGGGCGGCTTGCTGCGCGCCTGCCAACGCACCCTCCAGCGACTCGGCCGCGCGTTTCAAAGAGTCCAACGAGGCCGCTCCGGACTGTTCCGCCGCGTCGATCTGCTGTCGACGCAACTCCAAGGTCTGTTCAATCTGTTCAGCCCGTTCTCGGAATTCCCGCCCGAGATCGCCAAACAAACCCAAGCCGATTTGAATGTAGGCGAGCGTCTCAAGCACCAAAAAGCCAAGGAACCACGACCAGAGACCGCGTGCGCCGAACCAGATCGGACCAAGGATTGCTGCAGCTTTGTTCAGGGTGAACCGATACCCCGGCGCCTGCATCATGTAGGCAAAGGTCTTTTGATAATAAGCTTGGCTCTGCCCGACAAAATCGCCGATCAAACTTTCCAAGCGGTCGGCGGTTTCGGGTTTGACCTGTTGTGCATCAACGTGTTTCATCGTGGCCCCCTTATGCCTGACTGTCTTGGATTGCGCGGATAAGCCCCGCGCGGTTGATCACTCCCACGGTCTTGCCGTCTTGCGTGACCGCCACTACGCCGTGCCCTTCGACGCAAAGGTTCATCAGGTCGGACAGGTCCATGTCAGGATGCGCCTCTTTGGCGTCGTCGGGAACCTCGCCGTGATGCGCCTCGAATTCGTCGACCGGTTTCATCACCGAATGGGCGAAGATCATGTTGAGCTTGGAAATCCCGGCGACGAAGTCGGCAACGTAGTCATCGGCCGGGTTCAGGATGATCTCTTCCGGCGTGCCGATCTGAACGATGCGCCCATCCTTCATGATCGCGATGCGGTGGCCGATACGGATCGCCTCATCAAGGTCATGGGTGATGAACATCGTGGTCTTGTTGAGCTTGTGGCTCAGCTCCATGAACTGGTCCTGCAACTGCTTGCGGATCAGCGGATCAAGGGCCGAGAACGGTTCGTCCATCAGTAGAATCTCCGGGTCCGCAGCGATGGCCCGGGCAAGGCCGACGCGCTGCTGCATGCCTCCGGACAGCTCATGTGCGTATTTGTCTTCCCAGCCGTTGAGTTCCACCAGCTCAAGAACGCGGTCCGCCTCTTCCCAGCGACGCGCCTTGCCGGTGCCGCGAATTTCCAGCGGCATGGCGACGTTGTCCCGAACGGTGCGGTGGGGCATCAGGCCAAAGTTCTGGAAGACCATGGCAACGCGGCGGTTGCGCAGGTCGCGAAGCCCTTCGTCGTTGAGGCCCATTACGTCATCGCCGTCCAGATAGATATGGCCATCGGTGGGTTCCAACAGACGGTTCACATGGCGCACAAGGGTCGATTTACCCGACCCGGACAGACCCATGACGCAAAACAGCTCTCCACGCTCGATCTCGAAGCTGGCATCAGCAACGCCGACAACACAGTTGAACTGCTCCAATACTTCGGCCTTGCTCAGCCCCTCGCTGTGTATGGCTTTCAGCGCGTCCTGTGCTCGTGCTCCGAACACCTTCCAAACGCCGCGTGCGTCAATTGCGATCTCCGCCGTCATAATGGCCCCACTTTGGTTGAGCTTGCTGATCGTGCCCCCGACCGACAGGCCGAGGGCCATTTCGTATCAGTTGGTTTTCAGGCCAAGCCAGCCGTCGACCATGTCGCCATTCGCGGCGATCCATTCGGAGACGACCTCATCCGTGTCGCGTCCTTTGACAACGACTTCGTAGGTCAGGCCGCTGAGCTCATCCGCATTCATGTTGATGTTGCTCAGGAAAGACGCCGCGGCCGGATTGCGCTGCTCCAGCGATTTTGAATGGGCAACGGTCACGGTTTTCACGGGCTCGCCTGTGCTGACATGCGAGTTGTTGTACCAATCCGCGTCCTGATCCGGCTGAACCATCTTGTACGTGGCTGCGTCATGCTCGGGTTCTTCAAGGATCGTCACATCATACAGCGCATGCACATAGTGAGGTGCGTAGCAATAGAAGGCAGCCCCTTTCTGCTGGTCGATCTGGTCCTTGAGGCGCGAGTAGAACACAGTCTCATCTTCGGTGGTGGGCGTCAGGAAAGTTTCGATCCCGTAGTCGCGCACGCGCACCTTGAAGGTGTTTGTCGAAGCCCAGCCGGACGCCCCGACCCAGACTTCGCCCATGCCATCTCCGTCCGAGTCGAACAACTCCTGCGCCATTGGCGTGGCCAGATCGTAGATCGACTTGATGTTGTGATCTTCGACCATGTAGTTCGGAACGCAGATCCCGGCGCGACCTTCATAGCTGCCCGAAGACAACGCCACTGTGCCTTTCTGATCGACATATTCGTCAGTGAAGGAAGACTGGTTCGGCAACCAGACATCGGGGTGTACATCAATGTCCCCTCGCCCACCGTCCATTGCGGCAAAAATCACGGCGTTGGCGCCGGGTGCATATCCGACTTCGCCGCCTAAACGCGTTTCGATGACCTGACCGATGACACGGCTCATGATTTTGGCACCGGGCCAGCTGGGTTCGCCTACCATGACCTTGTCTTGCGCCAACACCGAAGTCGCCCCTAGGGCGAGCGTCAATGTTGCTGTCAGTGTTGTCAGTTTCCTCATATCATATTCTCCCGTTGCGTTGTGTTGGTTGTGCCATCAGGCGCGCGCCCGCTTGCGTTGCGGGTCTATGAATGGAATGTCCGAAACCATTGCCCCCAGGCGCTTCATGCGCCCGTCGAGTTGCCCGATTTCCAGCTGAGTGCCGTTTTCCGCATGTTCGATTGACAACCGCGCCATGGCAATTGCGTGCTCAAGCATCGGTGACCGCGTGGCCGAAGTGACCACGCCGACCTGCCGTTCGCCTGCGAAGACCGGGGCGCCATGCGCTGGCACATCATCGCAGCCAATCAACAACCCTTTGAGCACACGGCGCGGGTCGCGCGCGTTTCTTTCGAGCGCAGATTTGCCTGTGAAACTGGTTTTGTTCAGATCAACTGCAAAGCCCAGTCCGGCCTCGAACGCGTCAACACCCGGCGCAAACTCGGCATTGGCCGCAGCCAACCCGGCTTCGATCCGGATGATGTCCAGCGCAGCCGAGCCCATGGGGGTGACGCTGTATTCTTCGCCCGCCTCCATAACCGCGTCCCAGATCGCGATCGCGTCGGCTTTTGAGCAAAAGATTTCGTAACCCAGTTCCCCGGTATACCCCGAACGAGAAAGCATAAACGGCGCGCCTTCACGATCATTGAGCCGGGCGATCGTGACCCCGAACCACTTCAGGTCCTCCAGCGAAGGTACATGTGGTTGCGTAAAGGCAATCTTGCGTAGCAGGTCGCGGGATTTTGGCCCCTGAATGGCGAGGTTCGGCATCGCGTTCTGCATCGCGTGTACACGGACCTGCAGGTCCAAATCCGTCGCCAATGACTGCAGCGCGCGACCGCTTTCCTCGGACCCACAGCACCAACGGAAAATTTCGGGCGCAAGTCGAAAAAGCGTGCCGTCATCAATGACAGACCCGCTCTGGTCGCACATCAACGTGTAGGACCCGCGCCAGACCGGCAGTTTCGCAACATTGCGCGTGGTGGCCTGTTGCAGCAGTTTCTCGGCATCCGGACCGACGATATCGAACTTGCGCAGCCCGCTCATGTCCTGCACCGTCACTGCCTCGCGGCAGGCCCAGTACTCACCCAACGTGCCGTGCGCGGGAAAGCTGACTGGTGCCCATAGATCACGTGCGGGCGCGAACTGCTGGGTTAAAGGGGAAAGCCGGTCATGAAATGCGGATTCCTGACTGATCGACATCGGGGCGTCTTCCTTTTCACGATAGGCAACCGCGCGGCGTATCGGCGTTTCCGGGCGATAGATGCGGACATGCACATCCGTTGGGTTCCAGCCATTGATCGGGTCAATGTCGTCCGGGCAGGCAGTCGAAACGCACACCAGATCCTCCATCGCGCGCATGACGACATAGTCACCAGGGCGGGAATAGGACTCTTCGGTCAGGATGTGATGCGTCGCCGGATCAATCCACGTATTCCAGAAGAAATTGATCGCAGGCCAGGCCGACCGGCGCGTAACACCGTAAGGCGCCAGCGCGTTCGACATATTGTCGGAACAGTTGACGTGACCGGGAAAGCCACGCTCTTCATAGCCACGGGCAGTGCAGGCCAGACCGAACGTGTCATGACGTCCGCAAGTGTCCTGCACCACATTGAGAAGCGGGCGCATTTCTCGATCATAAAACTTGTCCAGCAACCCAGGGCCGGGATAGGCGCGTCGCACCATCGAGCGGGTCGCCGTCGAGTCGATCATCCATTCGGCCCCACGGTCCAGCCCATCGGCTCGAAGCGCCATGAAGTCCGAGCATTGTTGACCTTCGACGTCGATGATCTGAACGAGTTCGCCAGCTTTCAGTTCATATGCGAGCCCTGTACCGCGCGGTACTGTGAACTCGTCTCGGGTATCGCCCAAAAGCGGTGGTAGCAATGGCTTGCTCGTGCCGGCAAGCTGATGAGAAACCGAGACACAGCCGGTGCCGGTTCCTTCAATCAAGCCCACGATGGGAGTTGGCCGGGTCAGCCAAACCGTTACGCGGTTGCTGGCGCGCAAGACCAACGGCTCGGCAGAAGCCATTACTCTGCAACGTGGAGTTTCCTGTGAGGGGTTTCCGCCATTCTTAGCAATCCAACTCGCGAACGGTGCGCTGTTGAACTCACTCTGCTCAATCGTTCCGTTTGCCTGCAAGCCCAGATGAACAAGCGCTGCCTGCCCGTCGAGAAAGGCAATAATGTCCACTGGCTGCGTCTGCGATGTCGCCTCCAATGACAGAAGATCACCTGCGTCCATCTCCACTCGGGCCGCTTCGCGCGACGCCAGAATAGATTTCCGGACGCCCGCAGCCTTCGGGAACCCCGGGAATCTGCGCCCTGGGCTTGTGAAGCCAGCATTCGTGAACTCGTGTAAGACGGCCGAACCTTGCATGTTGTTGTCGGATTCTCAGTTATGAAACTAGTTACAGAGGTTGATGAAACTAGTTTCATATGTCAACACTTTCATTGAAGCTTGGCAAAATGGACGCAAAATCAGGTGGCAAAAAAGGACCCAACGCTGAAAAAACGCGCGAATCTCAGAGATGTCGCAAAAGCAGCGGGTGTGTCAGTTGCAACCGTGTCCCGTGTGCTGAATGAGCCAGGCGTGGTGAAAAAGGATACCCTGGAGAAAGTTCAGAAGGCGATTGCTGAACTTCGATTCGTACCCAGCGCCGCTGCCAGAGCAATCAACTCTGGTCGCACACGCTTTGTAGGTGCGCTGGTTCCGACATTGGACAACGCAATCTTCGCCCGGTTTCTTGCGGCACTGGAACGAAAGCTGTCCGAAGACGGGCTCTCACTGATCGTGGCCACAACTGAATCCGATCTGGAGGTTGAGGCAAAAAAGGCGAAAGGTCTGGTAGACATCGGCGCGGAAGGGCTGATCGTGACCGGAGCAACTCATACCGCTGAGTTTCACGATCTGATCGAGCGCACGATGATCCCCACGATCATCACGTCTTACTTTGACGCTTCCAACCCTTTGCCAACTATCGGATACGACAACAAAGCCGCGGCGCAATTGGCTTTGCAGCATCTCGTTGACCTTGGACATCAGCGTATTGCCGTCGTGCATGGCCCGGTGCACAACAATGACCGGACACTTGCCCGGCTTACCGGGCTGCGCTCATTGCACTGGGATGGCGAACTGACGTCGGTCGAAACTGAAATCAGTCTGCGCGGAGGCACCGAAGCCGCTGCCCGTATCCTGAGCAACTCCATCAAGCCTGACGCTATCCTATGTCTGTCGGACGTCGTCGCACTAGGGGTTCTGTTCGGCCTTCAAGCCAAAGGTATAAGTGTCCCGACCGAGCTATCGTTGATGGGTCTGGACGATCTTCCGAGTTCTGCTTTTGCTGTACCGTCACTGACAACCGTTCATCTGCCCGTTTCCCGAATGGGTGAAAGGGCAGCCATGGCATTGGCCCGGTGGATTTCCACAGAAGAGAAACCAGAGCCCGAACGGCTTGAAGCCAATCTAATCAAAAGGAACTCGACAATTCGAAGTTCAGCTCTTGGCGACTAAGTTCGAACTGTGAGCAGGCAGCAAGGACTGTCCGCGCTCTGCTCACAACCAGTCTGTCAGGTTCTGCTAGATAAGAGATCGCTTGCCTTTTCACCTATCATGATTGCAGGGGCGTTGGTGTTTCCGCTTACGATTTCGGGCATGATGGAACAATCGGCCACGCGCAGGTTCTCAATGCCGTGAACCTTAAGTTCTGGATCCACCACCGCCGTTTCAGAGACGCCCATAGCGCAGGTTCCCGTCGGGTGGTAGATTGAAACCGAGTTCGAACGCGCCCAATCCAATGTCCCTTCGTAATCGTCACTGGACAGATCGGACGTTGGTCGGAATTCCTCTGAGATTTTGGACGCCAGCGGGTTATGCCGGGCAATGTCACGGGCAATGTTCACGCCGTCGACGATGGTTCTGCAATCCGTTTCGGTTGACAGATAATTCGGAATGATCTTGACGTAACTGCTGGGATCAGGGCCATCCAGACGCAGCTCGCCGCGGCTTTCCGGCCTGAGCTGGCAGACCGACATGGTGAACGCGGAAAACGGATGCACGCCTTCTCCGGGGCTGTCGGCAGACCAGGGCTGGACGTGGAATTGAATATCGGGGGTTTGCGCCTCGGGTCGGGTTTTCAGGAACCCAGTCGCCAGGCTCGCCGCCATCGTCATGGGTCCTGCACGGAACAGGGCGTATTTCAGCGCGATGCGGGCCTGATTGAACAAGCTTCGCACTTCGTCATTCAAGGTTGGCTCATTGCACTTGAAGACAAGACGCGCTTGCAAATGGTCCTGCAGTCCTTTGCCGACACCGGGTAGCGCATGAACAGGCTCGATACCGTTGGCTTTCAAGTGATCCGGATCGCCAATGCCCGACAGCATCAATATCTGGGGGGAGTTAATCGCACCCCCGGACAGGATGATTTGGCGCCGTACCTTGAGCGACTTCACCTCGCCAGATCGGTCTCGGTAGAGAAGCCCGGTGGCCTTCTTTCCGTCCAGTTCCACACGCGTCACCAACGCATGGGTGATGATGTTCAGGTTCTGCCTGTTCTTGATTGGCTTGAGGTAAGCAACTGCAGCGCTGCACCGGCGCCCGTTTCTGGTCGTTAACTGGAAATAGCCGACGCCCTCCTGCTCGGCACCATTGTAGTCGGGGTTGAACGGATAGCCCGCAGCTTGCGCGGCGGACACCCACGCATCGCAAATCGGGCGCTGGATGCGCATGTTCGAGACCGACAGGGGACCTCCTGTTCCGTGAAACTCGTCAGCGCCGCGTTCCTGATCTTCGCAGCGCTTGAACAAAGGCAAGACATCGTCCCAGCCCCAGCCAAGATTCCCCATCTGACGCCAGCGATCATAGTCCTCTTTCTGGCCGCGCACATAAAGAAGCCCGTTCAACGAGGATGATCCCCCAAGAACCTTCCCACGCGGCCAGTCAATCGAACGCCCGTTCAAGCCCGGGTCAGGTTCGGTGCGGTAACACCAATCCACCGACGGGTTGTGCATGGTTTTGAAGTACCCAACCGGGATGTGAATCCACGGATTGGTGTCGGGGCCGCCAGCTTCCAACAATGCAACGGTTGTATTGGGATCAGCACTCAGCCGATTGGCGATGACACAGCCCGAAGAGCCCGCTCCGACAACTGCATAATCTACCTCCATGACGGTCTCCTTCCAAGGTCACTGAAAAAAACTCTATGCAAAATGCCAGAACTATACTAGCATTTTTTGATACAAAACGTCTCATTATTTGCGATCAGGGAGGTAAGCAATGGAGATCGGTAAGAAACTAAACGGTATTTCGCGGCGGGATTTTTTCCGCGTGGCCGGGCGCTATGGTATGAGTTCGACTCTGCTGGCGGCGGGCGGTTTTGGCGGGGCTATGAGCCTGGCCAATCTGGCGCAAGCTGCAGAATCCACATATGAAAAACGATTCTCGAAAGAGCCAAAGCATACGCTGAAATTCGGCGCGTCGGGCTTTAACACCCGTAACCTTCTGATCGAACGGGCGGGCGCGATTGAATTCGCCCGCGATCTGGAAGAGCGCACGGACGGAGAGATTCGGATCGAGTTCATCGGCGACAACCAGATCTGCGGACAGCTGAGCTGTGTCGAGAAGACTCAGCAGGGAATCGTCGACATCTATGCGGCCTCGACCCAGAACTCTGCCGGAGGTGCGCCCTATCTGAACGTGCTGGATTACGCCTATATGTTCCCCAGCCGGGCAGCCCAGTATCATTTCTTCTACAGCCCCGAAAGCCAGCGCATTCTGCGAGATCCCCTCGAAAAGCGCCACGGGCTGAAGTTTCTGTTTACCCATTGCGAGCTGCGCGGCCTGCAAATGGGCTCGACCTTTTCCGACAAGCCAACTGTCACCAAGTTGGAGGAACTGTTCGGAACGAAGAACCGCGTGACGGGGACGCAGCTTGGCCGTATCGCCATGCAGCTTTTGAACCTGAACCCGGTTCCGGTAGCCTGGGAAGAAACGCTGGACGCGCTCAAGACGGGCCTGATCGATGGTGCCGAAACATGGGCATCGGCGGTTGCCTACGCCAACATGGCACCTGTGGTTTCGCAATCGGTGAACCTCAAGTTCTTCTGCGGAACCGAGCATACGTCGATGTCGGCCAAAGTGTTCGACGGCCTTGGCGGCGAATTGCAGGATGCCGTGATGGAATCGTCGTATTTCACACAGGCGCTGATTCAAGGCGCAAACGAAGCCGCGCTTTTGAACACGGTGGGCTTCTCGGATCCGCAGCTTCCCAACACGATCTTCGCCGAAAACGGCGTGCGTCCGGCCTTCTTGCCCGATGATCAGATCAAGCTGGCCGAAGAGATGTGTGCGCCGAACTTCAACCCCGAGCCCTGGGCACAGTGGCGCGAGCGTCTGAACAAATGGGCCGGTGGCATCGACACCTACCAAGAGATCTACGACATCGCGCGCCAGATCCCCGCAGACACCCTGCCGGAGAATGTCGAGCCACGCCGTTGGTGGATGGGCCAAGCCTGATTTACCTGATCGAGTCGGCCTCAAGGGGCCGACTCCACTAAACACCGACTGGGAGGACGGGGTTCATGTCATTATGGGCAGATATCGGTGCGATTTTCAGCGCCTTGCTCACCCGCGATTCATTCGAGATTCAACTCGCTCTGGAATCCGATGCCGCTTGGGTTGTCGGCACGATTGTTGCCGCTCTCGGCGGCCTTATTGTGCTGCTGATCTATCGCAAAGTGCCGTTTATCGAACGCCACCTCGAGCGTTCGGTCATGGTGTATTCATACCTCGCCATCGCGTTGATCATTTTCTGGGGCGTGATCGACCGATTTGTATTCAATGATCAGGAACCCTGGTCCACCACCATTCCTCCGCTATTGTTCATGGTCATGGCGTGGTTTGGGGCGTCCTATAACGTCCGCCTGCGCACACATCTCAGTTTCAGCGAGTTTCGCACCGCGATGCCGCGTGGTGGTCAATTGGCGTGCCTGATCCTCGACGCTGTTTTGTGGTTCATTTTTGCAGTCATCGTGATCGTGACCACAACGCGACTGGTCGCGCTGTCAGCATCAAACTTTCAGATCGTTCTGGGCACCGACAACATCATGCAATGGTGGTTCCTGTTGGCAGCCCCGCTGTCATTCTTTCTGATGGTCGGCCGTGTGTTTCAAAACCTGGCTGACGATCTAAACAACTGGAAAACCGGAGAGCCGCTTATCAAGCAGGCCGTGATTGGGGCAGACTGATGACAGACGGAACCTTGGTTACATTAATTTCTCTGGGCGTAACGTTCCTGTTCATGCTGGGTGTACCGGTCCTTTTGGTGATCGGCTATTGGGTAATCGGCTGCTCATTTGTCCTTGGGCTGACACTCGACAACATGGGCGCTGAGCTTTTGAACGTTTTCAACAAGGGCTTCGCCCTGTTGGCGATGCCGCTGTTCATCCTGACCGGTGACTTGATCAACAAGTCGGGCATCGCGCGACGACTAAGTGATTTTGCGTATTCCTGTTTAGGCTGGATACGAGGCGGATTGGCCATGGCATCGCTTGGCGCCTGTGGTTTGTTTGCTGCAATTTCAGGCTCGAACTCGGCCACGACGGCCACAATTGGTTCGATGTTGCACCCCGAGATGGTCAAAGGCGGTTACGACGAACGCTTTAGCGCCGCGACGGCTGCCGCAGGCGGTACGGTTGGGATCATCATTCCTCCGTCAATTATTTTCATCGTCTACGGCTTCCTGATGAATCTACCGATCTCCGAGCTGTTCGTGGCGGGTATTCTGCCCGGCGCCTTGATGGTGTTTGGCATGCAGTTCGCCTGCTGGATCATCTGTCGCTTGAACGGCTGGGGGCACCTGATCCCGTTGCAACTGAACCGGGTCCTCAAAACCGCCTTTGGCGCGTGGCTTGGGTTCTTTGCGATCGGCTTGGTCCTGTGGGGCATTTATACGGGCAAGTTCTCTCCGACCGAGGCGGCGGGCGTCACCGTTGGTTTCTGTGTCATCGCTGGGTTGGTCAGCTATCCGATCAACCGGATCATGGGCGCGCGGGACGATGTATCACCGACAGACAAAAGCTTTGCGGAAATGATGGTCGTCGAAGGCTTCACCATCCCCGAGATTCCGTCAATCGTCATACGCTCGGCACAGATCACCGGCATTCTTGCGCCGCTGATTGCGATTTCAGTCGTCATGCAGCAAATCCTTTCTCTGCTGGGCGCGCAACAGACCATCGGGGACTTCGTGACCTCGATGGGCGGGTACTATGCCGTTTTGTTCACGTCGATGGTCATTGTCTTTTTCTCGGGAATGGTGCTGGAAAGCCTTCCGGTTACGATCATCCTGGCGCCGATACTTGCCCCAATTGCGGCATCGGTTGGCGTTGACCCGATCCACTTTTCGGTGATCTTCCTTGTCGGTGCATCGATTGGGTTCATTACCCCGCCATACGGTCTGAACCTCTACGTCGCATCAGGTGTGACCGGCGTGCCATACTTCCGGCTGCTGCGATACACGGTGCCCTACCTTGCAGCGCTGCTATCCGTCTGGATTTTGGTGTCGCTGGTGCCTGATCTTGCCTTGATCCTGCTGCCAAACAATTAGAATGTGGCGAGATGGCTGATGCAGACACTAAAGTAAAAGAGACCCAGATCCCGACGAACCTGCGCTTGCTGCTGATCCTTGAAGAGGTAGCCAAGCGCGGGGTCGCAGTCAAACCGTCAGACCTGATCGAGGCATTGGGTCTGGCGAAACCGACAATCCACCGTCTGCTTCAAACAGCCGAGTCTGAAGGGTTTCTTCAACGTGACCTGGATGGTCGATCCTATGGCCCCGGGCCACGCTTGCGGCAGCTTTCGGTAAACACGGTATCATCTGAACATTTGCGCACGGCCCGTCTGGCGATCCTTCGCGGTATCGCAGATGAAATCGGTGAAACCTGTAACCTCGCCATCCCGGACCGCGAAGGCATGATCTATCTGGACCGGGTGGAAACGAAATGGCCGTTGAGAATTCAACTGCCGATCGGTACGCAAGTTCCGTTTCACTGTACAGCAAGCGGAAAGATGTATCTTTCCACCCTGCGTCAGAACACCTTGAACGGGTTTCTTTCCGCCCGCGCACTGACGCCAAACACCGAAAGAACAATAACCGACCCCGAGGCACTGCGTACCGAGGTCATGCAAATCGCGCAAAGTGGGTATTCTACCGACGACGAAGAGTTCATGCCTGGCATGACGGCCATAGCTGTGCCGGTTTTGGATGAGAATAGCAGGCTGGTGGCAACACTGTCTGTTCATGCACCAACACAGCGCCATGATCTGGCAAGTCTGATCCAATTTTTCGATTTGCTAAAGGACGGATCAGAAAAGCTCTCAGGTCTGCTCACCTCGTGAAACAGTTCGGACTTGTTGCAGGTTAGTTAGCCGTCAGCATCTGAACGGAACGATAACCAACCGACCTTTCCAACTTGATTCAGCACCAAAGAATTCTGTTTGCGAGGGTAAGCATCTATTTTATTGAATACTTATTAATTCATTCATTAAATAGTATGTTTACATGTATTTGCTGGTATGGTGGGGTTATGAATTCACTGACCAGAATAACACGAGGGATAGGTGTTGCTTTAAAGGACGGCAGGGTGAAAGGCCTTCTGGCCTTTACAACTGGCATGATCCTATGGGCTTCGGTGTTTTACCATTACGTCGAGGGATGGAGTTGGCTCGATTCCATCTATTTTTCTGTCGTCACGATTTCGACGGTGGGATTTGGGGATTTTTCTCCTGAAACTGCGGCGGGTAAGATCTTTACGATGATTTATATCATCGTGGGCCTGGGCATCTTCGTGACTGCGGCAACCACGGTGGCGGATACGATCCTGTCGCAGGACGATGAAAAAGCGGACCAATAGGCTCTGCCGAGTTGGACCAATGCGAGTTCTTCAACCGACACTGTTTTGACCAAACAGACCAAACCTCAGCCTGGATTTAAACGCGTTTTCAAGCTGCTGTAGAATCCCTTCAGTATAAAAATATACATATTACGTTTTTTGAGTGTAATATTCAAAAAAAGATAGTGGAGGGATGGTATGGAAAAGACCCAGGACGCAAAGATTGTCGACCTCGCAATAAGATTGCTCTTTCTCGGGCTGTTCCTCTACAGCGCCTTGGTCATGGTTGCCCCGCTTGCAAGCGTGGTCATTTGGGCCACGATCCTTTGTGTCGCGCTTTATCCGGTTTTTGATTGGCTGCAGTCCAAGTTGGGCGGGCGAAAAAAGCTTGCGGCGACGATCCTGGTTCTATTGGGCCTTGTCTTGACCCTGGGGCCAGTCGCAACGGCGGTATCCGGTGCCGCAGAGCTTGGGTCTGAGTTTGCCGAACAGGCGGACAGCGGCGAGTTGAAAATTCCACCTGCACCCGAGGGCCTCAAGGAATTGCCCCTGGTCGGCGGCAAGATTGCCGAAGTCTGGGGCTTGTTTGAACGAAACCTCGACGGTGCGCTTGCCAAATACGGCGCGCAGATTCTTGAGATTACAAAGTCCCTCTTCGGCAAGGTATTGGGAATTGGCATCGGCCTGTTGGGTCTTGCCTTGTCTGTGCTTATTATGGGGGCTTTGTTCAGCCCCGGTCCAAATCTGGTTCAGGGGCTTCAGCGCTTTGCCAACCGCGTCTTCGCGCCCCGAGGCGGCGAGTTCGTTACACTGGCGGGGGCAACAATCCGTAACGTAACAAAAGGCGTAATCGGCGTGGCCGCCATTCAGGCAGTCGTTGTTTGGGTCTTGTTGGTGCTGTTCGGGATTAACTCGGCCGCCACGCTGGCATTTATCTGCCTGATCCTCTCAATTATCCAAATCGGACCCGGCCTGGTTCTATTACCTGTGATCATCTACGCCTGGAGCACCATGTCCGGCGGAGCAGCCCTGATCTTCACCATACTGGCCATTCCCGTCACCATAATGGACAGCTTCCTGAGACCTGTGTTCATCTCGAAAGGTCTGGAGACGCCCATGCTGGTAATCCTCATTGGCGTATTAGGCGGCATGATGGCCTATGGCCTGATCGGCATTTTCATGGGGCCGGTTCTTTTCGCTGTCTTCTATGAGTTGTTCAAAGTCTGGATTGATACGCCACCCGCAGTCAAAGAATCTGCGGAAGGAGCGGCGAAATGAGAAAGACGATTTGGACAACGCTGGCTGTCATTCTTGTCTTTCTCATCTGGTACCTCGTCGCCGATCGAAAAACGCCGTTCACCGGAAACGCCAGAGTAAAGGCCATCGCGACCCAGATCGTTCCTCAAGTCACCGGAACTGTGACCGAGGTTCTGGTCGAAAATGGTCAGGTCGTCTCGGCAGGGGATGTTCTGGTTCGGATCGACCCAAGGCCCTACGAAATTGACCGCGACAAGGCGGAGGCTGACCTTGAAGCGGCCACGCAAGAAGTGGGCGCATCCTCGGCAGAAGTGAGCGCCGCGCAAGCCAAACTGGCACGCGCGCAGAGTGATCTAGACACGATGCGCATTCAAACCGAACGCGTCTTCGCGCTTGAAAAGAAAGGGTTGGTTGCCGTCTCAAAGGCCGATGACGCGCGTGGGCAACTGGCCGAGTCCGAGGCGAATTTTGAGAATGCCAAGGCAGATTTGGAAAAAGCCAAGCAGAGGCTGGGCGACGAGGGGATCGAAAACCCTAAAATCCAGCGCGCATTGGCCGCTTTGGCGGACGCAGAGCTGAACCTTGAATGGACGGAACTGCGCGCACCGGCGACAGGTGTCATATCCAACCTGTTGATCGCCCCCGGAACCTATGCGCGATCCGGTCAGGACCTTTTGACGTTTCTGGATGCAACCGACGTCTGGATCGAGGCGTATTTCACCGAAAACAACCTTGGCCGGGCCGCGGTAGGGTCTCCGGTTGATGTCGTGCTGGACATGCACCCGGGCAAAATTGTTCCCGGCGTCATCGAGAGTTTCAGTGCGGCCGTTTCCCTCAGCGGTGGAGATGAACCGGGCCAGCTGGCAAGCCCACCCAGCACAAAGGGCTTTCTACGTGAACCGGAACGGTTTCCGGTGCGGATCGTGCTGCCGGGGTACGAGGCCGGAAGCGCCGAAGACGATCTGCGCTTCCAACTCAACGGGCAGGCCGATGTCATCATGTACCTGAGTGACAACTCTCTGCTGAACATGGTTGGCCGGACTTATATCCGTTTGGTCTCAATCCTGTCCTATGCCTACTGAAGACCGAAAATCCGTCGTTCGGCTCGCGTTTGGTGTGACCGGCGTTTTCGCATTGGGCCTGTTTCTAGGGTGGCCGTTGGCAGTTGTGGGGGCAGTTTTCACCGCTTTGTTCCTTCAGGCACCGGCCGCCTTGCCGTTGGCAGCATTCGCCAAGCTGTTTGTCTTCTCAATAGGATTGATGTTCGTATCATTCCTGCTGTCGTCGATCTTTGCGCCCTACCCTGTGGTCTTCCTTATACTGGTGGCCATCGGGATAATCCTGTCTTTCATGTGGTCGGTTTCGGGTGCGGGGGTTTTACCCGGTGTCATAGCGCTCATGGGTGCGTTGATGATTCCGAATCTTGTTCTTCAATCACAGGACCTGGCTTTGGTGCTTGTGTTCTGGATACCGATGAACCTGCTGTTCGCCGGGTTCGTATCGACACTGATTTTCGTGTTGATACCTGCCGATCCACCTGCGGCCGGTCAGGAAAAAGCCGACGCTGCGCCAGACTTTGACCCGTATCGGCGCATCGTCAGAATGTCGCTGGTGACAGTTCCGTTTGCCATGGCGTTTTTTGTGTCCGGCGCGTCTGCCTTGTTGGTTCTGTTCTTTGTCGCCCTTCTCAGCCAACAACTGGCAGCCATGCCGTCCATGGGCAAAGCGGTTGCCAAAGCGATGCTGACAGCAAACCTGCTGGGGGCTGTAGTTTCGATCATCTGCTATGAGGTAAACGTGATCGCGCCAGTAATTTTGACGCCCATTTTGCTGTGTCTATTCTTCTGTTTCGCGCTTGGAGCGCTTGGAAAATCACAAATCCCCCTCGCCGCTGCGGCAGGCTCGGCATTGACGACGGTCCTGATCGTTTACGGCGGGTCGATTTCACCGTTTTCAGATGAGGCCGATGTCAAGAGTATCACCCGCGTCTTGCAAGTCGCAGGTGCCGCCTTCTTCGTGATAGCCGCCTATGTCATAGTGGACGAGTTCTGGCCTGAGAAAAAACGCAGCTTCACGCACTAATCTCCAATGCAAGGCATGATGTATTATACCTGATCAACGCCTAAAGACGATCAATCCCCTTGTCGGGCATTTGCTTGCCTATTGATTTTTTTGCGCGCGCAAAGAAAATGTAAAGCCATGATAAGATCAAGACGGCTAAGTTCCGCAGGCAGACTGGCATGACCAAAATTAAGAACATGGAAGAGTTCGCAGCCCTCAGCGGCATCTCGCGGCCCACGGTGTCCAAATACTTCCACGATCCCAACAGCGTTCGTCCAACGACAAGGGCACGCATAGAAGAGGCGCTCGAACGCTTTGACTACCGCCCGAATATCTATGCGGTGAACCAGAACAGGAAACTGACCAAGAACATCGGAATCGTGGTCCCCTATCTGGCCGATCCGTTCTTTGCCGAAATCGCGCGCTATCTGGAACAAAGTTGTATCGCGGCAGGTTATCGCCCGTCTCTCTTTAGCGCTCATGGGGAACAAAAGCTGGAAAACGAAATCTTGGACGGGCTGCAAGCCATGAAACCCGCCGGGGTTTTGTTGGCACCTTTGGGACGGATCTCAGACCGTTCGGCGATCGAAAAGTTCTGCGCCAATGTGCCGACTGTCCTGTTCGACAGCAATCTTGATGGCTTGGGGGCCGCGTTCATCGGGTCGGACAATTTCAGCTTTGTGTCGCAGACCGTGGAATACATGACCCGGACAGGCGAGCCACCGTCTTTCTTTGAAATGCGCACACCTGCCAACCCGAATGCCAACAAACGAAGGAAGGCCTATATTGAAGTGATGGAGCGCCTCGGGTTCGAGCCACATATCATCAAGGTCGACGGCAAGGGTTGGGCCTTTGAAGAAATCGGACACAGAGGTGCGCTGAAAGTTCTGGAAGAGCGCGGGCTGAAGACGGACTCAGTTTTATGCAGCAACGACCGGCTTGCCATTGGCTTTCTTGCAGCCTGTTTCGAACAGGGGATTCGGGTCGGCCGGAAAGAAGACTGCACGCTGCGGCTCGCCTCAATTGACGATCATCCGTTTGCGAAGTTTACCTGCCCGTCTCTGACTACGGCGGCGCATGACTATGACAACGTGGCCGCGCGAAGTGTCGAAACTTTGTTCGAACTCATTGAAAGTGGAGGAGAATTTGAAACGCGAACCGAGACGCTTTTCCCTGCACGACTTGTTTTAAGGGATTCGGCATAGTTCAATATTTTTAACGCGCGTAAAGTTTTTATTGACGCCGCGACAATTTACGCTCTACGCTCTCTGCACGACATCCAAGCTCAGGGAGGACAGGGATGTATCTGAAGCACGCACTTCGTGCGGCGACTGCATTGACATTCGTCGCCACGGCAGCGGCCCACGCGCAATCCATCACAATCGCCACCGTGAACAACGGCGATATGATCCGAATGCAGGGCTATACCGACAAATTCACCGAAGCGACCGGCATTGATGTGGAATGGGTGACGCTGGAGGAAAACGTGCTGCGTCAGCGCGTGACCACCGACATCACCACCAAGGGCGGTCAGTTCGACATCATGACCATCGGCATGTACGAAACGCCAATCTGGGGCGCCAATGGCTGGCTGGTGCCGCTGGAGGGCATGTCCGCTGAGTATGACGTGGACGACATTCTGCCCGCGATGCGCAATGGCCTCAGCCATGAGGGCACGCTTTACGCCGCTCCGTTTTATGGCGAAAGCTCGATGATCATGTACCGCACCGACCTGATGGAAAAGGCCGGTTTGGAAATGCCTGAAGCACCCAACTGGCAATTCATTCGCGAAGCCGCGGCGGCGATGACGGACCGTGACAACGACATCAACGGCATCTGCCTGCGCGGCAAGGCTGGTTGGGGCGAAGGCGGGGCATTTATCACCGTGACCGGGAATTCCTTTGGCGCGCGCTGGTTCGACGAAGACTGGAAGCCCCAGTTCGATCAGCCGGAATGGAACGAGGCGCTGACCTTCTTCGTCGATATGATGAGTGAATCGGGACCCGCAGGCTACGCGACCAATGGCTTCAACGAGAACCTTTCACTGTTCCAGCAAGGCAAGTGCGGTATGTGGATCGACGCCACCGTTGCGGCCTCCTTCGTGACAAACCCGAACGACTCGACTGTCGCGGACAAGGTTGGCTTTGCGCTGGCTCCGAACTCAGAAGGCGTAGACAAGCGTTCGAACTGGTTATGGGCCTGGGCGCTGGCCATCCCTGCCGGTACGCAGCAGGAAGATGCGGCCAAGCAGTTCATCGAATGGGCCACCTCCAAGGATTACATCGAACTGGTGGCCGAGAATGAAGGCTGGGCCAATGTTCCGCCGGGCGCGCGGACCTCGCTATATGAGAACCCCGAATATCAGAAGGTTCCGTTCGCCAAGATGACGTTGGACTCCATTCTGTCGGCCGACCCGAACAACCCGACTGTGAAACCAGTGCCATACGTCGGCATTCAGTTCGCTGCGATCCCGGAATTTGCGGGCATTGCCACGCAAGTCAGCCAGGAATTCTCGGCTGTCTATGCAGGCCAGCAATCGGTGGAAGAGGCGCTGGAAAAAGCACAGGCTTTCACTGCCGAAGAAATGGAAGCCGCAGGGTACTGAGGCATCCTCCCCGCGGGTGGGCAGACCTCTGCCCCCCGCCCTACCCTTCCACAATTCACGTTTTTCTCGCAGGCTGATACGCGCCTGAACAGAGAGGTCTTGCGTCATGGCAACTCAACATTCCCGATCCGTTGCGCGCCTGATGATGGCACCTGCAGTGGTCCTGCTGCTTGGCTGGATGCTCGTGCCGCTGACGATGACGCTTTACTTTTCCTTCAAAAAATACCTGCCGCTGCGCGGTGGTGATTTGGGCTGGGTCGGTTTCGACAATTACGTCCGCTTTGTCTCGTCCAGCTCTTTCTGGCCAGCGGTTCAGGCAACCTTGGTGATCGTCGGAGGTGTTCTGGTGATCACCGTAGTGCTGGGCATCCTGTTGGCGATGCTGCTGGATCAGCCGATGTGGGGGCAAGGTGTTGTCCGCATCCTCGTGATCGCGCCGTTCTTTGTCATGCCGACCGTATCCGCACTGGTGTGGAAGAACATGTTCATGGACCCGGTGAACGGCTTGCTGGCCCATCTGTGGCGGTTTTTCGGGGCCGAACCGATCTCTTGGCTGTCCGAGGCGTCGATGACCTCGATCATCATGATCGTGTCATGGCAGTGGCTGCCGTTCGCGACGCTGATCCTGCTGACCGCCATCCAATCGCTGGACAGTGAGCAGCTTGAAGCGGCCGAGATGGACGGTGCCCCTGTGTTGAAACGCTTCTACCACATCATCCTGCCGCATCTGAGCCGTGCGATCACCATCGTGATCCTGATCCAAACGATTTTCCTTTTGTCGATCTTCGCCGAAATCTTCGTGACCACCGGCGGCGCCTTCGGCACCCGCACCCTCACCTACCTGATCTTCCAGCGCGTGCTGGAAAGCCAGAATGTCGGCCTTGGATCAGCCGGAGGTGTCTACGCCATCATCCTTGCCAATATCGTCGCCATCTTCCTGATGCGCATCGTTGGCAAGAACCTGGACGCGTGAGGAGGTAAAATCATGGCCCGCGCCGTCACACCCCGCCGCAAATCGCTGAACACTGTCCTCGCCTGGGCCGTTGGACTGCTGATCTTTTTCCCGATCCTCTGGACCATCCTGACCAGCTTCAAGACCGAGGCGCAGGCGATTGCCAGCCCGCCTCTGTTTTTGAACTTCGACTGGACGCTCGAGAACTATGCCATCGTGCAGGAACGCTCGGACTATATGCGGTTCCTGTGGAATTCGGTTATCATCGCTGGTGGCTCAACCGTTCTGGGTGTGATCATCGCAGTGCCTGCCGCATGGGCGATGGCCTTCGTGCCCTCGAAACGTACCAAGGACATTCTGCTGTGGATGCTGTCGACCAAGATGCTGCCTGCGGTTGGCGTGCTGTACCCGATCTACCTGCTGTTCATCCGGCTGGGTCTGCTGGACACCCGTGGGGGATTGGTCGTGGTCCTGATGCTGATCAACCTGCCGATCATCGTCTGGATGCTCTACACCTATTTCCGCGAAATTCCGGGCGAAATTCTGGAAGCCGCGCGGATGGATGGGGCGACCTTGAAAGAGGAAATCCTCTACGTCCTGACCCCAATGGCCATCCCCGGCATCGCCTCGACCGTGCTGTTGAACTTCATCCTGGCATGGAACGAGGCGTTTTGGACCCTCAACCTGACCGCCGTTGACGCGGCGCCGTTGACCGCATTCATCGCCAGCTATTCCAGCCCCGAAGGCCTGTTCTTTGCCAAGCTCAGCGCGGCCTCGACCATGGCAATCGCACCAATCCTGATCCTTGGCTGGTTCAGCCAGAAACAACTTGTCCGCGGCCTGACCTTCGGCGCTGTGAAATAAGGAGCCTTCCGTATGGGACGCATTCAACTCAAGTCCGTGACCAAAAGCTTCGGCGACGTGCAGGTTATCCCTCCGCTGGACCTGACTATCGAAGATGGTGAGTTCACAGTCTTCGTCGGCCCCTCGGGCTGCGGTAAGTCTACGCTGCTGCGTCTGATCGCGGGGTTGGAGGACATCACATCGGGCTCCATCGACATCGACGGTTCGGACGCCACCGACGTGCCGCCTGCCAAACGTGGTCTGGCGATGGTGTTCCAGTCCTACGCTTTGTACCCGCATATGACGGTACGCAAAAACATCGCTTTCCCTCTGCGTATGGCGAAACTGGACCAGGCCGAGATCGACAAACGCGTCGAAGGTGCAGCCAGCGTCCTGAACCTGACCGACTATCTGGATCGACGCCCCGGGCAATTGTCCGGCGGACAACGTCAGCGGGTGGCCATCGGACGGGCTATTGTGCGCGAACCGGCGGCGTTTCTCTTCGATGAACCCCTGTCCAACCTCGACGCGGCGCTGCGCGTTGGTATGCGTTTGGAAATCAGTGAACTGCATGAACGTCTGGCGACCACCATGATCTACGTGACCCACGATCAGGTCGAAGCGATGACGATGGCCGACAAGATCGTCGTGCTTCAGGCCGGTGTGATCGAGCAAGTCGGCAGTCCGCTGGAGCTTTACCGGACGCCACGCAACCTGTTCGTTGCTGGGTTCATCGGCTCACCCAAGATGAACTTCATCGAAGGGGCAGAGGCTGCGAAACACGGTGCCCAAACCATCGGCATCCGTCCCGAGCACATCTCGGTTTCGGAAACCGAAGGTGAATGGTCCGGGATCGTCAGCGTCTCTGAGCACCTTGGTTCAGACACGTTCTTCCACGTTCACGAAACCGGTCTGGCCGAAACAATTACCGTCCGCGCCGATGGCGAGGTCGGCTTCCGCCATGGGGATCGCATTCACCTGACTCCACGCGCCGATGTGATCCACCGGTTTGATGCAAAAGGCTTGCGGATCGAATGACACGACTGGCAGGCAAAACCGCCCTGATCACCGGGGCCGCGCGTGGCATCGGGTTGGCCTTTGCCAAAGCCTACGTGGCCGAGGGCGCGCATGTCGCCATCGCCGACATTGACGCCCAGCGCGCGCAGGACGCGGCCGCCAGGATCGGCGAGGCCGCGGTGGCCGTCGAGATGGACGTGACCAACCAGCAGAGCATAGATGAGGCCGTCGCGCGAACGGCTGCCCATTTCGGTCCGATCGACATCTTGATCAACAACGCTGCCATTTTCACCGCCGCACCAATCGTTGAGATCAAGCGTGCAGACTACAACCGCGTTTTTGACATCAACGTTGCTGGCACACTGTTCACAATGCAGGCCGTCGCGCGCCACATGATCGAAAACGGGACCAAAGGCCGGATCATCAACATGGCTTCACAGGCAGGACGGAGGGGCGAACCCCTTGTTGCCGTTTACTGCGCAAGCAAGGCTGCGATCATCTCTCTGACCCAATCGGCGGGGCTGAACCTGATCTCACATGGGATCAACGTGAACGCAATTGCTCCCGGCGTAGTGGATGGCGAGCACTGGGACGGAGTTGATGCGTTCTTTGCAAAACACGAAGGCAAGCCGCTTGGCCAGAAGAAACGTGAAGTGGCGGCATCCGTCCCTTACGGCCGAATGGGTCGCGCGGAAGATCTGACCGGGATGGCGGTGTTTCTCGCTTCGGACGAGGCCGAGTACATCGTCGCACAAACCTACAATGTCGACGGCGGGAACTGGATGAGCTGATGAATCCTGTGGCGAACGCATACCCTCCGGTAAGGCTGCGGCAAGCTAACCTTTCAGAACTGCCGGAAACTGTCAGGACCCCGGCGTATGAGCGTTCCGATCTGACGCCGGGTATCGTTCATATCGGGCTGGGGAATTTTCACCGTGCGCATCAGGCGTGGTACATTCACCAGCTGATGCAACAAGGTCAGGGGCACGACTGGGCGATCATTGGGGCCGGAGTGCGAAGCTATGACGCCGCCATGCGAGAAAGGTTGCTGGAGCAGGACTGCCTGACAACGCTGATTGAACTGGATCCGATAGGGATATCCGCCGAAGTGATTGGTTCGATGATCTATTACGTGCCGATTGAGGTGGGAAATGGCGCTCTGATCCAAAAAATGGCCGACCCATCCATACGTATCGTGTCGTTGACCGTTACCGAAGGTGGGTATTATCTAGATTCCAACACCGGTGCATTCAACACAGATCACGAAGACATTCTTCACGATGCGGCCAACCCCCACCTGCCCCGCACTGCCTTTGGAGCAATCGTGGCAGCGCTAAAGCAGCGCCGTAAAGATGGCCTCGGTCCCTTTACCGCGCTGAGCTGTGACAACCTGCAGGGAAACGGGGCGATCCTGAGGAACTGTGTTGTCGGTTTGGCGCGCATGTCCGATCCTGATCTGGCCGACTGGATTGATCAAAACGGCGCGTTCCCCAATTCGATGGTGGATTGCATCGTGCCCGCAACGACCGATCAACTGGTATCGCAATGCCAGACGCTTGGCATCGACGACCGCGTGCCGGTTTCGCATGAGAATTTTCGCCAATGGGTGATCGAAGATGACTTCTGCGCAGGCCGACCGCCACTTGAAATGGTCGGGGTGACACTCACCCATGATGTGCACAGCCATGAGACGATGAAACTGCGCATTTTGAACGGAGGTCACCAACTGCTGGCAAATGTCGGGGAAATTCTGAACGTCCCGACGATTTCAGACTGCATGCAAGACCCGGACATCCTGGCATTTTTTCGAAAAGTTCAGGCTCAAGAAATTCTGCCGCATGTCAAAGCCGTGCCGGGGGCAACCGCGAAAGAATACCTTGGGTTGGTTGAGAGGCGATTTGCAAACACTGCAATACACGACACAACGCGGCGGGTCGCATTCGACGGATCGGCGCGGCATCCAGAGTTCCTGCTGCCGTCGCTGCAAGATGCACTTGCGTCTGGTTTTGCCGTAAACGGACTTGCGCTTGCCGAAGCTTTCTGGTGCCGGATGTGTGCGGGTATTCGTGAAGATAGCACCGAAATCGCCCCCAATGACCCCAATTGGGAGAGCCTGCAAAAGACCGCGTTGGCGTCCAAGTCCGACCCAGAGCTTTGGCTCGAACAACACTACTATTTTGGCGAATTTGGCTGCGGCAGCCGGTTTTCCGAAGTCTTTGCTTCATGGCTGACCGCGATCTGGCAGCGTGGCAGCCGGGCAGTCATAGCTGAATATGTCTCAAACGGGTCGGTGTCTCGCTGACCGCAAAGCGCGATCAGCCGAGGACATATCTGGTTCTGGTTGTTTCGGCTACTTATGCGCCAGGCAATGAAACTATCCGGGCGAAAACTAGCAATCTTTGCGATCCACGCGCCCTAATCCCGCCTCTGCCTGACTTTCGAGATAGTTCTACGTGCAGGCTTCGCCAATTTATTCGCCGACAGAAGTATAACGACAACAGAGCCGCAACCCGCTAACATTAAAGCCAGTAGTGGCAATTCCAAAGATCCCCCAGCTGCCGCCAAGTTTTTTAGAAGTATGTTACCAAGCAGGTTTAGGTTAGGAGGGCACTAGATCTGATGCACACAACAGAAAGCCGTCAAGTCACAGTGCTGAACTGCGATTTGGTTAATTCTGTCGGGCTCACGCTCGAACTCGGGGCGGAAGATTATGGCGAACTGCTTCGTGAATTTTTTGACAGGATTCGTGCTGCGACGCAACCATGGCGCGGCTTCGAATATTCATCGCATGGTGACGGTGTATATGTTTTGTTCGGTTATCCGAATGCAGAAGAAACTGCGGCTGAAAACGCGGTTCGGGCCGCGCTCGCCATCCTGACGAACCTCGGCCAAAGCACACGGTTCCACGATCAATTGCACGCGCGAATAGGCGTCGCGACCAGCATGATGCTGTTCGGGGCCATCACCCACCACCAAAAACAGGATGCCATCGGTGATGCGATGAACCGGGTGGCCAGGTTGCAGGAACTCGTCGACTCCGACACCATCGCCATAAGCCACGAAACGCGCCTGTTGCTTGGGGACACGTTCAAGTATGAGAATTTGGGGCTGCGCAGTCTCAAGGGCTACAGCGACCCGTTGCAGGCCTGGGAAGTCGTCAGGGAACGATCAAGCGGGACCAGGTTCGACAAACTCAGAGGGTTTCGCCATGCTCCGCTGATCGGTCGCGACCAAGAGTGGTCGGTGCTTGATACTCTATGGAAACAGGCCCAATCAGGTGCCGGACAGATCGCCGTATTGAGCGGTGAGGCGGGTATCGGAAAATCTCGTCTTGCACATGATCTCGTAGAAGAGGTGAACACCAAAAGGTGCGACGTCTGTGTGCTGCAATGCGAACCGCATCTTATGAGCAGCCAACTCGCCCCTGTTGGCACCTACGTCACTCAAAGGGCCGGGATTAACTACGGCGATTCCGAAGCCGTAAAAGTTGAAAAGCTGGCTAAGCTGACTGATGCGGTTTTTGAACCTCCCAGCGACGAGGCGCTGTCGTTTCTTGCCGAATTTCTTTCAATCGGTCTGGACAGGACGCACGCTCGGAAAGACGTGTCTTCCGTTCTCTACCTTCGCAAGCTGCTGGATGCCGTTGTTCGTATGCTGACTGGCAATCCCCGCGACGCTCCCCGTCTGATTTTGATCGAGGACATACACTGGGCCGATGACTCGACACTGGAGCTTGTGGATCGCCTGATTAAGGCTGTGCCGAACAGTCCGATACTCTTGGTCCTGACCACCAGGGGAAGTCACGAAGCCAGAATTCTTGCGAACGAGAATGTAATCAGCATTCAGGTCTCAGCCTTGCCCGAAACCGAAGCGGAGACGCTGGTTTCCGAGTTGACGTCCGGCCCAAAGCTGCCAGCAAGCCAAATTCGAGCCATCCTGGGCTGGAGCGACGGGGTTCCTCTGGACATCGAGGAACACACGCGCATTGAGCTGCTGGAATGGTCCGAACGTTTTTCGGGTGCAAGCAATGCAGGCACAATGGTTGGAAACCCCGGTCACTTCGGCATTCCCCCTACCCGTCGCGATGCCATCAAATCTCACCTGGATCGACTGAATGGTTTCAGCCAGAAAATCGCTCAGGCGGCGGCAGCGATCGGCAAAGAGTTTTCGCGCCCGCAACTCATGTCGCTGCTCGATTGTTCCAACCAAGACCTCGCTGGAGGTCTCGACGAACTTGAAAGCGCGGACATCATTCGCAAAGTGGCTTCAGACGCGACTGAAGACTATTGTTTTCGCCATGCGCGCTATCGGGACACAGCCTATGAGTCTCTGTCGCGGGAAAGGCGCCGGGCACACCATTCCCGCATTGCCGCTTTCCTTCTGCAAGAACATCCAGAGCAGGCAAAGGCACGGCCAGAACTCTTCGCCCATCACTTCGAGGCAGCCGGGGATGCAAACACGGCAGTTCGCTATTGGATTGAAGCCGGCAATCTGTCGTCCATCAGGGGTGGCTATTTGGAGGCCGTCGTCCAGTACGAGCGTGCAGCGGCGCTTTTGGACTTAACTCGGGACGACCCGAACTTGGACCCTGAAATCGAGCTGCGGCTTCGTATTTCGCTTGGGACTGCCTATGAGGTACGCGACGGATTCTCGTGCGCAAACGCAAGAAAACACTACGAACGCGCACTGCAATTGTGCCGTGCTCATCGCAACCTTACCGACAGCAAGAACCTGTTCGCGACGTATTCAGGGTTCGGATCGATGCTGATGGTCCGGGCGGATTTCGAAAGTGCCCGCAAGATCGCCGCAGAGTGTCGGGCCGAGGCTGAGGTACTACAATCCAATCTTGGCCGGGTGATCGCAAAAAGGCTCGAGGGCGGTGCGAATGTTCTTCAGGGGCAACTCTCGCACGGCATTCGTGACCTGAACGAAGCAGTCGAGCTCTACGACCAACATCATCGTGAGATTTCTACATCTGACGAATTGTACGCCCTTGACCATAGGGTTACGGCGAAATGCTACCTGGCACTTGCCAAGATAGCGCAAGGCAAGATCAAAAGTGCGGTCGAAACGATCCGGAAGTGCGAGGAATTCGCCAACCAGCATACAAACCTGCATTCGCGAAACTACGCACTGACCTATCGCGCAGCCATTCATCACCTTCTGAACGATCAAAAACAAACGATTTCGATAGCCACACTCAGCCGAAACATGGCCATCGAGCACGGTTTCGCCAGCTGGGAAGGCATGTCGCGCATTCTGTTGGGCTATGCACATCTGTCCGAAGGTGAAGGGCAGAAGGGCAAAGAGGAATTCCTGCTGGGCCGGAAAATCCACGAAAAGGGTATGGAGGCGCGTCAATACCTGCCTTTCGTCATCTCGGTCGCGGCCAGAATGCAAAGACTTGGCGGTGATATCGAAACCGCCTTGCAGACAAACGACCGCGCCATCGAAGTTGCCAAAACAACCCGTGAAATGTGGTACGTTCCCGAGCTTCTCCGATTGAAGGGTGAGCTATTGCTGCAACAGCAGGCAAATGAGGCTGCAATCGACGCCTTCGAGGAAGCGCGAAACCTTGCTCTGAGTCATGGCTCGAACCTCTGGGTGTTGCGGTCATCGATCAACCTGGCACGTGTGTCAGGCGATGGGGCACTGAAAGAACGTTCCCTTGAAGAGGTTTCCAACCTCTTGGACGTGCTCCCCGAAATCTGCGGATCACCTGACGAGATGAGTTGTCGCCAATTGTTTTCTTAATGAATTGCTAAGGGGGGTGCCATGTCCAAACAGACTGGGCAAACATTTCGAAACTGGAACAATACGGCTCTGAGCGAACCAGCCAAAGTTGTTCATCCGAAGGATGTCAACGAACTGGCGAATGTCGTGCGCGACAAGGATAGTTTTCCATCACCCCTTCGCGTGGGCGGCAGCTTTCATTCCCTGAACGATTGTTTTTGCACGACCGGTACGCAGATCATTTTGGACCATTTCACCGATATTGAAATTGATTTAAAAAACCGGACTGTAACTGTTGGCGCCCACGTGAACATGCTTGGATTGCGGGATGCGCTTGAGCCGCACAAAATGTGTATCGAGGTCCAACCGGAAATCGGCAATGCGACAGCCGGTTCGGTTGCCTGTTGCGGAACCAAAGACGCATCTTTGGGTCCAAAGGGCCTGGGCCAGATCAGTTCCTGCGTTGTCGGTGTACGTATGGTGGATGCCTCTGGCAAAATCCAAACGCTGACTGAACAGCACCACCCGCAAAAGATGCAGAACATCCGGTGTAGCTATGGGTTGCTGGGGGTGATTTTTGAGGTCACATTCAGAATCCAGCCGGAAGAAACTCTGCAATATCAATATGCGTTCTTCAAACTCGAACCGTTGCCAGCCTTTAATGAGTTGGTTGATTCTTCGGACGGTTTCTTGGGCTTTTTGCAACCCGGCAGTGGCAGGCTGATTGTCGAACGGCGCAAAGTTACCACAGGCAGCATCGGAGTGCCGTCACGGGTAAAGCGCCGGATTCGTGATCGCATCTGGCAAGTTGGTGCGACGTTTATCCTGTCATGGCTACCCTACAACTGGTGGTACAGCGCAAACGACTATGCCCTCATTGCGTTCTTGAAGATTATACGCTGGTCCGGTGGTTTCAGGGCCAGACGAGCCGACTCCATGCTGAACTTCAGGTTTAAGCGATGTCACTACTTTGATTTCACGTTCTGGGCCGTGCCAGTTAGCAAGTGGGGCACGTTCGTTCCCGCTTATCTGGATTTTTGCGATCGTTTTAAACAAAATACGGGATTTCGACCAAGTTTGACGACCGAAATCTATTTCATCCAACAGGACGATCACTCTCCGCTGTCGTTTTCGTTCGACGAAGCCATCTTTACCATGGATCCGGTGGATACGCGCCCAAACGATCCGCTGTGGGCCGAGTTCAACCGGCGTTTTAACGAGCTTGCCGTCGCTCACGGGGCGCGTCCTTTGTTGAACCAGACAAAGCAGCTTTGTAAGAAAGATGTTAATGGCGCATTTGGAAACAAGTGGAAAACATTTGCCGCTTTGCGGCGCAAAGCTGACCCGAATGACCGGTTCCTAAACTCCTTTTTTGCGGCATTGCTGTAACGATTTCAGTGAACGCACGGCAAGCCCGGTAACTGCTGCTCGGAGGATTTGAACCGCCCGCCGTCCTGTTTTTTTGGACGGGGACTCTGAGCGTTCGTCGCACCACTCATCAATACCTGTAATTTTTATGAAGCCACAGTTTTAACGCGTTCCAAATGATCTTCGGGAAGCACATCGTTCGTATATTGCGGCAGATGCTCGAGGACATGTAAAAACGTGAGATGACCACCGTCGGAATTGAGCGCCCGCGCAACGTCTACAGCGCGCGCCGTGCCTCGGCCTCCATCCAACGAAACCGGAACGAGGATGTTTTATTTTTGTTGCAAACGTCTGAAGAGAAAAATCAACGGCTTGAAAGCACGGATTTCGAACCCTCAGGCCGTTGAAGTTAGGCCCGCAGCATTGTCGAGAAGAAGACTGTCGGGCTGGGGAGTGTTGTCTTACGCTTCCACGAACATGTCTTTGTATTGGTCACGCAGGATGTTCTTTTGAACCTTGCCCATGGTGTTACGTGGCAGTTCATCCAGCAGGATCAACTGGCGGGGGTGTTTGAACCGCGCGAGACTGTTGCACACAGCAGCCTGCATCTCTTCAAGATTGGGGATCTCACCCGGTTCGGCGACAATCACACCAAGAACCGTTTCACCGAAATCCGGGTGGGGTACGCCGACGACCGCACTCTCCAGCACTCCCGGCTGATCATCCAGCACAAGCTCAATTTCCTTGGGATAGATATTGTAACCGCCCGAGATGATCAGGTCTTTGTTGCGGCCAACGATATGGACATAGCCATCCTCGTCGATCCGGCCCAGATCGCCAGTAATGAAAAATCCGTCCTCGCGCAGTTCGGCAGCGGTTTTTTCCGGCATCTGCCAGTAACCTTTGAATACATTGGGCCCGCGCACCTCGATCTCTCCGATCTCGCCCTGCGGAAGGGCATTGCCATCAGAGTCGCAGATTTTCAGTTCGACACCCGGCAGCGGGAAACCAACAGTGCCAGCACGACGGTCACCGTCATAGGGGTTTGAAGTATTCATGTTGGTCTCGGTCATGCCGTAACGTTCCAGGATGCGATGGCCGGTGCGCTCTTCGAATTGCACATGGGTTTCCGCCAGCAAAGGCGCGGAACCGGAAACAAACAGGCGCATATGTTCGGCCAGTTCCTTTGTGAACCGATCATCATCCAACAGGCGGGTATAGAAGGTCGGGACGCCCATCATCGTCGTAGCCTGTGGCATCCGCCCGATGATCTCGTCCAGATCGAACTTGGGCATGAATAAGATGCTGCTGCCCGCAGCCAGTGTGACATTGGTTGCCACGAACAGTCCGTGAGTGTGAAAGATCGGCAGCGCGTGCAGCAGCACGTCGTCTGATGTGAAACGCCATTCCGTGACCAGCGTTTGTGCATTCGACAACAGGTTGTTCTGGGTCAGCATCGCGCCTTTCGACCGGCCCGTCGTGCCCGAGGTGTAGAGGAACGCGGCCAAGTCTTCACCGTCGCGATCAACGGTTTCAAAGCTGGCAGGCATTGCTGCGGCCTGATCCATCAGTGTGCCCGAGCCATCGGCATTCAGGGTTTCGACCTTTGCACCCAATTGCGAGCCGACCGGGGCAAGCTTCGCTTCGTTTTTGCCGTCGCATACGATCAGAGAAGCACCGCTGTTTTCGATGAAATAGGTCAGTTCATCCACCGTATACGCCGTGTTGAGCGGCAGGAACACCAGACCGGCTTGCGCACAGGCGGCATAGAGCGCCAGTGCTTCGGGCGATTTCTCAATCTGCGCCGCGACCCGGTCTCCGGGCTTCAGACCCAGTTGGGTTGCCACATGCGCGATCTGCGCGGCTGTACTCAGAAAGCCCTGATGCGTGATCACCGAACCGTCGAGCAGATGCAAAAAAGGTGTGTCTTTCCCGGCATGAGCGCCGAACAAACCGTCATAGAGAGGATTGGCCATAAGGGTTACCTTTCCTGTGTCGTGGTGAGAGAGGCAGATGCAGCAAGTGACTTGGCCTCGGGCGAAGCGATAACCTCGCGTGAATTGGCGAACTTCTCGTGGTTCTGGGCAACGCGGTCAAGGTCATAGAGGTAGTTAACCATCGCACCGCCGGACTGCGCCCGACCCTTGTCCGAGGTATCGGCATCGGCATGAACTGCATGGACCAGCGCGCCATTGCCAAGATGGAACCGCGCCACCGGGTCGAACGGTAAATCGCCGCGCCCTTTGGCGTTCAGTAAGTAATGCGCTGCCAGCGACTTCATATGATCGGGTTCTTCGATGTCCCATTCGAAGCCTTGTTGTGACAGCCACTTGGTCAGCCCCGGAATCGGCGATAGGGTGACAAAAGTCTTCAGTCCGGTCAGCTCTGCCGCCAGGTCTGAGGCCACCTGCTTAATCAGCGAATTGCCGAACGAGATGCTGGCCAGCCCTGCCTGACAATTCGAGATCGAATAGAACACCGCAGTATCTGCCTGGTCTTCCGGCAGAGGATCGCGATCTTCGGCCAGCAGTGCCTGAACCGAGCCGGGTACTCCACTATTCAGCGCCACCTCGACAAAGATCAAAGGCTCGTCTGGCATCGAGGGGTGGAAGAAGGCAAAGCAACGCCGGTCGGTGGGCTCCAGCCTTCGACGCAGGTCGTCCCAGCTGTCGATCGCATGGACGGCTTCATAGGCGATGATCTTTTCCAGAATATGCGCCGGGCTCTCCCAGTTGATTGGGCGCAAGACCAAAAAACCGCGGTTGAACCAACTGGCGAACAGATGCCGGAAATCCAGATCCAGCGCCTGCAATTCAGGCTCTTTGCCGCCCAGCCGCAGCAGGTCAGCGCGCATTTGCACCAGTGCTCCGGTGGCACCGGGGACCCGGTTCAGGCGGCGGATCAACTCTTGCCGCGCCGGTTCAACGGCGGCGGCGAAACTGCGATAGCTGGCCTTGGACGGGTTGCGTTCGTATTCGTCCAAAGATGATCGCACTGTCTCGGGGTCGATATTCATCGCCGTGGCGAGATAGCGGAAAAACTCCAGTTTTTCACCGTCACTCAGCGTTTCGAAGCGACCGAGAATCTCTTCGGCCAATGCCAGCCCTGAGGTTTCCCCGGCAGACCCAACAAGCGCGTCAGCCAGCTCTGTCAGCGGGCGACCATCAAGGGTCGCCGCGCTGTCACGGCGATAGCGACGTTCGAACACCGTGGACAGAAGATCGGCAAACAGGGTCATACCGCTGCTCCCATCACCAGATCGGGCAGCCATGTCGCCAGGCCCGGGAACAGGCACAGCAGGACAATCGCGATCACCATGCAGGCCACAAATGGCAGTGATCCGGTCAGGATGGTTTTCAGCGAGATGTCCGGCGCGATGCCGTTGATCACGTAGAGGTTCAGACCAACCGGGGGTGAGATCAGGCCGATCTCCATGTTGATGGTCAGAACGACCGCGAACCAGATCGGGTCAAAACCGGCGGTGGTAATGATGGGCAACAGGATCGGTGCCGCCATCAGGATCACCGCCACAGGTGGCAGGAAGAACCCAGCGATCAGCAGGAACACGTTGACCGCGCCCATCAGAACCCAGCGGTTCACATCCAGCGTACCGATCCATTCGGCGATCGCCTGTGTGATGAACAGCGAGCTGAGCATGTACGAGAACACCCCTGCAGCGGCGATGATGAACAGGATCATCACGCTTTCCTTGGTGCTGTCGCGCAGCACGACCCAGATGTCCTTGGGGTTCCACAGTTTGTAGATGATCATCGCGATCAGCAGACACAGCAGTGCACCAACGGCAGCCGTTTCCGAAGGCGTCGCGATGCCGCCATACATGGCGTAGAGCACGCCAAGAATGATGCCGAGGAAAGGCAGGACGCGCGGCAGGATCTCAAACCGTTCACCCCAGGTGTAGCTGCCGGACCCCAGACGGGTGGCGTCGCCGGATTTCCATGTCGAATACAGCGACCAGGCCATGAACAGGCCGACCAACATCAGGCCCGGGATCACGCCGGCCAAAAACAGGCGGCCAATCGAGGTCTCGGTGGCGATGCCATAGACGATCATGGTGACAGAAGGCGGGATCAGGATGCCCAACGTACCGCCTGCGGCGATGGACCCGGCAGCAACACCATCGGGGTAACCACGCTTGCGCATTTCGGGAATGCCCATCTTACCGATGGCAGCACAGGTGGCGGGCGATGAGCCCGACATGGCCGCGAACAGGGCGCAAGCGCCAAGGTTTGATACGACCAGCCCGCCGGGAACACGGGTCAACCAGCGTTCCAGGGCTTCGTACAGATCCGCCCCTGCGCGGGTCGAGGCGATGGACGCCCCCATGATGATGAACATCGGGATCGACAGAAGAGCAAAGTTGTCAAGTTTACCGAACAGGATTTCCGGCATCAGTTCCAGCGAACGGGGGCCGTCGAAGACAATCAGGAAACCAGCCGAGACGATCAGCAAACCGATGGCGACCGAGACGCCCGAGAACAGAACAAGGATGGTGGCGATGGCGACAATGGCGCCGAGCAGAAGGGGATCCATCGGCTTTACTCCAGTCCGAAGGGTTTATCGATGCCAAGCAGGACGGCGACGAGGTCTGCAATCAGTTGCAACAACAGCAGTCCAAAGCCGACCGGGATGGACAGGTAGGGAATCCACAGGCGAACACCCCATACAGTGTCGGATTTCCAGCCACGCTCCCATGCGAAATGCCAATATTCGTAGCCGTAGAACAGCATGACCGAGACGATGGCGATGGACAGGACCGAAGTCAGGATCGCCATGAAAAAGCGGGCACGCGGGGCCAGCGAGATTGGGATCAGGTCTACATTCACATGCCCACGCAAACGCTGCACGTAAGGTAAGCCAACCAGTGTGGCGGCGATGACCAGATAGATGACCGCTTCGGTCTGCCAGATGGTCGAGCCATTCAGGACAAAGCGCACAACGATCATCTGGCAGGTGATGGCGACGGCGGCGACGATCATGCCTGCGGAAAACCATCCGGCCAGAGTTGAAAGCGCAGCGACAAAGCGAAGGAAGGGATTGTTTCCGGTGTGGGAAGCAACGGCAGAACTATGGCCAGCCATGTGCGCCTCCTGTGATTGAGATGAAATTAAGTCTGTAGATCAGAACTGAGATCAGGGACCGGGCGGCAGCAAGGGCCGCCCGGGCTGGAGAGAGTCACTCGACCGCCAGAGCCTTGTCCAGCAGGTCCTGTCCATCAGGAACCTCTTCCACGAAGGCTTTGTACGAGGTTTCCATCGCCAGTGCGCGCCAGGCTTCGAAGTCTTCCGCACTCATCTCGGCAATCTCGACACCCGCGTCGGCGAACACCTTGGCCGAGTTGGCGTCCTGTTTTTTGGCCTCTTCCATATAGTAGGCCTGTGCCTTTTCAGACGCGGCCAGCAGTGCAGCCTGCTGATCTTCACTCAACCCCTCGAAGGTGGACTTGTTCATCAGCAGTGGCTGATACATGAACCACAGCGCCACTTCGCCCGCCGGTGTGTAGCAGCTGACCTGCTCGTAGATCCGGTAGCTGACAAACGAAGAGGACGAGGTATTGGCCGCCTGCAGAACGCCGGTCTGCATAGCGTTGTAGATTTCCGATGACGCCATCGAGGCGATCGAGGCATCAGCTCCGGCCAGCATCTGCTCAAAGGACTTGCCCGCTGCGCGTGTCTGCAAGCCTGCGACGTCCTCGGGGTTGGTGATACACTTGTCCTTACCGGCGAAACCACCGGCCAGATAACCGTGGACCAGAACCATCACGTCATCCTCGGCCATCTTTTCTTCCAAGGCTTCCATGAAGGGCGAGTCTGCCAGACGCGCTGCGTGATCGTGGTTCTTCACCAAACCCGGCATCAGGGTCAGGTTATAGGCGGGCTGCTGACCTCCGGCATAGCTGAGCGGCAGAACGGTCATATCCAACTGCCCCCGGCTGAGTGGCTTGTATTGCTCGCGCGGTTTGAACAACGATTTCGAGCCGAAAATCTTGATTTCCAGATCGACGTCGGCCGCGGCAACCTCATCCGCAACGATTTGTGCGACCTGATGCCGGATGTCCTTGTTCGACCACTGATGGGACAGGCGCAGTTCCTCTGCGGAACTCAAGGTACCCGCGGATGCAAGCGCCAAAGCAGCAACGGCTGTTTTGATCGTAGCTTTCATTTCTTCCTCCCTTTTTCAAACCCGGGCTTGCCGGGGATGAGCAGAAGCATAGGGGCATAATGTTTTTCAAGTCAATATTTTTGTATACAAGATTTGAATTCTTGAGTTCTCACCCATTCGTGAGTAAAATAAAAACCCATGGACCAAAGACTTGCCGACACCATTGCTCAGGATCTGGAAGAGCTGATCTTTGACGGGACATTTTCAGACGGTGACCGTCTGGATGAAGTCAAACTGGCCGAGCAATTCGGCGTTTCGAGAACACCACTTCGAGAATCATTTCAGAGGCTTGCCCTGTCGGGCCTGGTCGACCTCATCCCGCGCCGGGGGGCTTTTGTCCGACAACCCGGACCAGTAGAACTGATGGAAATGTTCGAGGTCATGGCCGAACTCGAGGCTGTCTGCGGTCGACTTGCCGCTATGCGTATCTCTGATGAAGCGTTGAAAGACCTAACTGACGCCAACGCGAGATGTCAGGAAGCCGTCGATACCGGAGACCCGGACACATACTACCTGGAAAACGAGCGGTTTCATCGAATCATATACAACCAGTCCGGCAATTCGTTTTTGGAACAAGAGGCGTCCAAGCTGCACAGACGGCTCAAACCTTTCCGGCGGCAACAACTGCGGTTCAGAGGTCGTATGGCACAGTCGATGTCCGAGCATGAAGACATTGTGCGTGCTCTCGATAATGGCAATCCCGAGGAAACGGCAAATGCGTTACGCTCGCATGTCGCCGTGCAGGGGGAAAAGTTCCACAATCTGATGGCATCATTGAAGAACGCACCCGAGTAGCACTGCGGGTTGCGGATTATCAAACATCCCCAAAATCGTCGATCGACCCAAAAGAGCCGCCGCACAAGATACTGCGCGACGGCCTGTTTTGTTTATTCGACGATCTCGCTGTAGTCGCCGCGGACTTGTACCATCACGGATACATCACCTGAATCGCGGTTGCGCCACAACCAGCCATGCTCACCTGCAAAGGCGGCTTCGATGGCGCCTTCGGCACCGGTCGACCCGCGCCCCTTTTCATAGGTGATCGACTGCCCGCCACCGTGACCATGCAGATCGAAGTTCACCCGACCGCCCGTCACGACCATACGGTATTCAGCCGTCGCACCTTCCTCCATGACCAGCTTCCATTCAGCCGACTCTCCCGGAGTAAGGGTAAAGCTGGTTTCATCCTGCCAGACCACGGCCTCTTGCGCATGGGCCGAGCCGACAAACAAACCAAGGACGTCGTTCAGCAAGCTCGACTGGTCCTGACTTTCAAGTTCTCGGTCGGCTTCGGCCTCGTCAGCAAGCTGGGTTTTGATTTCACCCATTTCTTGCAGTCCGATCACACGACCCACACCGGTGGGGTCGATCCCATATTCTGCCGGCAGAACCACCGTGACAAGGATCACAGCGGCGGACGCACCCGCGATGACGGTTGAGCGGATAAGTTGTGCCGAGCTTGGCAGTTCCTCAAGACTTGGTCTTTCTGTGTTGAACATGTTCTGAACTCCGTTACGCGGCAACAAAATAGCCGGTGATCTGATAGCCCATCAGGATAAACCCGAGAGTCATCATGATGACGTTTACGCTGTAAGCTTGTTGGAAGAAGTACGGGCTTTTGCGCCAGAACCCCATGACGATAAGGATGATCGCAAGGGCCGTAAGCTGGCCAAGTTCCACACCCACGTTGAATGCCAACAGATTGGCAAGAAGCCCTTCCTGAGCGATATCGTAGTCGAGAATTTTGGTTGCGAGCCCCATACCGTGGAACAGACCAAAAATCAGCGTCGCGGCTTTGGTATTTGGCTGAAACCCCAGCCACCGCTGGAACGCGCCAAGATTGTCGAGCGCCTTGTAGACAACCGAAAGGCCGATAATGGCGTCGACGATATAGGCGTTTACGCCCCAGCCGAACCAAACGCCCAACAGCATGGTCGTTGAGTGACCGACCGCAAAGAGGCTGACATAGATGCCGACATCCTTGGCTCGGTATAGGAAGAAAACAACGCCAAGCAGGAACAGGATGTGATCGTAGCCTGTGACCATATGCTTTGCCCCAAGATACATGAAGGGGATGATGTTCACGCCCCAGATTTCCTGGATGTAGCCTGCGTCGCCTTCAGTGACGTTGTGAGCCAGCACCTGAGACGTGCTCAGCGCCAGATTGGTTATGATGAGGGCCAGCAGGAGCGTCGCGCGCCTGTCCAGAGCCCGAGAGATTAGATTCATTGATGATCTCCGTTGTATGTGATGTCGAAAACCCCGATTGGGGCGACGTCACACGCGCGGAGGTCGTTCTATACCGTTGTTCCTGAACGGGCCGTCCGGCACCCTGCCGAACGCCCAGTCATCCGGGAGCGACGCCAATGAAAGCGCTTTGCCCGAGTCCGGTATAACCATTTGGCTGTGGTCATGATCGGCACCATCATGACTGTGCCCGTGCATCGCCCACAACAAATCTTCTTCAAATCCGTGAGTATGCCCGTGCTCTGCAATGATCTGCAAATGCTCCTGCACGGTTTCAATCACTGTTGGAGCATGGCCCGAGTTGGGCTGAAGCGACCACACGATCAAAGACAGGCAAAGCAAAGCTGCCATCGCGTTCTGCGTATATCTCTGAACTGCTCTCACGCTAACAGATGCCTCTGCGGCCTTGTTTTTTCCCCTCTCGGGGCTGTCTGGACTTATAAGATTAAACCACGAATACACGCAAGTCATCCCGCACTCATTGACCGGCTGAAACGCGCCACTGCATCGAAAGACTACCGTCTGCCAAGATGTCCTCAAAACACAAGAGATACCTTCAGCCCGCTGTTTTTTACCTCGTCCAGCTTCAAGACCGCGCTGTGGTGATCTGCAATCGCTTTTACGAGTGCCAAGCCCAAACCGCTTCCTTGCCTCGAGCGGGATCCATCCAATGTAAATAACGGCATAAGGACCTTCGTCCGGTCCTTGGCCGGAATTCCGGGTCCTGTGTCTGAAATGGTTAAACTCTTGTCATCTGTCCCGATTGAAATTTCAGCGCTATCGCCCGCATACTTTATCGAGTTCTCAATCAAGTTTGATCCGAGTTGCAGCAAGAGCTGACGATCCCCGATAACAACGTCGGAATTCCCCAGGTTCAGTTTCAAAGTTTGCCCCGCCTCATCCACACTGTCGACATAGAGGTCGTAAAGCTGCTGGGCCAATTCGTCCAAATTTACGGGTTCCACATGCGAACGGTCAGTACCAGCCGACAAACGAGATATGCGCAGGATTGCATCAAACGTGCGCAACACTTTGTCAGCTTTGGCAAGCGCCAACTCCTGCTCCGGTCCATCCTCGATGCTTTCCAATGCAAGATGTAACTCGCTCAAGGGTGTTCGTAACTCGTGTGCCACGTTACGGGAAAAATCCCTCATCTGTTGGACAGAAGTTTCCAATCGCGCCGCAGCCGTATCAAACCCTTGCATCAGATCGTCCATGTCATCGCGAGAGGATTGTGGTTCAATCCGGTGGTCGAGATTCCCATTTGCGATCTGTTCGAATGCAAATTGCACCTTGTTTATGCGTCGTTGCTGAACCAGCCCAAGGATAGCCCCGACTATCAGTGTCGCGATCACGGTCACGATGGCGATCGGCCACATGATTTGCGGTAGCAGTTCCAGCGTGTCTTCGATTTCATGAATCGGCGTGAAAACCGCCAGCCGACCTTCGCGGGCATTTTCGACCAAAACTCTCCAAAGTTCGGGATCGTCTTCCCAGTCATGGTGGTTGTCATGATAGTCGTCATCATCCAGTTCGGCGGCGATAGGAACCTTCCTGGAAAAGAGCTCTGACCTGGTCAGGTTCTGAAACCCCAGTGTTTCAAAAACACTGCTTTTGACTGGTCCAAAATTCTCGCCTGTATTGGAGATAAATCCGACTGAAATGCCGATATGTGCCGCGTTCAGATCCCCGTGCAGCGCGTTGGATGTTGGCCCGGAAAACTCGAACCTTTGAGCGCTCAAGGTCAGATCGTCATCAATCGCATCATAGGCCTGACGCGTCAGCTCGAACCGCAAAATGCTGCCTGCGACAAGCATGATAGCGAGAAATACCGCCGCAAGAAGCAGGGAATTCCGCAATGCGCTCATGCGCAGAAAGTTTCTAAGCGCCGAAAACATATCCCGCCCCGCGAACCGTTTTCAGCAAGGAGGTTTTGAACGGTTTGTCGATCTTGTTGCGCAGCCTGCTTACGTTTGTATTCACAACATTTGTTTCGGGGTCGAAATTTATATCCCAAACTTTTTCGAGAAGCATGGAGCGTGTCATAACCCGACCTTTGTTGCGCATGAAAACCTCTAGCAATCGGATTTCCTTGGCGTGAAGCTCGATGAGTTGTCCATCTCGGCGACAGGATCGGGCAAGTAAATCCAGTTCAAGACCCTCATGTTTCAAAGTCGTCTCTTCGCCTGACGATACCGAAGATGCCCGGCGGCCAAGCGCGGCTATCCGAGCGGACAGCTCACTGATGGCAAAGGGTTTGGCAAGATAGTCGTCGGCACCGGCTTCCAATCCTTCAACACGATCCGAAACTTCATTCAGTGCAGTCAGCATCAGTACGGGCACTGTGTTTCTAGCGGCACGTAGAGCCTTGAGCACCGACAGCCCGTCAAGTTCGGGAACCATCCGGTCGAGAATAATCACGTCGTAGCTGCGGGTGGTTGCTGCAAACAGAGCATCAGGTCCGTTTCCGAAACAATCCACGGTATGCCCTGCGTCGCCCAAACCCTTCTCGACCCATTGAGTAATCTCCGAATTGTCTTCGAGTAGTAATATCTTCACCCTGATCACACCTGCGATGTTTTCAGAGGGCAACATAAACGCTGCCCCCTGATAAGTTTAGGCCTTAATGATCATCTTCATGGCCATCGTGCTCGGCCTCGTGGTCATCGCCATCGTCGTCGCCGTCGTGATCAAGCTCTTCCAGCATCGCGTGCAACGCTTCTGGCGACGCTGCCGTAATCGTATTGTTCGCGAATACCTCGCCCGACACGCCGTCGATCTGCAGCATCGTGTGAGTTGTGTTGCTCTCAAGCTCGGCAACATAGATCGGGCTGTCGCCATAGTGGTCCACTTCGAGTGCCACTAGATTGCCTTCTGCGGCAGTTGTTGCGATCTCCATCGCTTTCGAGAAGGGAACTGAAGGCGAAATCACCTTTTCCGATCCCGCCGGCTCAGCGAATGCGAGCGTTGACAGTGCCAGAAGCGCCAGGCCAGATGCACCGGCAACAACCAGTTTGTTTACGTTCAAAGAGTTCATAAAGTTTCCTTTCGTGTCAGCGAGGTTCATCCGCTCGCATGACAGGATTTAGGAACCTTAGGTTTCATACAGATTCGTTGAAGAATACGTTTGTGTTACTTTTTTACTTACCGCGAATACTGGCGTCACAAGATGATGCAGAGCACGAAATCTGTCGGCGAATTTGATATAGACAGGTTAGCTGCCCTTCAAAAAATCCCAGGTCGCTTACGTTTGGCAACCAAGCACCGCGTTGCACGATTGACATGCATTCGTAGTTGGTATGCTATCGCTAACCATAACTTAATCAGAAATTTGCGGCGCCGTATCGCAGATTCATTGCAGCTAAACTACTGCAAAATTGGGAGAAAAATATGAAAATATCAATGCTAACGCTCGCGCTGTTGATGACGTCTACGTCATTGGCCAACGCAGAAACCCTGCGTTGGGCGCGTTCGGGGGATGCGCTGACGCTTGACCCGCATTCGCAAAACGAAGGGCCCACGCATACCGTGCGCCACCAGATGTATGAACCACTGATTATCCGCGATACGTCCGGCGCTTTCGAGCCCGCACTGGCGACGGATTGGGCCCCCAGCGAGAGCGATCCGAATGTTTGGGTGTTCAACCTGCGTCAGGGTGTAAAGTTCCATGACGGCGCCGACTTCACGGCAGAAGACGTAGTGTTCAGCATCAATCGCGCCAAACAGCCAAACTCGGACATGAAAGAGCTGATCAACTCGATCGTCGAGGTGCGCGCTGTTGACGATCATACGGTCGAGATCGAAACCGACGGTCCGAACCCGATTCTGCCAGCGAACCTGACCGACCTGTTCATCATGGACAAAGGCTGGACCGAGGCGAACAACGCAGTCGACGTTCAGGACTTTGAAGGTGGCGAGATCACTTTCGCGACCACCAATGTGAATGGCACCGGCCCCTACAAACTCGTCAGCCGTGAACCCGACGTGAAAACCGTGATGAAACGGAATGAGGATTATTGGGGCCGTGATCAGTTTCCGATGGCGATCAGCGAAATCGTCTACACACCGATCCAGAATGACGCGACCCGCGTTGCAGCCATGCTGTCGGGTGAGGTGAACTTCCTTCAGGATATGCCGGTGCAGGATCTGGACCGGGTGAATGCCGTTGATGGGCTGGTCGTCAAACAAGCGCCGCAGAACCGGGTGATCTTTTTTGGCATGAACCAGGGAGGAGACGACATCGAGGCGGATAACGTCGATGGCAAGAACCCCCTTGCCGACGTCCGCGTGCGTCAGGCCATGTCAAAAGCGATTAACCGCGATGCCATCAAACAGGTGGTCATGCGTGGTCAGTCGCAACCTGCCGGAATGATCGCACCACCCTTCGTCAATGGTTGGACCGCTGAGATGGACGCCGAAAGCAGCACGGATGTCGAAGGCGCAAAGGCACTCTTGGCCGAAGCGGGCTACCCCGATGGATTCTCGATCCGACTGGACTGCCCCAATGACCGATACATCAACGACGAAGGGATCTGTCAGGCCGCGGTCGGGATGCTGGGTCAGATCGGCATTACGGTGAATCTGGATGCTAAGCCCAAGGCGCAGCACTTCCCGCTGATCACAGACGGAAAGACCGATTTCTACATGCTGGGTTGGGGCGTTCCGACTTATGACTCGGAGTATATCTTCAACTTCCTCGTCCATGGCCGTGAAAGCGACATCGGCACTTGGAACGGCACCGGCTTCAACAACGATGAGCTTGACGCCAAGATCAAATCATTGGCCTCGAACACGGATCTTGTTGCGCGCGATCAGGCTATCGCCGAGATCTGGCGCGTGGTGCAGGATGAGCAGCTGTATATCCCGATCCACCATCAGGTGCTGAACTGGGGTATGGCCGAAAATCTGGACATCAACGTTGATCCCGAAGATCAGCCTATGGTCAAGCATTTCGGCCTGAATTAAGAAACGTGGCCGGGCCTCGGGACACGAGGCCCGCCACCAATAAGTGGGAGCTATCATGAAACGTCTGACCACTGCCGCGCTTTTGGGCGCGCTTGCCTATCCTGTCGCGGCCGAAGAATTCATCTTTGCCGTAACAACAGACCCGCAAACGATGGACCCTCATGCCGTCAACTCCGCCCCTGTGCTGGGTTTTCTGAATAACGTCTACGAAGGGCTTGTTCGGCGGGGCAAGGATATGACCATCGAACCGGCACTTGCGACCAGTTGGGAGACCATCGATGACGGCGCGGGCTGGCGGTTCAAGTTGCGCGAGGGCGTGACGTTTCATGACGGGTCCGAATTCAACGCGGATGATGTGATTTTCTCATATCAACGCGCCTCGGACGAAAATTCCGACACCCGCAGCTGGTTCGCCCCGGTCAGCGAGATGGTGAAGGTTGACGAATACACCGTTGATGTCATGACGACCGCGCCCAACCCGATCTTTCCTGACAGCATCGCCAACTGGATGATCCTGGACAGCGGCTGGGCCGAAGCGAATGACGCCGCTTTGCCGGACAAAGAGGCTGGCAACTATGCGACACTGAACGCCAACGGCACCGGCGCATTCCGCGTCACCGCGCGGGAGCCGGGTTTGCGCACCGTTCTGGAGCCATTTGAAGGTTGGTGGGATGAGCCAGAACATAACCTGACCCGCGCTGTGCTGGTGCCCATCCAAAATCCGGCAACCGCGCTGGCGGCGCTGCTGTCGGGTGATGTGGACTTTATCAATCCTGTACCCATTCAGGACGTCGCCCGATTGCAAAGCAATCCGGACGTAAAGGTCATTCAGGGTATCGAGGCGCGCGTTATCATGCTGGGCTTTGACCAGCAGGAAGGCGCCAGCGAAGCAGGGCAAGGCGGTTCTGATCTGTTCCGTGACCAGCGCGTTCGTGAGGCCGTAGCCAAAGCCGTCAACGTTCCAGCCATCTTGCAAACCATCATGCGCGGTAACGCCGAAGTGGCGAGTCAGCTTGTTAGCCCGGCAATGCGTGGGTTCTCGGCTGTAAATGCAGACCCGTATGGCTTCGACCCCGAAGGCGCGAAAGCGCTATTGGCCGAGGCGGGCGCTGAAAGTGCCGAGGTCAGTTTCAAATGCCCTAACAATCGCTATCTGAACGACGAATCCGTTTGTCAGGCGATTACCGCTATGCTGACTCAGGCCGGGCTGAGCGTGACGCTCGATGCGATGCCGGTGCAGAACTACTGGCCCGAACTGCGCGCCGACAATTTCGACATGTACCTGCTGGGCTGGTCGCCGGGGACCTTTGATGCCGAACACCCCGTGCGTTTCCTAGCCTCTACCCCGAATGACGAAAAGAAGCTGGGATCGTGGAACTTTGGCGGCTATTCGAATGCCCGCGTGGATGAGCTGCTGCCGATGATCCAGTCCGAGATCGATGAATCAAAACGTCAGGCCATGCTGGATGAAGTCGCAAGCATCCTACAAGACGAAGTGGCTTATGTGCCCCTCTACGTCGAAGCGCTGGTCTGGGGTGCACGCAGCAATATCGAGTTGACTCAAAGGTCAGATAACTTCTTCCTACTGCGCTGGGTCACGGTCAACTAAATGCTGTCATACATCATCAGGCGTGTTGCCCAGTCGGCGCTGGTTTTGTTCGTGGTGGGTCTTGTCGCCTTTTCCATGTTCCGCTTTGTCGGCGATCCGATCGACAACATGCTGGGGCAGGAGCGAACCATGGAGGATGTGGAGCGACTGCGCAGCCAGTTGGGCCTCGATCAGCCATTTCCGGTGCAATATGTTAAGTTTCTGCAAGAGGCCGCCCAGGGAAATTTTGGCGTCAGCTTCCGCCAGGGCCGCCCGGTCGCCGAGATTCTGGCTGAACGCGCTCCGGCAACACTGGAACTGGCGCTGGTCTCGGCCGTGTTTGCGATTGTCCTCGGCATCGCGCTAGGCGTCTTTACTGCCATAAAGCGGGATGGTTTTGCTGCAAATTTCATTATGTCGGCTTCGTTGATCGGGGTTTCCCTACCCACTTTCCTGATCGGCATCCTGCTCATTTATATTTTCTCGGTCGAGCTCGGCTGGCTTCCCAGTTTCGGGCGTGGAGAAGTCGTGGACCTTGGTTGGTGGAACACCGGGTTATTGACCGCAAGCGGGCTTAAAGCATTGATTTTACCTGCAATTACGCTCGGCCTATACCAAATGACCCTGATCATGCGATTGGTACGTTCTGAAATGTTGGAAGTACTCCGGCAAGACTACATCCGTTTTGCCCGTGCTCGTGGACTGAGTGATCGGGTGATCAACTATCGCCACGCCCTGAAAAACACGATGGTGCCCGTAATCACCATAATCGGCCTGCAATTAGGGGCGATCATCGCCTTCGCCATCATCACCGAAACGGTATTCCAATGGCCGGGACTGGGTCTTCTGTTTATCAACGCAATCCAGTTCGTTGATATCCCTGTCATGGCAGCCTACCTGATGATGATTTCAGTCATCTTCGTCACCATCAATCTCGCGGTCGACATTCTCTATGCGTTCATCGACCCACGCCTGAGGGTCAGCGCATGAGCCGTCTTCAAGCAATCCTGGACAGCGACCAGTTCTACGCCTTTCGTCGTTCCCCAGTAGCTATCGTTTCTGCGGCTGTGGCCCTGGTGCTTGTCCTCGCCACCATATTTGCGCCGCTGATTGCGCCGACGAACCCGTTCGACCCGTCGAGCCTGAATCTGATGAACGGCTTTACCCCACCGTTGCAACCGAACGCCTTTACCGGTGAAAGCTTTCTGATGGGTACCGACGATCAAGGGCGGGATGTGTTTTCGACAATCCTGTACGGGATGCGAATATCGCTGTTTGTCGGGGTCGCGGCGGTCCTGTTTGCCATGGTTCTGGGGATCATTCTGGGCCTGCTGTCCGGCTATTTCGGTGGCTGGACCGAAACCATCATCATGCGCACGGCGGATGTGCAACTGACCTTCCCCTCGATCCTTCTGGCCATGCTGATTTTTGGTATCGCCAAAGGCATAACTCCGGTGGAGTATCGCGACCAGATGGCAATCTGGGTGTTGATACTGGCGATAGGTCTGTCTGACTGGGTACAGTTCGCCCGGGTGGTTCGGGGCGCGACTCTGGTAGAGAAGAACAAGGATTACGTCGCCGCCGCGCGTATTATCGGACAAAGCCCGCTGACCATCATGTTACGGCATATCCTGCCCAACGTGCTGTCACCGGTGTTGGTGATCGCGACCATCTCATTGGCGCTGGCGATCATTGCCGAGGCGACGCTCAGCTTTCTGGGTGTTGGTGCACCGCCGACACAGCCCTCGCTGGGTACGCTGATCCGCATTGGGCAGGGTTTCCTGTTCTCGGGCGAGTGGTGGATTCTGTTCTTCCCAGCCTGCACCCTGCTGGCGTTGGCGTTGAGTGTGAACCTGCTGGGCGACTGGCTGCGCGATGTTCTGAATCCGAGGCTAAAATGACCGACCCCGTTCTTTCGATCCGCAACCTGACGGTGGAAATTCCCACCCGCCACGGTATCTTCAAACCGGTGGAGCACGTGACTTATGACCTCCATCCCGGCGAAATCCGAGGCGTGGTGGGCGAAAGCGGCGCCGGTAAATCCATGACCGGCAATGCCGTGATCGGTCTGCTGGACCCACCGGCCCATGTGTCCGAGGGCGAGGTCTGGCTAAACGGTCGCAGGATCGACGAACTTGATGCGGAAGATAAGCGCAGAATCCGGGGCAAGGAGATCGGAATGATCTTCCAGGACCCGCTGACCTCGCTCAATCCGCTGTTCACAGTGGGTCAGCAACTGGTGGAGACGATCCAACTGCACCTGGGCCTGTCGGCATCAGAGGCCAAAAAGCGTGCCATTGCTCTGCTGGATCGCGTCTCGATCCCCGACCCGGCGGATCGGTTCAATCAGTATCCGCACCAGTTTTCCGGCGGGATGCGTCAGCGGGTTGTGATCGCCCTGGCCCTGTGCACCGAACCCAGTGTCCTGATCGCAGATGAACCCACGACGGCCCTGGACGTATCCGTTCAAGCGCAAGTACTGGATCTGATCAAGGAACTGGCGAAGGAGCGTCAGGTGGGAGTAATCCTTGTGACGCATGACATGGGTGTTATCGCCGACACTACCGATACGGTCACAGTCATGTATTCCGGCCATGTTGTCGAAAGCGGCACCACCGATCAGATCCTCGGCGCGCCCACACATGATTACACCAAATCCCTGATTGCCGCCGTGCCGCGGCCTCATACCAAAGTAGAACGCTTTCCGTTGGTCAGCTATGGCGAGCGGGAAAGAACCTTCAAGATTGATGACCTGGCGGCGCATTGGGACAAGACCGAATTGTCAAAGTCCGGCAAACTGCTTGAGGTCAAGAATATCACCAAGACGTTCCTGCAAAAGGGTGGTCTGTTGCCATCGCAGCGGCGCTATTTCACCGCCGTCGATCAGGTCAGTTTCGATATTCGGGATGGCGAGGTTTTTGGCCTTGTCGGCGAAAGCGGCTCTGGCAAGTCGACTGTCGCGCGGATGATTGGAACGCTCTATCCGGTGGACGGAGGTCGCGTGATCTTTGATGGAGAGGACGTTACGGCGATGGGTGCAGAAGCCTTGCAAGCCTATCGCCGGCAAATCCAGATGATCTTTCAGGATCCGTTCTCCAGCTTAAATCCTCGCATGAAGGTTGGCGATCTCGTCGCGGAACCGATCCATCACCACAAGATCCTGCCCAAGCCCGCTATCGAACCACGTGTGCGCGAATTGCTTGACTGGGTTGGGCTGGCCAAGGACGCGTGGCGTAAGTATCCACATGAATTTTCCGGTGGGCAGCGCCAGCGCATTTGTATTGCCCGCGCCCTTGCAACTCAGCCCCGTTTTCTGATCTGTGATGAGCCGACCAGTGCCTTGGATGTATCGATTCAGGCGCAAATCCTGAATATCCTCAAAGACCTGCAGGACCACCTCGGTTTGACTATGCTCTTTATCAGCCACGATCTTCCGGTTGTGCGACAGATGTGTGACCGGGTAGGCGTGATGCGCCAGGGCAAGCTGCTTGAGGTTCAGGAGACGGACGCGTTGTTCACAGCTCCGGAGAATCCGTACACAAGGGAACTCTTGGAATTGATGCCCCGGCTAAAGCAATTGGCCTAGTCGTGCCGGTTTGGTCTTGCATCGGTTTTTACAGAAGCACTTGACTTGAAAAGTGCAGATGCAAGTTACCGACGGTGGAGAAAACGCGGGTGCTATCTTGATACGGTTCCGTCGCAAGGTATTAGGTCGATCCAGTAAACCTAAGATCGCCCCAGGATCAGATTCCAAACGCGGAGTTTAGGTGAAACAGGCGGATTCTGTGTGTGAGTTGACCTTCGCGATCCATGTTCGCCAAGTCAATTCCGCCCGACATAGCCAGTTCTGAAGCAAGGGTTTCACACTCAACCTACCGAAGCCTGCCGGTTCTGCCGCGTCGTCACGACGTTCAGTCTCAGGCAAGACCGCGTTTAGACTCTGCACGTATACGACAATCACATCACCAAGCTTTTCCGCCGGTTGCGACGCCTCGTCGAGAAGCTGCTTCGCGGTTTCCTTGATGCTCACTCCGCGCATCGCCGCGACAACATCAATACGGCTGCACCAGATGCCAAACAGACCCGCACACAGCCGTTTCAAATCATTCGCCACACTTCAAATTGGTAAAAAGCAGTAGACCGGAACAGAGGTCCGAACAGTAGATTAAGTTGGGCAGCGCAGAGGTCTGCTTGCTTTGCTGTACACAGCTTGACAGAAGAGATTGCGTAATTTGGAACGTGACACCAAAGCGAGACACACAATGAAACTGCATGCGTTTCTCACGCTTTTCTGGCTCGGAATCTTGCAGTGCGCGGCGAAGTTGCGACAAAGCACATAGCAGCATCGAGGATTCTTCCGTCTTCACTACAGAATACATCCGACACGATCGACTTGCTGAAACGGCCCTGCAACCGGTTGCAGGCCATAGCCGATAATGCATAATGTTTGGGCTATGCGAAACATCACGATTTCCCCCGCCCAATCCCACCGGAGTTACACAGCGTGAGCGTGACACTGAAAGATGTCGCCGCCCTGGCTGGCGTATCGCGATCTGCCGTCTCGCGCACCTTTACCGAAGGCGCTTCGGTCTCGGCAAAAACGCGCAGCAAGGTCGAAAAAGCAGCGCGTGAACTTGGTTACAGCCCCAATGCGCTGGCCTCGTCTCTGACGACGGGGCGTACCAAATTGATCGGGCTGATTTCGAACAACTTTCACAACCCGATTTTTCTGGAGGTTTTCGATCAATTCACCCGTGCCTTACAGGAACGCGGGCTGCGTCCCCTGATCGTGAACCTGACGGATGAGACCGAGCCCGCCAACTCGGTCCGAATGTTGCGGCAGTATTCGGTGGATGCCGCCATCGTGGCATCTTCGACGCTGCCACCCAGCTTTGCCGAGGCTTTTCATGATGCGGGCGTGCCTGTGGTGCACACGTTTGGACGCTCGGCCACCTCGCCCGAGGTACATGTGGTTGGTATTGACAACGTTGAATGCGGGCGCATGGCCGCACGGGAACTTTTGGCGCGCGGGTATAAGCGCGTAGGTTATCTGGGCGGGCCGCAGGATGCGACCTCGGCCCTGGACCGGCATCGCGGGTTTCTGGAGGAACTGGCGGATCATCCGGACGTCGAAGTGAACCATTGTTTTGCTGGCGCTTATTCTTTCGAAGCCGGGCGAGCCGAAATGCTTCGGCTGTTGGCTGACAAACCGGCCGAGGCCTATTTTTGCGGCGACGACATCCTGTCCATCGGCGCTCTTTCAGCGCTGGAAGATCATGGACTGAAACCGGGTCAGGACATCGGAATCATCGGTCTAAACGACATGGAAATGTCGCGCTGGGAGAACATCGACCTGACGACTATCCACCAGCCGATCAAGCAGATCATCACCTCATCCGTCGATCTGGTTACGGAGATGTTGAAAGAGCCTCAGCGTTATCCCGAGGCCCGGATTTTCCCGTGTCGTGTGATCGAGCGGGGAACATTGCGGCCCCGCCCCTGATCAGCGAAACATTGGCGGTCGCGCATCCTGCCACGCGCCATCGGCCCTGCCGGATGCAACGGCGGCGTGGACCGCTGCGATGGATCGCACGCCATCTGCCGCGCCGGGCAAACCATCGCGGGTTTCACCCCGGATGGCATCGGCCAGATCGCAATAGATGTTGGCAACAGCCAGCGGAAAGCCTTCGGGATGCGCAATGGCAACACGAGACAGGCGCTGAACCTCGTCATGCAGACCGCCTTCGCCCTTTTCGATGATCTGAGTACGGCCACCAACAGGCGTATAGATCAGCTGGTTGGGCTGCTCGGACGCCCAGCGCAGCCCGCCGGTTTCACCAAAGACCTGAATATCAAAACCATGCTGCCGTCCGATCGCCACCGATGACGTCCAAAGACGCCCGACCGTACCGCCCTCCATCCGGAAATTGACCATTGCATCGTCTTCCAGCTCACGGCTGGAGATGGTCGAGGCCATATCGGCTGAAAGAGACTTCACCTCGTCATCGCAGACAAAGCTGGCCATATGCAAGGCATGGATGCCGCAATCGGCGAACTGGCCCGAGACACCTGCCATAGCCGGATCATAGCGCCAGCGGACACGAGGGTTGTCTGCGTCGGTGGCGTCGCCATGATGTCCATGACTGAAATTGGTCACGACCAGACGCACCTTGCCGATATCACCTGCTCGCACCATCGCACGGGCCTGACGCACCATCGGATAAGCCGAATAGCAATAGTTCACCGCGCAGATCTTTCCCGAAGCGTCAGCGACGCGGACGATCTCTTCGCCTTCTTCCACTGTCATGGTCATCGGCTTTTCGCACAAGACGTTGAAGCCTGCCTCAAGATAGGCCTTGGCAATTTCGAAATGGGTCGAGTTGGGTGTCGCAATTGTCACCAGATCAATCCGGTCTTCACGGTCCTTCTCGCCCGCCAACATCTCTTGCCAGTCGCCATAGGCGCGGTCGGCGGCGACACCCAGCCGTTGCGCATACTCGCGGCCCACATCCGGCCGGTGATCCAGCGCGCCTGCGGTGAATTCGAACATCCCGTCTGCCAGCGCTCCCAATCGGTGGGCGGGCCCGATCTGGCTGCCTTCGCCACCACCGATCATGCCCCATCTCAGCTTTGCCATGGTCTTGGTCTCTCTTCAGGTTTTAGCGGTTGTGCGATCAGTAGTCGCGGATGTCTTGCCACTGCTGACGCTCGGACGAGGCCAATGCGGCAGCCAGCACCCGGTTGACGTCGTGCCCGTCGCGGAAAGTGGGCCAGATCGGTCGGCCTGAATGGATCGCCTCAAGGAAATCCTTGGCCTCTATTATGATCTGATCCTGATACCCGGTGCCGTGGCCCGGACCCTGACAGAAGGGTTCATAGTCGGGATGGGCCGGGCCGGTCAGAATCTTTGTGAACCCGCGTTGCGCCTCTGGCCCTTCCCGGCGATAGAACCACAGCGCGTTCTGGTCCTCCTGATCGAAACGCAGCGCGCCCTTTGTGCCCGAAATCTCATAGGCGTAGCCCATTTTACGCCCCGTCGAGATGCGGCTGACATAGATATTGCCCATCGCGCCATTTTCGAACCGGCACATGATCTGGGCGTGGTCATCGTTGGTAACCTTGCCGCCAGGGCGGGTTTCGTGAACGGTCTCGACCTCGGCCATAACCGCTTTGATCGGCCCCATCAGGGCCAAAGCTCCGTTGATCATATGCGGGGCGAGGTCGCCGATGGTCCCGTTCGACATACCCGTAGTACGCCACGTCGCCGGAGCGTCGGGGTCGGCAAAGAAATCCTCGGTGTGTTCACCCCGAAACCAGGTGATATCACCCAATTCTCCGTCCGCGATCAGCTCGCGCGCATATTGCGTGGCAGGCGTGCGGACATAGTTGAAGCCGACCATATTGGCAACACCCGCCGCTTCGGCAGCTGCAACCATGGCAGCACCGTCTGCCATCGACGCACCCAGGGGTTTTTCGCACAGTACAGGTTTACCCAAGGCAAACGCCGCCTCGGCGATTTCGCGATGCGTTTCCTGCGGTGAGGCGATAACCACGGCCTCAACAGCAGGGTCATTGACCAGAACCCGCCAATCCTCGGTCGCGCGGTTAAACCCATAGGCCGTCCGATATCGTTCAGCGCTGTCGGGGGTTGAGGCACAGATCATCTCAAGACGCGGGCGCAGAGCCGTGTTGAACACCGCGCCGACAGCGGACATGGCAACGGAATGGGCCTTGCCCATATAGCCGCCACCCACGATTCCAATTCCGATTTCTGGCATCTGCTACGGCCTCGCACATTGTATTTGCAACCGGTTGCAAAATCAGTATCGTGTGAATCGATTCAACGCAAGGTCCAAACTTTGCCGACCCCATTTTGCCGGAGGACATGACTTGAGCGCTTTGATAGACGGTATCAAAGGAAACCGCTTCGCCGTTTTCGGGCGCGCAGGCATGGATATGTATGCGGACCCCATTGACGTCAAAAGCGAGGATGCCGACACGTTTCATGCCGATCTGGGCGGTTCGTCCGCAAACATATGCGCTGGGTTAATCAAGCTGGGCAGTCAGGCGTCGCTGATCACGTCAGTCTCGGACGACGCGATTGGACGGTTCTGTCTGAACCGGCTTCAGCATTACGGTGTGGATACGTCCTATATCCGTGTTCTGGGGGGTGAGTACCGCACTTCGCTTGCGATTTACGAAAGTCGCACCGAGGATTTCCAGAATGTCATCTATCGCAACGGTGCCGTTGATTTTCAGGTGACCGAACAAGATGTGGACAAGGTCGATTACAGCACGTTCTCGGCCGTTCTTTCCGCCGGAACAGTGTTTGCCTCTGAACCTTCGCGCAGCGCCACGTTCCGCGCTTTTGACAACGCGCGACAGGCAGGTTTGCCGATTGTATTCGACATCGACTATCGCCCCTATAGCTGGCCATCCCCCGAGGTTGCCGCCGACGTCCTGTCCCGGGCGGGAGAGTTGAGCGATCTGATCGTCGGCAATGACGAAGAGTTTGGCTTTATGGCGGGCGGCATCGACAAGGGCTTTGCCAAGGCCCGCGAACTGGCTGAAAAGCCAGGACGCGTCGTCATTTACAAGATGGGTGCGAAAGGAGCCGTAACACTTGCTGACGGGCAGGAGATCACCACGGGCATCTACCCGGTCGATGCAATCAAACCCGTAGGCGCAGGCGACAGTTTCATGGCGGGTTTGCTGGCCTCAATCGCAGCCGGACACGAACTGAAAGATGCTGTCATGCGCGGTTCGGCCTGTGCATCGATCGTCGTGTCCCAACCGGGCTGCGCGCCAGCCATGCCTACGACCTCGGAGTTGGACGCGTTCCTCGCCTCACACCCCGGTCCGACCACATAGGAGTTACCCATGCACATCGCGCCCTATGACAATCAGAACAAACCCATCGTCGATGCCGATGATCCAACAGTTCCGTTGAATTATTTCAACATCGTCAAACTGAAAAAGGGCGAAGCCTTCGAGTATCAGGTGCCGGGCTATGAGACCTGCATCGTCCCCGCGACTGGAAGTGTGGATGTGGACGTCGAAGGCGTTGCATTCCCCAAGCTGGGCAAACGGGGCGAAGACGTTTGGGATGGCGAACCGGAAGGCGCGTACGTGCCCGTGGGTGCGAAAGTGCAGATGGTCTGCTTGTCGGATGAGACCGAAGTGTTTATTGCCGGAGCGAGATACGACAAGGTTCTGGACCCCTTCGATGTGCGCGACCACGACCTTGTGCAATACGGCAGCGATGACACCAAAACCCATCGAAAAATCAAACATATCCTTGGCCAAAAGCAGCACGACAAAGTCGGTCGCCTGCTGGTGAGCGAGCTGTTTACCGTCGGTCAGGGCGGCTGGTCGGGCTTTCCCAGCCACAAGCACGATACCAACCGCCTGCCGGATGAATCGCGCCACGACGAGACCTACAATTTCCGCTTCAAGCCCAACTGGGGCTCGGGCCTACAAATGCTGCAACGTGAGGATAACGAGCCGGGTGACGCGTATCACATCGTCGACGGCTCAACGATCTGCATCGACAAGGGCTATCATCCCTGCTGCGTTCTGCCGGGGTACGAGATGTACTATTTCACCATCCTCGGCGGCCTGAGCCAGCGTTCGTTGGTGCAGTTTTTCCAACCCACACATGCCTATCAGATCGAAACGATCCCGGGCATCAAAGATATGATCGCGAAGTTCAAATGACCCTCGTCACACTGAAGGACGTTCTGCAACCCGCATTTGAACAAGGCTATGCCGTGGGTGGGCTGGTTACCCTCGGCTGGGAGGATATGCGCGCCTATGTGGCCGCCGCCGAGGCCGAGAATGCCCCCGTGATCCTGCAAGCCGGGCCAAGCTGCCGCGAACACACGCCGCTGCCCGTTCTGGGTAAGATGTTCCGCTATCTGGCCGAAAACGCCTCGGTCCCGGTGGTCGCACATCTGGATCACGGCTACACATTCGAAGACTGCAAGATTGCGCTGGACAGTGGGTTCACATCGCTGATGTTCGACGGGTCGCGCAAGCCTCTGCAGCAGAATATCGACGAGACCGCCGCGATTGCCGAGATGGCCCACGCCGCCGGGATTTCATGCGAGGGTGAGATCGGCTTTGTCGGATACTCGGGTGGTGAAGGATCAAACGGCACGGACCCCGAAGAAGCCGCGAAATTTGCACGGGAAAGCGGGGTGGACGCGATGGCGATTTCGGTCGGCAATGTTCACCTTCAGCAAAACAAGGAAGGTGGTCTGGACGAAGCGCGCATTGCTGAGATTGACGCAATGACCGAGGTGCCTCTGGTCATCCACGGCGGTTCCGGTGTGCCGGTGGGTCAGCGCATGAAGCTGGCGCGTGAAACCTCAATCTGCAAATTCAACATCGGGACCGAGCTGCGCATGGCGTTCGGGAATGCCATGCGTGAGGCCGTTAACCGAGATCCGGATCGGTTCGACCGCGTCACAATCCTGAAGGAAACCCACGATCCGGTTGAGGCCGCTGCCCGCACCGTGATCCGCGCCTTTGGCGCCCCGCCGCAGCGGTAATTCTTAAAGCGTAAAGGCGGTCCGGAAGGCTTCGAGCGCTGTTTCCGGGTCGCCCGCCGCGTACGCCTCCATGCCTACGGGCCCTCGGTACCCCATATCCTTGAGCGCTTGTGCAATGGCGGCATAGTTGATTTCGCCGGTTCCGGGTTCACACCGACCGGGGTTGTCCGCGACCTGAATCTCTCCGATCCAGGACAGACATTTCTCGCACCAGCGGATCAGGTCGCCTTCTCCGATCTGTGTGTGATAAAGATCCAGATTGATCCGCAGGCGTGGGTGATTGACCGAGGAAACCAGAGCCAGAACATCCCCGGTCGATCCAAACGGGCAACCGGGGTGATCCAGCAAGTTCAGGTTTTCCATCGTAAAAACAACACCTTCCTGCTCAGCCAGATCACAGATACGGTGCAACGTGTCCCGCGCCTTCAGCCACATGTCACCGGTCACGACCTCATGTTGCCAGATCGGAATTCCACCATCCCCCAATCCAGTGCCGTGCAGGTTCAAACGATCCACGCCCAAACGCTTGCCAACCTGTGCCGTCTCGCGCGCAGAATTCAGCAGCACGTCGGCCCCTTCATCGTCCGTAAGGCGACCCTGAAGGTATCCGTCCATAATCGTGTAGTTCGCGCCAACGCGTTCAAGCTTGTCCAGATCCAGCGCTGACCAGTCCCACAGCCCGACGCCGAACCCCATCTCGGTCAGCCGCGCGGCGCGCCAGTCCACAGGTTTGTCGAGCCACAGCATTTCAGCACATGCCGCGAGTTGAAAGGGTTGAGGCATGTCAGTTCTCCACGTGTTTTGAAAATTCAGATCGAGCCGCCTTCAACCATGAAGTTCCCCGCACTGCACATGGCTGCGTCCTCCGAGGCCAGGAACAGCACCATCCGCGCCACGTAGACCGGCTCGATCGCATCTGGCAAGCATTGGCGATCCACCTGCTTGGCCAGCGCCTCGGGCGTGACCCACAGGTCTTTCTGCCGGTCCGTCATGATCCAACCCGGTACGACCGTATTCACGCGAATGCGGTGGTTACCCAACTCGCGCGCCATGGTGCGGGTCAGGCCGTGCACGGCGGATTTGGCGGTGGCGTAGGCCGGGAAGCCTGCCCCGGCCTCCCACCACGAATTCGACCCAATATTGACGATCGAGCCTGCGCCCTTGGCGATCATGCCGGGGGCTACCGCTTGAATGGCAAAGAACATATGGCGGATGTTGGTCGCCATGCGTTCATCCCAATACTCGGGCGTCACTTCGCGCCAATCGTGACGATCATCATGAGCGGCGTTGTTGACCAGAACATCTGCCTCGCCCAACTCTTCAACCAATTGCCTCATTGCGGCGTTCATTGCTTCGATATCGCGCAGATCACATTGGGCAAAGGCGTGCTCGCCGTCCAGTTCCGACAGCAAATCAAGCCCGGTATCAGCATTGAGGTCCAGAAACCCGACCTTTGCGCCCTGTTTGGCAAAGGCCCTTACCGTTTCCGCGCCAATTCCTCCGGCCCCGCCGGTGATGAAAACCGTCTTGCCCGCAAGGCTTGGGTAATTGGCGAAATCTATGCTCATCCGTCCCGCTCCATGATCCATTCGACCTCGGGGGCCGGTACAAATCGCCATTTCCGCAAGGGTCCGGCCATGACGTTCAGGTAGTACATCTCAAACCCATAAGGCGCACCGCAAGGGTGATGACCGCGCGGGACGATCACAACATCGCCATCAGAAACCGCCATCGTTTCATCCAACTGGCCGTCATCCGTATAGACACGTTGAATTCCGAACCCGTTCGCAGGGTTAAGCCGATGGTAATAGGTCTCTTCCAGATAGGTGATCCGGGGGAAATCATCCTCGTCATGACGGTGGCTCGGATACGAAGACCAGTGTCCGTTCGGTGTAAACACCTCGGTCACCAACAGGCTGTCGGCATAGTCCTCATTCTCCATGGCAATATTGTTGATATATCGCGTGTTCACACCCTTGCCGCGTTCGGTCAGAGTTATACCGTCCGGACCGATCCGACGCGCCGGATGACCACCTTTACCTGGGGCCGAGCACACGGCCACAACGCAATCGGTTTCAGCCACCGCCTGCCACTCCGTCCCGTTCGGCAGGTACAGGCAATGCGGAGGCGTCTTTTCGAACACATTCATCCGGTCACCCAGCACGCCCCAGTCCTGCCCGGCACCGGTGATCTTCGCTTTGCCTTCGACCATCACCAGAATAACCTCTCGGTCACCAGTGGCCTCGGCCGCACTGTCCCCTGCCTTCAGGTGATAAAGCCCGAAACCCACATACCGCCATCCAGCGCTGGCCGGTGTGATGTCATGCACCTTGCCACGGGTGCCGAAGGGCTTCTTGAGCAGATCTGCCATAGTTTTTCTCCGATTGGAGCGGGCACGGTGGCCCGCCCGTTTGGGCCTTAAGCGGCCTGTCTGGTACGTAAGGCCGAAAGGGCGTCGGCCAGTTCCGCTTCGCTCCATCCCTCTGTCACAGCGCGGCGCAGAATATCGGCCTGACTGTCCGGTGCATTGCCACCAACCGGCGGATCCGTGTCAAGGTTGGTTGGAAAGGGATAGCCCTCGGCCGTCGCCCCGATCGCAGCCTCGATTTCCACGGCACTCAGGTCGCCACGTTGTTTCAAGGCCACCAGCGCAGGAAACACGGCCTGGGACATGGCAGCACGGTCAACAGCTTCCATCGCGCGACCAAAGGCTGACGAGACCTGAAGCAGGTTGGCCATCCTGTGAATGTCGCCACTGCTGTTTTCACCCGCCGCGTGGAAAAGTGCGGGGTTGAAGAACACCGCATCCCCTTTGTTCAGTGGCAGTTGGATATAGGCCTGCTCGAAATGATCGCGATGCGCCGGGTCGTGGAAAGCGAGGTATCCCGGTGCGTAAAGCTGCGAAAACGGCAACAGCTTGGTTGGTCCGCTCCCAACCGGCATATCGCAATGCGCCACGGCCCCCTGCAAGGTCAGCGCAGCGGTCAGGTGATGGGCATGGGCCGGGTAGCGGGCCGCGCTGTCTGACGTCTGGAACCCCAGATGGTAATCCCGATGCGCCTGTTGCGCCTTGCCGCCGGGGCGCACCTGATTGACCTGAGCGGTCATCTGGTAGTTCGGGCCCAACCACGCCTCACACGCTGCTGCAATTGCCACGTTGCCAAAGTAGTGCGCAAACCCCTCCGGATCACGCAGGCATTGTTTTTGCAACGCATTCCAGATCCGGTCATTTGCGCCCGAAGCTGCGAAGTGATCCCCTTCGCCGCCGGCCCCCTGACGCTCTTCCTCGATGATCTGCCGAAAGACATCGCTCGCCCGGTCGATTACAGAAGTGTCTGCATAAGCCGCTTTCAGAACGACCACGCCAGCAGATTTGCTCAGAACCCAGGCCCATTCCGCCAACAGGGCCGTTCGCTGATCGCCATTTGCCAGAACCGGGCGCAGAGCGTTCATGTCGTATATTGGAACGTTCTTTTTCACCGATGCGGCATGGGGGACCGCATCGGGTGTCAGGTTTTGCGAGGTCAACACCTTGAATTCATCCAGATCACAGGATTCCCGGTCGAAATAGCCGACATATCCAAGTTCCTGATGGACCATGACATACTCCTCTCTCATGGCTTCGGTGTTGCCCCGTGGGGCGGTGACTTATGTGGTGATCTCCAGCCCTGCCTTGCCGCACACATCGACGATGTGGTCGTAGCCCATTTTGGAGTACTCATAGGGTGGTGCCTTGGCCGGGTCCTGTTCTGCCTCAACCACGATCCAGCCGTCGTAGTCCATTGCCTTGAGCGCGTTAGCGACCGCCTGAAAGTCAATGCAGCCGTCGCTTGGAACCGTGAAGGCCCCGCCCACGACTGCATCCAGAAAACTGTGGTCGTTCTCGCGGGTTTTCTGCACGATGTGAGGGCGAATATCCTTAAAATGCACGTGATGCACCCGGTCGCCCCAGCGGTTCAACGTGGCCATCACATCGCCGCCGCCAAACAGAAGGTGACCAGTATCAAAGCACAGGCTTACCTCGGGGCCCGACCCGTCCATCAGCCAGTTCACGTCATCCTCACTTTCGATAATCGTGCCCATGTGGTGGTGATACGCCATCGGCATGCCCTGATCGGCCATCCATTTCGCCAGTTCCGTGATCCTGGCGGCATAGGCTCTGACCTCATCCCTAGAGAGCTTCGGGCGATGGTTGACCGGAGTACCCATCTGCCCCTGCACAGTGTTGGAGCATTCGGCATACACAATGCACGGGCTGTTCAGGGCGACGAACTGTTCGACCTGCTCACGCACCGCCTCACACTCGGTCGCGAAGTCATTGACCAGTGACGCACCGGAACACCAGCCGCCACACAGCGCGATGTCATTGGCATCCAGATAAGCGCGCAGCCCTTCGGTGTCGCCGGGCATCCGCTGGCCACGCTCGACCCCAGTATAGCCGATTTCGCGGGCTTCCTTCAGTGCCTGCTCCATCGTGTAGGCCGCAGTCAGATCCGGCAGATCGTCATTCTGCCAGGCAATCGGAGAGATACCGATCTTCACGCTCATTTCGTGTTTCTTTCCTTGATGGCGACTTCATAGGCCGCGCGTTTTTCATTCACTTCGGGGCGGGTGCTGACCTCGGGCACCGCCACTTCCCACCATGTTCCGCCATATTCAGTCGAGGGGTACGGGTCGGTATCGATCACCACGACGTAAGGGCCTTTGACCTCGCCGCGTTTGGCCAACGCGTCCTCGAGCTCGGCAATTGAGCCGACCTTGACCGAAGTCGCCCCCATCGCCGCGGCATGGGCTGCAAAGTCGATGGCTGACGCCGTCTCATGAACCGTGTGATCCAGCAGGTTGTTAAACTCGGCCCCGCCTGTGCCCATCTGCAAACGGTTGATGCAGCCAAAACCACGGTTGTCGGTGACGACAACGGTGAAGGAAATACCCATCATCGCCGCTGTCGCCATTTCGGAATTGGCCATCATGTACGTACCGTCTCCGGTAAAACAGATCACGTCGCGATCCGGCTGGGCCAACTTGATCCCCATGGCACCCGCGATCTCATAACCCATGCAGCTGAAACCATATTCCATGTGATAGGCACCGGGGCGCGGCGCTTTCCACAGCTTGTGCAACTCACCCGGCATCGTGCCCGCAGCACACATCGCAACAGTGTTTTCATTGGCCGCCCGCTGTACCGCGCCGATGACCTGCATATCCGTAGGCAGCGCGTTGCTGTCTGTCGGCGCATCGGTCAGCGCGTCAACCTTGCCAAACCAATCGGATTTCAACGTCGCAGGTAGTTCCGGCGCGCGATGGTCGCCCAATGCTGCGGTCAATTCACCCAGACCGACCCGAGCATCAGATTGCAATGGCATCGCGCCGTGCTTTTCGGCGTCGTAGGCGGCGGTGTTCAAGCTGACCAATTCCCGCTCAGGGTTCGCGAACAATCCCCATGACCCAGTGGTGAAATCCTGAAACCGGGTGCCGACCCCCAGAACCAGATCGGCCTCGGCACAGATGTCGTTGGCGGGTTCGCCACCCGTGACACCGATGGGTCCGAGGTTCAGCGGATGATCCCAGGCCAAGGCAGACTTGCCCGCCTGCGTCTCGGCCACCGGAATGTTGTGCGCCTCGGCAAAGCTTTGCAGCGCAGCCGTCGCGTCCGAATAGTGCACGCCGCCACCAGCAACGATCACAGGACGCTTGGCCGCTTTGATTGCGGCAACAGCCCGCGCCAATTCACCTTCGTCCGGACGAATACGACGCTGATACCAGACGCGCGGCTCAAAGAAGCTTTCGGGATAGTCGTAAGCCTCGGCCTGCACATCCTGACAAAAGGCCAGTGTCACCGGCCCGCAATCTGCGGGGTCCGTCATCGTACGGAAAGCACGCGGCAGGGCCGTCAACAGGTGTTCCGGGCGCGTGATACGGTCGAAGTACCGGCTGACCGGTCTGAAACAGTCATTCGCACTTATGGTCCCATCCGAGAATACTTCGGGTTGCTGTAGCACCGGATCGGGCCCACGTGTCGCAAACACATCGCCGGGCAGCAACAAAACAGGCAAACGGTTCACATGCGCCAACGCGGCAGCCGTGACCATATTGGTGGCCCCCGGCCCGATCGACGAGGTCACAGCCATTGCGCGTCGCCGGCCCAGTTGCTTGGCATAGGCAATCGCACAATGCGCCATGGTCTGTTCGTTATGGCCGCGATAGGTCGGCAAACTGTCTTTCACGCCATGCAGCGCCTCACCCAGTCCGGCCACGTTGCCGTGGCCGAAAATCGCCCAGACACCTGCGATAAAGGGCTCTCCGGCCTCGTTCATCTGCGCCCCAAGATAGCGCACCAGAGCCTGCGCCGCGGTCAGTCGGACTGTCTTGCTCATCATGATCCCTTTCAACACAACGCCGCCAATGGCGGTCCGCGGGTTTTCTCATTTGCGAAGGTGTCAGGCCTTTTACCAGAGCCTGAAAACAGAGTGGCGTCAGGTGCCACAACCCGATGGATGCCCCCGTGGGGGCACCCGAATTTTAAGATGTTTAGATCGTACCGCCCAGCGAGCCTTCCAGCTCGGCCATTTCCTGACCACCTGCCATCAGGTCCTGCAGCTCTTCGGGGGTGATTTCACCTCGTTTGGCCGTGCCCAGCGTTTTACCACGGTTCAGCACGGTAAAACGGTCACCCACCGCAAGCGCATGGCGCACGTTGTGGCTAATAAAAACAACACCGACGCCTTGGCTGCGCACCCGGTCGATAGTGGCCAGAACATTGGAAGTCTGACGCACACCAAGAGCCGAAGTAGGTTCGTCCAGGATCAAAATCTTGGCACCGAAATACACGGCGCGGGCAATTGCGACCGTCTGACGCTCACCACCTGACAGGGTGCCAACGGCCTGATCCGGGCCGCGCAGGTTGATGCCCATCTTGCGCATCTCTTCCATGCAGACATGATTTGCCTGTTCGACATCGAACCGCTTCAACAGGCCTTTGCCCTTGGTCGGTTCGCGCCCCATGAAGAAGTTTCGCGTGACGCTCATCAGCGGGATCATCGCCAGATCCTGGAACACCGTTGCAATGCCCGCTTCCATCGCGTCCCGAGGGGTGTCGAAATGCAGCGGTTGGCCTTCGAAAAAGATCTCACCCTTGGTGGGTTTGTGCACCCCGGACATGGTCTTGATGAAGGTCGACTTGCCGGCACCGTTATCGCCCAGCAAGCAGTGGCATTCACCCGGTTTGACGTCAAAACTGACGCCCGCCAACGCGATGATGTTGCCAAAGTGCTTTTCGATGTCTTTCATCTGAACGATGGGCGCCTGATCACCGGCGGCATCGCCATGATGGAACTTGGTATCTTCGGTCATATCAGCGCTCCCCGGTTACGCGTTTGCGGATCGCGTTGTTGAACAGAACCGCAATCAACAGCATCGCGCCAAGGAAGACCTGGAACCAATCCTGATCGAAGTCCGTATAGGTCAGGCCGATGACGACCATGCCGAAAATAATCGAGCCAAAGAACGCCCCAATGGCCGAGCCATAGCCGCCTGTCAGCAGACAGCCACCGATCACGGCAGCGATGATCGCCTCAAACTCTTTTTGGAAACCACGACGCGCATCGGTCGAGCCCGCGTCGATCACGGTTATGATGGCCACGAGTGCCGCACAGCAGGCGGTGAGCATGAACAGCGAAACCTTGACCCGGCTTACAGGTACACCAGAGTTCGACGCTGCCGTGCTGTCACCGCCCGACGCGAAAATCCAGTTCCCCGCAGGAGTGCGCAACAGCACGTAAGTGGCCGCAAGGGCCAGAAAAATAAACCACAGGATTTCGACCGGGATACCGGGCACTTTGGGCGCGCCGCTTTTGAAGGTATCGATCATCCCGTTGGAGGCCAGCCAAGCGAACAGGCCGCCGAAGGCTTCGCCCGAAAAGAACGGCGCCAGCCAATCGTTTTCAACCGCATCGCGCACGCCGCGCAGCTGGGTCGACCCTCCGGTCGCGGCCTTGAGCCCGACCAGTGACAAACCACGCAGGATGAACAGGAAGGCCAGAGTCACGATAAAGGACGGCAACCCGGACCTGATCACGATGTTTCCGTTGATCGCACCGACGCAGGCCGCAAACACAAATGTCATGGGAATGGCGACGATCAAAGGCAATTGCCATGTGACCACGCAAACCCCAAAGAACAGGCCCGCGAATGCCACCATCGAACCGATGGACAGGTCAAACTCGCCCCCGATCATCAGAAGGGCCGCGCCGATTGCCAGAATACCCAGCTGAGCCGCTGGGGTCATGAAATTCATGATCCCGGCCAGGGTAAACATCGACTCGTCTGCCGTGATTGCGAAGAAGATTATCACCAGGACTACACCGGCCATCGCACCGAGTTCGGGCCGCTTCATGAGCTTGGTCATGAAAGGTTCTTTTTTGACCCTTTCGTCTCCGGCGATTTGAGCTGAGTCACTCATCGTTTCCTCCCATTTGGGTTGGAACGGCGCTGCGGCGCCGCTCCGTTTTGTTCAGGTTCAAGAGCAGATCAACGAATGCCCTGTGACGACAGCTCGATCACCTGAGCAGCCTTGTCCTGAGTGATCAGGTTCGGACCCGAAGGAACATTACCACCGGGCATCAGGCCGTATTTGGCGTGCAGACCCATGAAGTTGACCGACAGGTACCCTTGCAGATACTGCTGCTGGTCGATGGCAAAGGCTGCGTCACCGTCCGCGATCGATTGCAGGAAGTTGGCCGACAGGTCGAAGGATGCAACGTTCACATCACGGCCCGAGCCTTTGACGGCTGCAACAGTCGGCTCGCCGGCCGAGCTTGCACCCAGTGCCATCACGGTATCAACCGCCTCGTTAGCGGCCAGAGCGGCGGCAACCTTCGACTCGATTTCCGATGGGTCGTTCGAGGTCGGCAGAACTTCGACATTACCACCAAAACCTTCTGCAAAACCAGCGCAGCGCAGGTCCAGTGCAACGTTACCGACTTCGTGGTTCACACAGATCGCCGTTTTACCGCCCATCGAAGCCAGTTCCTCACCGGCGGCCTTGCCGGCATCGAACTCATCCTGACCCACGTGCAGCAACGCGCCCAGCTCTTTCGACACATCCGAACCCGAGTTGATCGAGATCACCGGGATACCGGCGGCAACAGCGCGTTCGATTGACGGGCCAAGCGCATCCGCATCTGGGATCGAAACGATCAGGCCGTCGGGTTCCTGGTTCACCGCAGCATCGATCAACTGCGACATGGCCACCATGTCAAAGGTTTCTGGCGCGCGGTATTCCACGTTCACGCCGACGTCCTTACCGGCTTGCTCAACGCCGTTTTTCACAACGTTCCAGAACGCGTCATTGGCCTGGCCGTGCGACACGACCACGATTTCCTGCGCAAATGCTGGTGTAGCAAGGGCCAGTGCCCCCGCAGCAAGTGCACCTTTAACGAATTTCTTCATTTCAGTTTCCTCCCAGTGGTTCAGTTTGATCTTCTGTTGGGGTCCCGGCCCCAATCATCCGGCCTTGCCGAATCTCAGTGGCTGCGGCGTTGGGCCGAGCTAACGTAAGTTTGAAGCATTTCGATCATTTTGCAACCGGTTTCAAAATTTCTTCCAGCCGAACAGGTTTTCCTGCCTGCGCCGACAGGGTTGCAGCCTCAGCCATCGCCAACGCGGCTACCCCGTCCTGCAAGGTGACCGGAACCTCGGACCCGCCTTGGACGGCTTCAACAAAAGCAGCCCACTCGACCCGGTAGGCAGGCATGTAACGTTCCAGGAAAAAATAAGTTGGCTTTGCCCCCACAACGCCGTCCACCGTCGATTTTACGACGGTGTTTTCCAGCATGTTATGCGCTTGTAGCAGCCCTTCGGACCCCAGCACTTCAACCCGCTGATCATAGCCATAGGCGGCCCGACGCGAATTCTTGATGACCACAATCTGGCCATCCGCATAAGTCATTGTGACCGCTGCCGTATCCACATCACCGGCAGCACCGATGTCCGCATCCACAAGCGAAGATCCGACCGCCGATATCGTCTTGGGCACATCACCCATCAGAAAATTGGCCATGTCGAAATCATGAATCATCATGTCCCGAAACAATCCGCCCGACACTTTTACGTAGCTGACAGGAGGGGGGGCCGGATCAAAGGAAGTGATCGACAGCAACTCTGCCTTGCCGATTTCACCAGCGTTCAACCCGGCTTTCAGGGCCGCGAAATTGGGATCGAACCGCCGGTTAAACCCAATCATCACAGGCTGGCCGCGATCTGAGACAGTATTCAGACAATCCATTGCGCGTTGCAGGTCCAAATCAACAGGCTTTTCACACAGAACGGCTTTGCCCGCGCTTGTTGCAGCCTCAATCAGATCAGAATGCGTGTCCGTCGGGGTTGCAATCAGAACCGCATCAATGCCCGGATCGGCAATGATTTCGTCAGAATTACGTGCATCTGCGCCGTATTCATTGGCAAGGCTTTCCGCGGCCTCGGGCACGGCATCAGATATTGCACTGAGTGTGCTGCCCGGATGGGATGAAATAGCCTGTGCGTGAACACGCCCAATGCGTCCGGCACCCAGCAATCCGACGTTCAACATGCAACTCTCCCGAATCTTGTTGCTGTGCGTAACAATGATTCTCTTTGCAACCGGTTGCAATATATTTTTTCGCAACTTCGCTACTATTGTGCTGTGAAGCCCGAAAGACCCCATGGAACTCTGCAAACCGTCCCTGCCTTCTTGTTCGTCGGTGGTATCTCGCACGCTGAAATCCGCGCAAAAAAGGCCCTACGGGAATCCCCCAATTTCGCAAAAGGGTGAATCAGGTTAAAGATTGGTTAAGGAACACACATTACCACTCTGTGACCCCTTAGAGGGGCTGGCACGACCCCCTCGCCCAGCCCCTCATACCACACCAAGCAGCCACAACAGCGCCATGCAAGATTGTCCTGCATACGTGTTTGATTTCTGTTCGAAAATGGCGATCCCTGAAGGACTCGAACCCTCAACCTGCTGATTAGAAGTCAGCTGCTCTATCCAGTTGAGCTAAGGGACCGCTGCACCCTTCTTGCGGTTTTTATGGGCGAGGTTCAAGAGCCAAGCGCATGAATGCGCTGTTCGGGTCGTCACTGTACCCGAAGATGGGCCCGCAATAGGAATAACCCAACACTTCGTAGAGCTTGCGGGCCGCATCATATTCCCGAAGATGGTCTGCCCCGGTTTCAAGAACCAAGGCTTCGACACCTTCATCACGCGCCAATTCGGCCAGGTGATTCATTATCACGCGCGCCAGCCCACGCCCCCGCGCCTGTGCAAGGATATGCACCGATTTCACCTCAGCCGTACCATCGGGCAACGCTTTCAACGCGCCGCACCCCAAAGGGTGTTGCCCTTCGTAAATCGCCCAGAACCGTATCCCCGGTCCGGCCAATGCTTCGGCGTTCATCGTGTGGTTGCTTTCCGCAGGCCCTGCCGATTCGCTGTGGGCAAAATGAGCTTCGACAATCGGGCGCAGTGCGTCCGAGGTCGGATCAGCCTCGCGGATGTCGATCATTCAGTGAGTCCACGGGCTACGCCGATCGGTGGCAAAGTTTTCACCGTACCCCCGTGCGCGCAGGTTGGGCTTGCGCGTGTGCGGTTCGCTGACCTGCGCATCGATCCCATTGTCCTTGGCGTAATCCATCGCCTCTTTCTTGGTGTCGAATTTGAGGCGAATCTGGGTTTGCGTGTCATCGGACGAAGTCCAACCCATCAGCGGATCAACTTCACGCGCAGATGACGGGGCGTATTCCAGAACCCACTTGCGGGTCTTGGCCATTCCCGAGGTCATCGCATTCCTTGCGGGCTGGTAAATCCGTGCGCGCATGTCGCCTCTCCGTACTCACTTGGACAGGAATGTTTATGCGCCACGCGGGACCTGCGGGCAAGTCCGCAATTGTCGCAATTTCCGGGTTTGCAAATGCCCCCTTGAACAAGAACAAAAACAGACCAAAATCAGGCGCGAAAGGAATCCCCTCTGATGGCCTATGCACATTCCGACAAGACCCAGCTGACCACCGAAGACGTCCGCGCCCGCCTGAAGTTGGAAGGCGGCAAGGAATTCGTGATGCATACCGAATTCAACCCGGCGGGCGACCAGCCAACGGCGATCAAGGAACTGGCAGGCGGTGTTCTGGACGGTGAGCGCGATCAGGTTCTGCTGGGCGCGACCGGAACGGGCAAGACCTTCACCATGGCCAAGGTGATCGAGGAAACACAGCGCCCGGCTATCATTCTGGCTCCGAACAAGACGCTGGCGGCGCAGCTTTATGGTGAGTTCAAGGGCTTCTTCCCCGAGAATTCGGTCGAGTACTTCGTGTCCTATTACGACTACTACCAGCCGGAGGCCTATGTGCCGCGGTCCGACACGTATATCGAGAAGGAATCGCAGATCAACGAACAGATCGACCGCATGCGCCACTCGGCCACCCGCGCGTTGCTGGAACGCGATGACGTGATCATCGTGGCCTCGGTCAGTTGCATCTACGGTATCGGCTCGGTCGAGACCTACGGAGCGATGACGCAGGACCTAAAGGTCGGGAAGGACTACGACCAGCGGCAGGTGATGGCCGATCTGGTCGCGCAGCAGTACCGCCGCAACGATCAGGCGTTTCAGCGTGGCTCGTTCCGGGTACGCGGCGATTCACTGGAGATCTGGCCCGCCCACCTTGAGGACCGCGCGTGGAAGTTCTCGTTTTTCGGCGAGGAACTGGAAACCATCACCGAATTTGACCCGCTGACCGGCGAACGCGCCGCCACCATGGAGCAGGTGCGCGTCTATGCCAATTCGCACTACGTGACGCCGAAACCGACGATGCAGCAGGCCATCATCGGGATCAAAAAGGAACTCCGCATCCGGCTGGACCAACTGGTGGGCGAAGGCAAACTGTTGGAAGCCCAACGTCTGGAGCAGCGTACCAACTTCGATCTTGAAATGCTTGAGGCCACCGGCGTCTGCAACGGGATCGAGAACTATTCGCGCTATCTGACAGGCCGCGCACCGGGCGAACCGCCCCCGACCCTGTTCGAATTCATCCCCGACAACGCCATCGTCTTTGCCGACGAATCCCACGTCTCCGTCCCGCAGATCGGCGGCATGTACCGGGGCGACTATCGGCGCAAGTTCACGCTGGCCGAACACGGGTTCCGCCTGCCGTCGTGCATGGATAACCGCCCACTGAAGTTCGAGGAATGGGACGCCATGCGCCCGCAATCCGTCTTCGTCTCGGCCACCCCGGCGAAGTGGGAGATCGAGCAGACCGGCGGCGTCTTTACTGAACAGGTGATCCGCCCCACCGGCCTGCTGGACCCAGAGGTCGAAATCCGCCCCGTCAGCATGCAGGTGGACGACCTGCTGGACGAAGTGCGCAAGGTCGCCGCCAACGGGTTCCGCACACTGGTCACCACGCTCACCAAACGCATGGCCGAGGACCTGACCGAATACCTGCACGAACAGGGCATCAAAGTGCGCTACATGCACTCGGACATCGACACGCTGGAACGCATCGAAATCCTACGCGACCTGCGGCTGGGGGCGTTCGACGTTCTGGTCGGGATCAACCTGCTGCGTGAAGGGCTCGACATCCCGGAATGCGGACTGGTCGCCATTCTGGACGCGGATAAGGAAGGCTTCCTGCGTTCGGAAACCTCGCTGATCCAGACCATCGGACGTGCTGCGCGGAACGCCGATGGCCGGGTCATCATGTATGCCGACAAGATCACCGGCTCGATGGAACGCGCCTTGGGCGAAACCAACCGCCGCCGCGCCAAGCAACTCGCCTATAACGAGGAGCACGGCATCACCCCTGAGACGGTGAAGAAGAATGTCGAGGACGTTCTGGCCGGTCTCTACGAGGGCGACGTCGACATGAACCGCGTCACCGCCACCATCGACAAACCGATGCACGGCGCGAATTTGGAGGCTCATCTGGACGGGTTGCGCGAGCAGATGCGCAAAGCCGCCGAGAACCTGGAATTCGAAGAGGCCGCCAACATCCGGGATGAGATCAAACGTCTGGAAGCGGTCGATCTGGCCGTCGCCGACGACCCCATGGCACGCCAATGGGCGGTCGAGAAAGCCTCGGAAGACGCGGTGAAATCACGTGGACGGTCAACGGCTGGACGCCCGGGGCAGCGGGGTGGGAATGTGAAGAGGCGAAAAAGATAAGAGCATGATGGAAAAAGAAAAATTTTTAAGATTTTGGAATAAACTAACCAGCGATCTACAGAGTAATCGTGACATTGAAAGTTCAAAACCGCTATTGGTTCATTATACCACGATTGACGTTATTCAGAAAATTCTGACAAAACCATGTTTGTGGATGTCCAGCCCTCTTAACATGAATGACCACCAAGAAGTGGGATTTCTCATTAATCGGGCAATCTTGGAAATTCATGCTAGTCCGTTACTAAGGGATGCTTTTGATAGCGAAAGCGTTCACAGAGAGTTTCTTTCCGCCCTGAATGGGCAGTACGATTATTTCGACACTGAAGAGGTTCTTAACCTTTTTATTACTTGCTTCTCAGAACACGACCCGTCCGAACTACCGGATGGTAAATTGAGCATGTGGAGGGGTTATGGTGATTTTGGAAACGGTGCCGCCATCGCTTTTGACACTGGTGCGTTAGTGCTCGAACAGAATTCTCCTCTTATTTTGTCTGAGGTCCGTTATCTGACGAATGAAGAAATCGTCGAACGCATCAGAGACATGATTTGCCGACTGGCAGCGGCAATCAAATCAGAAACCATCTCGATTGATGAAGCCGGGGGATTGGCGCATGTTGTTTTTCGCAGAGTGGCATTAGCTGCAGTTTTTGCAAAGCATCGCGGATTCAAAGAAGAGCGTGAGTGGCGACTTGTGTACATGCCCAATCTGGATAGTTCTGATAGATTTACTGGCATGATCGACTTCTTCAATGGTCCTAAAGGTTTGGAGCCGAAGCTCAAACTTGCTCTAACTGAAGATCAAGGTCCGGGTAGCCTCAGGTTAGACTTTGAGAATGTGGTTCATTCAATAATCATTGGCCCACGAGCGGCCTCTCCTCTTAGTAAACGGGCCGCAAGCATTCTTCTTGATAAGATTGAGAAACCGAACTTGAAGCCAAAACTGCAAGTATCGACCATTCCTTTTCGTACTTAGGAGGAATCAGAAACCACACTCCAACCTTGCAGGCCAGCGCTCCCTCCGCCACGTTTGAAATCACAAATTGTGATTCCAAACGGTTGCCATGACGAACCCTAAAAATCTGCCCTCCACGCATGAGGTCCAAAGCGCTATTCACCGAGTGCGCGGCACCCGTGTCGTACTGGCCGAGGATCTGGCGCAGTTCTACGGAAAATCCGTCAGCGCCTTCAATCAGGCCGTCTCGCGCAACACCGACCTGTTCGAGGGCTACCGCTTTCAGCTGACCGATGCCGAGGTTGCCGATTTGCAATCACAGAATGTGATCTCAAAGCCCAAGGGCCGCGGCGGGCGGCGGGTTAATCCGTGGGTCTATACGGATTACGGCGTGGCCATCGCCTCGGCCCTGTTCAAGGACCCGCGCGCGATCAGGATCACCCGGATGATCACCGAGGCCTTTGTTGACGGTGCGAACGCTCTGGCCGAAACCCCGCGCAGCGTGCCGGAAATCCTGCCACCCGAGGGTGCCCCCGCCCCGCTGCTGCCCAATGGTGAGCAGTTGCGAAATCTGGCCGAAAACATCCTCGATTCCGGGCAGCAGAGCCTTGTCGATTACATCGCCAACCCCACCACCAAGCGCCAGCAGGCGGTGGCGATGATCATGAAGACCCTGGCCGAGACCGCAGGCGAAGAGGTGCGCACCCAGCAGGAACGCCTGCGATTGCGCATCGCTGAACGGCTGGCCACTGGCGACTACGCCGATGACGACGACCGCAAGGGGTTACTAGAATTGCTACAGGCGATGAAAGGTTAGGGATACATGTCCGCTTTACCACAGCGCGGAAACCAGACCGAGCCAGTAGAAATTAACACATCAAGTCGAAATCCCGAACACTCACAGGTCAGACGATAGCCCACTGCGGCAGCCACAACCTGTGGACAAGATCGGAAATCCGGTCAAGGACGCACGAATTTGGCGTTCCCGACCGAGCGTTCGCGCGACTCCGGACTGTTCTGAACCTGCGGCGCGTTCACGCCCGGCGCACTGGCGATACCGCAGGCGATCCCATCGCCATCCGGGTCGTTGCGTTTGTGATATCCCGGTTGACCTTCCCGGAAGGGTCCAATCCCCATGGCTTGCGTCGCGTCGCATCCTGCCAGTGCAATCAGGTGAATCACCGCCTCGTCCTGCTCATATTCGGACAACCGAAGAAAGACGCCGGTGGCAATCAACATCGTGGTCAAGGGCAGCAACAAGATCATGAGCAGGATGCGAACAGGCGACAACGCCTGCCTGCGCACAGCCTCGGCACGTTGGTGACGTTTGGACGACCGTGGATTCAGGTCAGGTGCATCCTGCGGGGGTTTCTTGAACAGCATTCCCTGACCTATAACCCCGATATGTGGCAAAGCCGAGGCATCGCAAAATCAAATGAGACGAAAGAAAGAACTGCACTCAGATCAGGTACCGGGAACAAACTCACACCCACGCACATTCCCGGCGGACCAACCGAATGACTGAACCCAACCCCTATCTGACGCCAGACGAAGCAGTACGGGCGCAGGCGCAGGAGTTACTCGCGCAAGCTCAGTTTGCGGCCCTGGCCGTATTGCGTCTTGAAACAGGGTTGCCGTCGATCTCTCGGATCGCACTAGCCACTGATGAAACGGGCAGGCCGATTTCGCTGATCTCCACTCTGGCAGAGCATACCCGGGCGCTGAACGCCAACCCCAACTGCGCCCTTCTGGTCGGAGAACCTGCGGACAACGGCGACCCTCTGACCCATCCGCGCCTGACCCTGCACGTAATCGCTCAACCGGTTCACCGGGACATGGAAGGCTATGCTGAATTGCGGGCCCGTTATCTGGCCCAGCGCCCCAAAGCGAAACTGTATGTCGATTTCGCGGATTTCAGCTTTGTCAGGTTCACCGTTCAGGACGGCCTATTGAACGGCGGTTTTGGCAAGGCCTATCGCCTGACCGCTCTGGATTTCTAGCCTTCAGCGAACCACATGCACGGCACATCCCGCGTGGCGCACGACATGCGACGCGGTGGACCCAAGCAGCAGGTCCTGCATTCCCGGCCTGTGCGAGGCCATTATGATCAGATCGGGATGGTTCGCCTCGGCCCAGTCCAGAATGGTTCGGCCGGAATGCCCTTCAATCACCAAACCCCTTGCATTCGGCAGGCGCGATGCCAGCTCATCCAACTCGGCCTGAATCGCCTTTCGTGCCTCGGTCAGGTATTCGGTTGGCATGTACGAGATCGCATAGTTCGGAATATGCTCGACCACATGCAGCAATGTCACCTGCGCGTCTGGCGTGGCCAGAACCTGGGCCAGCTTCATCGGCCCGGACGTGTCTCTTTCAGCGTCGAAAGAAATGGGGACCAGAATGTTGTGATACATAGCGTGAGCCTCCGTTTTGCAGGCTCACTGTGAACCATTCAAACAATAATGGCCTTGATTCAGGTCAGGAACTTCAGAACGTCTCTGCGACATCATACATGACCGGCTCAAAGCTCTTGCAGAGTTCATTGATTTTGCGGTTGCGGTCACGCATTTCAGGCGTCCGCAACATGGCAAGGAAATCTTCACGGCGCTGCCATTGCGAATAGTTGGCAATCCGGGTTTGCGCATCATTGACGTGCAACCCGGCGGAAACAAAACCTGGCTGCTTTGAAATGAATTCTGCATAGGCATCGGTCAGGGCTTCCAGAAGATCCTGACAGGTGCCCGGGGTCATTTCAAAGGTGGTGATAACTGTTTGAACACTGGCATTTTTGGCGATTTTCAGCATCGGGATTCTCCATTTCTTTTCCTAAGCCTAACACATCGAAAAGAAACGTCGCTTATTTCCTTGTCGCTTCTCGCGTCGCGCCTGAGGGTGCCGTGCGTATTGACGTGAGTTGGCCACCCGGCACCGGGTGGCCAGATCAGGTTTTACCGATCCATTCGCATCAGAACCGACACTTCACCTCTCGCGTGGACCGGCCAGCGCAAAAGCAAGCTGTCGCCACCTGTACCTTGTTCTGGCACGACCTGAGGAGCGTTGAATATAAAGTCGCTGAATACTCCGTAAACACCAATGCCGACCATCGTAACACCATCGCAACTGCGGGCCTTGCCTAGGAACGGCAACTCACCATTTGACGGGATAGTCCAAAAATTGGAGGCCGTGTTTTGTTCGTGGCGGATCCTCAGCGGATGCGCAGATTTTTTTGTGACACCGTGATAGGTATTGTTCTGGAAGGTTACATTCGTGTACCTGTCCTTGTTCAGATCGGCAATCGACGTATCCACCCTCTCGGCCCTCTCAATGGACCCGCTTGAGGCACGGAACTTATTGCCGGTCACCGCCAGACCATTCAGGAAATGTCCGGGCCCATAGGGGCGAATAACGATGTGGCTGAACCAGGAAGGCGCCTCGCTGCAATAGAAAATGTTGTCCGTGATGCTCATCGCGCTAAAGGAATAGCCCCTGGAATAGGTCGGCACCGGATCGCGTTCGTTGGTCCATTCGACAAAACAATTGTCGACATAATTCTCGGCGATGGTGGAACTGTTGTAGGTGCCGATCATGATCAGCCCGGCTGTGCGCGAACCTTGCGGGATACTGTCGCCCTGAAAGAAATGGTTGCCCAGGACAAGGTTGTTGTCACCACCCAGAACCGCGAAGTGTTTGAAGCGTACCGCGCGGTTGTGGCGCAGCTTAACATCGTTTGAATTGGTGTTCAGAGCGATGGACTGGCGGTTCGGTACGGTAAAAGATTCCTCTGAGGACAGGAATTGGCAATTGTCGATCAACATCCCCTTGCACCCTGTCCCGGTCGAAGTGATCCCCCGATGTTTGGGCCGACTGATGAAACAGTCGTTCAACGAAAAAGTGCTGCCCGAGGCGGCCAAACGGATTCCGCTGCATTGGCTGTTGCACTGAAATTCAATCTGCTCCATTCCGAATTTTCTGAGCGTGCTGAACCCGCTGAAATCCAGCAGGTACTTGTAGGAATAGAACGAGAATGTCTGAGTCCCCGACACTCCGACCAGCGACGCGCTCAGCGTAATCTCACCGGCCCCGACGTTTTTTGACCGCACATAGATCTCACGCCCTACACCATTACCGGTGACGTAGGAGCCAACAGGAATATTGGCGACGTTCGCAACATTCGTCAGGCGTGTTTTGTTCGCAGGATCATAGGTCGCTGTCGACGTGAACGTCTCAGTATTCCAGGCCGAGCTGCTTTTGACATCGAACTGGCCGTTCCGGATCACCCGGCGGGTCGAAAAACCACTCTGCTTGTTGGGAACAGCCGCCGCCATATCGATTGGCGCGGTCACTGAAATCTTGCGCCCACCCAAATCCAGAGAATCATGGTCCGAGTTGTTCAACAGGGCCTGAAACGCCTTTTTGAACGCCAGTTCTTCGTTTCCGAAAGCCGAGATATAGGCAGGCAGATGGAAATCCTTTGTCAGAAACAGCATCTTGTCATCCGGCATCGTGACGGTGCCTTCAAAGTCCATCTCGGACGACATGCTGGTGTTTTGCGCCAGATGATAGGTCCCCTTAGGAACGTAAATCCGGCGACCAGCCGCTGCCTGATCCGCTGCTACAAACGCAGTGGAATTGTCCGTTACACCGTCGCCGATGGCGCCATAATCCCGCACATCCACAAGGCTGATCATCTCGCGCAGGAAAACACCGGTGATATCGGTGATTTCCAGGTCGTCGACGCGGACCAGCGCTCCGTTGGCCCCCTCGATATCCAGGCCGAAGTGACCGTACAGGGCGGCAACCCCCCAAGGCATGTCCACGCCCGGACGTTTGCCGGTGCCGACAATCGCCGTGATCTCATGCACGGCGCCGTGGCCTGACAATTGAGTGGCTGACCCCTGTTCCACGACACCCGTCACATGCGCGTCGCCTGCACCCCCGGCCCAGGCCGCGATGCGCACAGACGGCAACGGGCCGCTGACCGCTTTGACCCGGGCTTTGATCTGCAAATAGCATCCGGGCAATATCGGCGTCTGCCCCATATATCGCAATTGCTGCGTGGCGTTCACCTTCGTAATCTCGAGACAGCCGCCAAAATCGGCGTCCGCCGACACGAATACCCCGTTTCCGGATCCACCATATGTGGGCGACCCGGGCGTCCCATCCCCCGCAGACCAGACGTTCAAGCCATTCGCGAATTGAGGCGGCATGAACACGATGCCGTCGGTGATTGCCTTGTTCATTGTAAACCCTTTCTCAATCGCGCCGCGTAAACTTGGCGACGCGTCCAATCCTCGTGTTCAGGTCCGCCCCGAACGCGACAATCTGGGTATCGAAAGGAAATTAACTACGGCTCATCCCACCGTAACGGTGGTGTTGCTTCACGCCGCCGGGTCGGCGGTGCCCAACAGTTGAACACCATTGATCTTCCAGCCGCCGTCCAGAGGGATCATCTGATAGTCTAAAATGTGCACGCGCCCATTGTCGTCGGTGATCATAACCTTCTGCCACAAAGCACCGGCTCTCTCGCGCAGCTCCAAAAAGCGCAGATCTGCCGGGCGCCAAACCATGGGATACCCATTGCGCACCATGGCCCCGAAATTGTCGGGATTTTGGAACAGACGTTGGATGTTGGGGCTGGCAAACGTGAAAGCGGTGGCAAAATCATCCGCCTTGAAGGCCTGTATCTGCGCCGCGATGTTCGCCTCGATCTCGGCACTTTGCGCAAACGCTCCTGACGCCAGTCCAGCACTCAGGGATATCGCAAGCAATAGTCGACGCATGAGGCCACCTCCTGCAAAGAGGGTAGCCTCACACCTGTTCAGGTCAAATCAGACCAGTTCTCCGGCCAGCGCCTTGTCGATCAGGGCGATGGTCTCGGGCACGCCGTACAGGGCGATGAAGCCACCGAAGCGAGGGCCTTGTGAAGCGCCCAACAGCACTTCGTACAGCGCCGTGAACCAGCCGCGCATGGGATCGAACCGCTCGCGCCCGATGGAATAGACCACCGATTGCAGTGCCTCATCCTCGGTCGGGCCATCATAGGCTTCAAGGGCAGCTTTAAGCGCTTCCAGCGCCTCCCGCTCCTGATCCGTCGGCGCGCGGTGCTTGCGCGTCGGTTTGACGAAGTCGTTGAAGTAGCGCACGGCAAAGCCAGCAGCCTGATCCAGATCAGGGTGGCTCTCGGCCGTCGCTTCCGGCGCATAGCGGCGGATAAAGCCCCAAAGCGTTTCTTTGTCTTCCGCCCCCGAAACCGATGCCAGATTCAGCAGCATCGCAAACGGCACTATCAGAGTCGACTCCGGCACATCCCCACCATGAATATGCCAGACCGGATTGTTCAATTGCGCCTTCAGGTCCTGCCCTGGATAGGCACGTAGCTGCTGATGATACTCATCATAGGCTTTCGGGATCACATCGAAATGCATCCGCTTGGCCGTTTTGGGCTTCTGGTACATGAAATAGGCCAGCGACTCGGTCGGCGCATATGTCAGCCATTCGTCAATCGACACGCCATTGCCCGACGACTTGGAAATCTTCTGCCCGTTCTCATCCAGGAACAACTCGTACGAGAAATGCTCGGGCGCACGGCCACCCAGAGCACGGCAGATCGAGTCATAAATCTTTTCGTTGGTCGCGTGTTCCTTGCCATACATCTCGAAATCGACGCCCAGTGCCGCCCAGCGTGCACCGAAATCCGGCTTCCACTGCAGCTTCACGTTGCCGCCGGTGACAGGAACGGTCCATTCCTTGCCCGTCTCATCATCGAAGGTCACGGTGTAGGTCTCAGCACAGACCTTTTTCATCGGCACATACATGACCCGCCCGCTTTCGGGGTGCAGCGGCAGGAAGATCGAATAGGTCTGCTGACGCTCTTCACGCAGACTTTTGAGCATGATCGCCATGATCTCATCATAGCGCTCAACTGCACGCTTGAGGATCTCGTCAAACTGTCCGGACTCGTAGAATTCCTTGGCCGAGTAGAACTCATACTCGAACCCAAACGTATCGAGGAACCGCCGCAGCATCGCGTTATTGTGTTCACCAAAACTGTCATGCGTGCCAAACGGATCAGGCACCGAAGTCAGAGGGCGCTGCAAATGCTGCTCCAGAATCTCCGGGTTCGGCACATTGGTCGGCACCTTCCGCATTCCGTCCAGATCGTCCGAGAAACAGATCAGCTTGGTGGGAATATCGGACAAAGCCTCGAACGCGCGTTTGACCATCGTTGTCCGCGCCACCTCGCCAAATGTGCCGATATGCGGCAGGCCCGAAGGGCCATAGCCGGTTTCGAACAACACATAACCCTTTTCCGGAGCACCTTTCTGATAGCGTTTGAGCAACCGGCGCGCCTCTTCAAAAGGCCAGGCCTTGGACGACATCGCGGTTTCGCGCAGTTCAGTCATTTCAATATGCTCCATCGGGAAAGGTGTCCCGGTTACCCCATGTAACCGGACCGGCCCCTCCTATTGTGCCAGTGCAGCATGAGTCAATAAAGCAGTAGCGCAATTCGCGCCATACCCTGCCGGAATAGACCCGCGAGGGGCGCGAATTGCACGGTCTATTTGCCCTCGACCCATATTGTCTGCACCGCCTATTTCACCGACAAGCCTTACTGACGCCACATTGGTGGGATGATTGTGCCACCCGAAACAAAAAAGACACGGGCAGTACGCTCTGGATTGGCCTGCGTATTTCACGCGCTTACCGGGCAATGCTAAGTTGGGGCGACCCAAAGGCTCCCCCACCAGAGGAAACGAGATGCGACGCGAAACCACCAACCGAATACGCTTTGTGATCGAAGACGTCCTGCCGCCGATCCTGCGTGATAGCGCCGCTTTTCATTGGCTTGCGTGCAGGGTTTGGGGCAATCACATCACGCGCCTTGCAGAATTCCGCGAGCGCGCAACCTACCTGACGGAAGACGAGTACGAGAAACTCTATCGCGATCATCCGCGCGTGCATCAGGGCACCGACAACTCCGAGGCCTGCATCAAACGGATCGCCGAAGACATCGTCGGGCAGAGTATTTGCGATGTCGGTTGCGGCACCGGCGTTCTGTTGCAACGCCTCAAGGCCGCGCGTCCGGATGTTACGCATCTGACAGGGGTGGATTTCGTGGTGGATGATGCGGACGCGATCGACAATATCGACTATGTCGCCGCCCGGATCGAAGAGCTGCCGTTCGAAGATAACAGCTTTGACACCGTCATCTGCACCCATGTAATCGAACATCTGTTGGATTACCGCCGCGCCATAGCTGAACTGCGCCGCGTCGCACGCAAACGCGTCATCATCGTTGTACCACGCGAACGGGAAAGCAGGTTTACCTTCAACCCTCACTTCAACTTTTTCCCGTATACGCACAGCTTTCTGCGCGCAGTGCACCCCAGCCCCCAAATCCACGTCTGCGAGGATTTGGGGCGCGACATTTACTATTGCGAAGATCGCCCCGAGATGGAGCTGCCTCAATGACGTCGTCCGCCCCAGCGGCGCTGGTCTGGGTCGGTTTGCTGTGCACGCCGGTTATGATTTCGGCCGGGCAGATTTTGTTCAAACTGGCTGGGAACCGGATCGACGGGCGCGAGGCCTCTGGATTGATGGGGCTCGTTCAAACTCTGTTCGACCCCTTTCTTTTGACCGCCTTTGCCATATATGGCTCGGCAACCGTTCTGTGGGTCTATGTCCTGCGGTACCTGACCCTGTCGCAGGCCTACCCGTTCATGGCCCTCAGTTTTGTACTGGTACCGCTGGCCTCACACTTCTTCTTCGGAGAAACCCTTGGGCTGCGCTATTGGCTGGGGGCCGCACTTCTGATCTCGGGAATGATGGTTATGAACACCTGATCACGCATGGTGGGTGAAACAAGGTGTTGAACCTGACCCGCTGCGCTCATATCGTGCGTCCTCGAACAACCCCAATCAGGACCATCCCATGACCGAGCAAGTGCCCCACCCGATGTCTCCGCAGGATTGCCTTGTGGCGATCATGGTTGCAGTCTCGGCCTCTGACGAAAACATCCGGACGGCAGAGCTGGTCAAGATCGAAGTTGCCGTGAACATGCTGCCGGTTTTCGCAGGGTACGATATTGATCGGACCCGCCGAGTGTCTCAGATCGTATTTGACCTGTTCGAACAGGAAGACGGGCTGGATGCACTGTTTGGCCTGATCCGCGAAAACCTGCCGGAACGCCTGAACGAAACCGCCTATGCACTGGCCTGTGATGTCGCGGCCGCTGACGGATCGCTGGCCGAGACCGAGCTGCGCCTGCTGGAAGAAATCCGGTACGAGCTGAATATCGACCGCCTGCACGCGGCAGCCATCGAACGCGGAGCACGCGCCCGCCACACGGTCTGATCGTCAGATCCTTAGAAACGAACGGCTTCAGCTTCCGTAAATTGAACCCCAGCGCTCCAGCAAGGCCCGCTGCAGTTTCCGCGACCTGCGGTTCCAACTGCGCGCGCCCTCGGGACGTTCACGCTGCGCGCGTGGAATCTTGGCGCGATGGGCCACATCCGCCGTAAAAATCGCAAAAGCCAGGTCGACCCCATCGGCTGTGGTCAGGAACCCACCCAGACCGGACACGAAATTCAGTGTCCCGGTCTTTGCATCGACCTTGATGGGGTGGTTCTTGACGGGCCTCCCGTTTCGGTCCGTCAGTGCAAAAGGTTTCATCAACGGTCGCAATGCGCCTGTCTTTTGCGCCGCCACAAGGGCAGCAACAAAATCCGCCGGGACCATGCGTGAAGCGTCGCCCAGACCGGAATGATCCACCATCGCAATTCCGGTCACACCAAAACTCTGGGCCGCCCAGAGATTCATCTCAGCCGCTGACTCCGCCAGATTCTGCGGGTCCACGCCACGAGCCATTGTCGCGGCCAATCCGACCATTTCAGCCGTAATATTTGTCGAGTATTTCAGCATCCCACGCAGAATACTGTCCAACGCTTTGCTGCGATGCACCACAAGATCGATACCCTTCGGGGTCTCTCGCGTCACCTGAACACGCTTCAAGACGATACCGTTCGACCGGGCCAAAGTGCGGAACACATCACCCGCGTACAAAGCCGGTTTGCGCACGGGCAACCACCGCGCCCCACCTTTGCCCAACGCGCCCTTGGCCACGGTCCAGCGATCTTGCCGGGCGCTTGGCTGATAGGTGTAGATCGGCAAGCTTCGGCTTTCGACCCGCATCGTCGCAACATCCACCGCGGGCACATAACGCGCGCTGCGGGCATCCATAGTCACGTCATAGCTTTTACCGGCACGCTTCCATTCAAAGTGAACACGGTTGAAATTCAACGAAATCCCACTGATCGCCGGACTATATCCCACATGATCCGGCTGTCCGGGGTCGATACTGAATACAAATGGCAGCGCCCCGTCATAGACCTTGAAGGCGCCGCGCACTTCGGTAATCCCAACTTCGCGCAGGTTGGCCGCCATCGTAGCCAACGCATCCGTATCCAGCAGCGGGTCTCCACCCCCTGCCAGTATCAAGTCACCGTGCAGAATTCCGTTTTCAATCGGCCCATCGGCCATCAATCGGGTTTCGAACCGATGATCCGCGCCCAGAACATCCAGCGCGTAAAGTGCGGTCATCGCCTTGCCAACGCTGGCCGGGGGCAATCCTGCACCCTCACCAAAAACCTCCAGCTGCGTGCCAGTCGCCACATCCGCCACCGCGAAAACAACCTCGCCTTTTAGCCCTGCGGCAGCCACCAGACGCTCGGTGCCGCTCAGCAATACGCCGCGTGCCCGTGGTCTGAGCGAGACCAATGGTGCCTGCGCCAGACCCGTTGCCGGGATCAGAGACGCCCCCAATCCCCCCAGAAACATGCGACGTGAAAAACGATCGGTCATAGCTGAATTAAAATCCCACAGATCAAATGCACACAACCACTACATGAGATTATGCGCCCTATGGGGCTATTCCGGCAACACTTCCGCGCTCCAGTCCCCGCGAGTGCGGATTTCAGTCGAACTGACATCGACCATCGGCACGTTCACGAAACACCAGGCCGGAGCCGTCGCCCGCCCCAAAAGATGCCGCGCCTGCCCGTCGATGCGGTATTTCGCATAGACCCGAGCGGCTGGGGACATCCGGGCCGAAATCCGATCCCCCGGCCGTGCAACGACGCCAACAGGAACGCTGTCCATGATCCGCCGCCAGTCTTTCCACCTGTGAAACTGCGCCAGATTGTCTGCCCCCATCAACCAGACAAACCGAACCTGCGGATAAAGCCGCTGTAACACCGCCAGAGTGTCCGCCGTCGCACGCGTGCCGGTCAGCAACTCGATATTCGTCACCTCGACCTTCGGGTGCTGCATCACATCCCGTGCCGCGGCCACCCGCTGGTCTATTGGCGCGGGTCCGCGCTGTTTCAACGGGTTACCGGGGGACACCAGCCACCACACCCGATCCAGCCCAAAGGCCTTTATTGCCTCCAGCGTGACATGCACATGACCCTGATGCGGCGGGTCAAACGACCCACCGAACAGCCCGACGACCTGACCGGGCCACGCATATGGAATGCTGTAACGCTCCATTCTTTGCTGTTGTTCAGAACTGAGCCGCCTTGTCAATCAACAGGTTGCACCGAATCGCCCAGCCTGACCCGTCCCGGCCGGATGACCTCGGCACACCAGCCCCCATGCCCCCGCACGGCTGAATAGCCACCCTTGCCCAGAACCTCCTCCATCCGACTGCAGGGCGCGCAGATCACGGTAAAGCGCAGAATGGCCTCTCCCACCCGCACTTCGCGCCCTTTGAGCGCCGCCAGATTGATCCCCGAAACCACCAGATTGCGCCGCAGGATCTCAGGCGCCACCGGCCCCTGCCCCAGATAAGACCCAATCGCCGCTAGATGCTCTTGCTGGATCAGCGTCACCGCCCGTTTCCCGGCACGTCCCCGGTCGCCGGAGAGGCCGACCTCAGAGATCACCGCTTCTTTCGTAGTGACCACTGCGGCCCGCCGGTTAGGGCGCAGACCGATCCATTCTATGCGCCCCAGTTGCGACCAACCTGCTATTAACTTTGCCAGTTCAGACAATTTGCACTCCTTGTTCAGCCAAACGTGTTTAGGTGAGTCCGACACCAATCAAAATTCACAAAAGCACCAGCTTGCCCCGCCCGCCCGCCTCAGATATCCAGCGGTTTAACTCAATTTCCCCGACCCAGAGGACGCGACATGGCCGCCTATCAATATGTCTACCACATGCAGGGTGTCTCCAAGACCTATCCCGGTGGCAAGAAGTGCTTTGAAAACATCCATCTGAGCTTTCTGCCCGGCGTGAAAATCGGTGTCGTCGGCGTCAACGGCGCGGGTAAATCGACGCTGATGAAGATCATGGCCGGTCTCGACACCGATTTCTCGGGTGAGGCATGGGCGGCTGAGGGCGCAAAGGTCGGCTATCTGCCGCAGGAACCGCAGTTGGATGAAAACCTGACCGTCCGCGAAAACGTCATGCTGGGCGTGGCCGCGAAAAAGGCCAAGGTCGATCGCTTCAACGAAATCGCCATGGAGATCGCCGAGAACTACTCGGACGAGCTGATGGAGGAGATGACCGCCCTGCAGGACGCGATCGACGCCGAGAACCTCTGGGACCTCGACAGCCAGATCGACGTCTCGATGGAGGCGCTGCGCTGCCCGCCGGACGATGCCAACATCGCCAACCTCTCAGGCGGCGAGAAACGCCGTGTGGCGCTCTGCAAGCTGCTGCTGGAAGCGCCTGACATGCTGCTGCTCGACGAACCGACCAACCACCTGGACGCCGAGACCATCGCCTGGCTGCAACAGCACCTGATCGACTACAAAGGCACCATCCTGATCGTCACCCACGACCGGTATTTCCTGGATGACATCACCGGGTGGATTCTGGAACTCGACCGCGGCCGCGGCATTCCCTACGAGGGCAACTACTCGGCATGGCTGGAACAAAAAGCCAAGCGGTTGGAACAGGAAGCCCGCGAGGACAAATCCAAGCAAAAGACGCTGCAACGCGAATTGGAATGGATGCGTCAGGGCCAGAAGGCCCGTCAGGCCAAATCCAAGGCCCGGATCAACGCCTATAACGAACTGGCCGAACAGTCAGAACGCGAAAAGCTCACGCGCGCCCAGATCGTCATCCCCAACGGCCAGCGCCTCGGCGGCAAGGTGATCGAGGTTGAAGGCCTGTCGAAACACATGGGCGACAAGCAACTGATCGAAGGGCTGGACTTCGCCCTGCCCCCCGGTGGCATTGTCGGCGTCATCGGCCCCAACGGAGCCGGTAAATCGACGCTCTTCAAGATGCTGACCGGTCAGGAACAGCCCGACAGCGGCACCATCACGCTGGGAGACACGGTCGAACTGTCCTATGTCGACCAGTCCCGCGACGACCTGAAAGACAACGACACCGTGTGGGAGGCGATCACCGGCGGCGCCGAGATCATCCAGCTGGGCGACGCGCAAGTCAATTCCCGCGCCTATTGCTCGTCCTTCAACTTCAAGGGCGGCGACCAGCAGAAAAAGGTCTCTCTGCTGTCTGGCGGTGAACGCAACCGCGTCCACATGGCCCGCCTGCTCAAAGAGGGCGGCAACGTCCTGCTGCTGGATGAGCCGACCAATGACCTCGACGTCGAAACCCTGCGCGCGCTGGAAGACGCCCTGGTCGATTTCGCCGGCTGCGCCGTGGTCATCTCGCACGACCGCTTCTTCCTCGACCGGATTTGCACGCATATTCTGGCATTCGAGGGTGACGCCCATGTTGAGTGGTTCGAGGGCAACTTCGAGGACTACGAAGAAGACAAAAAGCGCCGTCTGGGACCGGACGCACTGGAGCCCAAGCGGTTGAAGCATAAGAAGTTTGCGCGGTGACCGCTCAAAGGGCCAGTACTGCGTCTCGACCCCACCCGAACCATCTGCGGGCTAGCCTCTCCCAATTCCCGTAGTAAATAAACACAATGTCGCGGTCTCGCGCGCTCCCACTTATCTCGGCGGTTGTGGGCGAGACTTCAAAGGGTGAGGTCGAGCTGAGACGATCATTTTGGAGTTTCCAGAGTGAGCAAAATGTCGTCATATCGTTCGCGACGAGAAGTTCACTAGCTCTAAGATATCGCGCCCTTTGAACGGCAATTGTGGCTACAAATGAAGCCAACGCGAGAGAATACCATGCCAAACTTTCAAAATTCAAAAGGCTTTCTCGCTCATACGGGCTAGAATCCAAAACAAATATTCTGTAAAGCCACGCAGACATTGGAAAGACAATGATCAGCACCATGTAAGCCTTCGAATAGCTAAAAAGCTCTTCGGCTCGTCTTTGGATATTGTGCAAACCTGACTTACGTCGATGATAATCCAGCATGTCACTTTGCGCATCTAGCCAGTTCCTAGCTATGGTCCAAGCCTCAAGGCGATCTGGGATCATAGGAGATTTGGCATCAGCATTCTCACCATCCGGTCGCTTTACATCAGAGTCTGACCTTACGCACACAAAGGAAAACACAGGGTCTAGTTTTTTACCAAACACGAGAATGTTCTCATCTAACGAAAATTCTCCAGGCATTAAGCTTCCGAGTAAGCGAACCAGCCTATCCAACACCACAGCAGCTACCAAAAATACTAACAACACAATCAGAACATTTGCCCATGCAATTTCTGTTGCGTTTTTAACTGCAGTTAGGTCAAAGCTATCAATCTTAATTTCCGTCAGTAATTCGATAAGAGCTTTGACTGGATTGACGTCTATTTTACTTGCAGCGTCATAAGCAATTCCTCGAAATAAAAAAGAAAACAAAATCAGATTTAAAATAGGTCCGCTAAAAGCCTTCCATAGATCATTGGCGGCATCGTCAAATTGATGCAATCCCAAGCTAACTTTCATAAACTCAATCCACGTTAAATAATCTTCGAATTTTATCACAACTTGACTACTGAAACAAGAAATACAGCGTACGCCGTAGGACGGGTAGGCACGAACTCACCGTCGGGTACTTGTTGCGCGGCCGATATACATCCAATGGGTCTGTAAAGCACCGCCAGTAGAATACGTTCCGGACACTCCTCTCTTGCCACACACCCTTCCCGATGCCATATCCAAGGGGCTAACGTTTTTCTATTTCGACCTACTGTCTCCATTTTCGGCGCTCAGTCATTCGATCCAGACCGACGACGCCAGGCTGCCGCAACTCCGTGGGCAGCACCAATTAGGAGACAACGGATATGCCCGCAGGCACCGTAAAATGGTTCAACACCACCAAAGGCTATGGCTTCATCGCGCCCGAAGAGGGCGGCAAAGACATCTTCGTTCACATCTCGGCCGTCGAACGCTCGGGCCTGACCGGTCTGGCCGACAACCAGAAAGTCACGTACGAGCTGCGCGCCGGTCGTGACGGTCGCGAAAGCGCTGACAACATCCAGTTGGCCTAAGCTTGAATTTGGGTGAGGGGTTGCCTCCTTGCCCTTTTTTCTGCCGCTGCTTCCGGTGGCAGGCAGGACACATCACGACCACGTGATGTTTGCCTCAGAATTGACCAAATATCATATCATGATGAAACTGGTTCTTAGGTTTCTTTGGTCATTCGATGAGGGTTTCGATGTTCACACGCCGTGTTTTTCTGGCCAGCACTGCTGTCAGCCTGTTGCCGGGTATCGCCAGCGCCAAGAAAGCGGTCGAATATGATCCAACGCCGCAATTCGTGCGCATCAAAAAGCAGTTTGTGCCCGGGCAGTTGCTGGTCGCCCCGCGCTCATTCTATCTTTACTACGTCACCGAACCACGCAAAGCCGTCCGCTATGGCTGCGGGGTCGGCAAGGCGGGGCTGGAATTCACCGGCACAGCCACCATCGACGTGAAAAAGGAATGGCCGACTTGGCGTCCGACGGAAGAGATGATCGAGCGTGACCCGGTGGCCTACGCAAAATTCAAGGACAATGACTATGTCCAGCCCGGTGGCGGGGATAACCCCCTGGGCGCGCGGGCGCTGTATCTGTTTCAGAACGGTGTCGATACCTATTTCCGCATTCACGGCACAACTCAGCCGCAAACCATTGGTCATGCAGTATCGAACGGGTGCATTCGGATGCTGAACGAACATGTCATTGATTTGTACAACCGGGTCCCGATCGGAACCGTTGTCACAGTCGTCTGATCGGGCGTTGAGGGGCACTTACCCCTCTTCACCCGCCTGGTCCACAAGCGTCAGCACCGATGGACCCAGAGCTTCAACGATCTTTGCCACCCCTGCTGCATTCGGATGAATTCCGTCAGGTTGCATGAACTGCGACACCGCTCCGGGATTGCCCTCTGCGTCGAGCCCTTCAAAGAAGCTGTTGGCAAAGAGAGCCCCGAACTCCTGTGCCAAATCGGGGTACATACCGTCGAAAGCCTGCTTGTAATCGCTTCCGTAATTGCCCGGTGCCTCCATTCCAATGAGCAGAACCGCAACTTTCGCATCACGCGCAACCTCAAGAATTGTGCGAAGATTGGCCCTTGAGACGGCAGGATCTATCCCACGCAGCAGGTCGTTACCCCCCAAGGTCACGATCATCCCGTCTACATCCGGTGTCAGGGTCCATTCGACCCGTGCGGCCCCACCTGCCGTGGTATCTCCGGAAACCCCGGCATTGATCACCCGAACATCCGCCCCGTGTACCTGCAGCCAACGGTCAAGCTGTGGGACAAATCCATCCTCCTCCACCAGACCGTAACCTTGGGTCAGTGAATCCCCCAAAGCGGCTATCACCACCTGTTCAGCTGTGGCCGCGAAAGCGCAGCACGTAAAAAGACATGTCATCAAAGTCTTGCGCAACGTGGTGATTGCTCCATATCCCAAAAGACCGCTCCTTTACTGGGTAGACCCATGACATCTGCTGTTCTCGCCCTTCAAAATGCCGCTTTGTCGCTGGATGGCAATGCCGGACGGGTCGATATTCTGCATGACATCACGTTGAACGTGAACAAGGGCGAGACATTGGGCCTTATTGGACCTTCAGGGTCCGGAAAATCGTCACTGCTGATGTTGATGGGCGGACTGGAACAAGCGACGAGTGGCCAGGTTTCTGCCTTGGATCAGGACTTGACCGGTATGGATGAAGACGCACTGGCCCGGTTTCGGCGCAATAACATGGGCGTGGTGTTTCAGAACTTCCACCTGATCCCGACGATGACGGCGCTTGAAAACGTTGCGACCCCATTGGAATTGGCGGGGCACAAGGATGCCTTCGTCCGGGCCGAGCAAGAGCTGGACGCTGTTGGTCTGTCACATCGGCGCGACCATTACCCAGCCCAACTGTCAGGTGGCGAGCAGCAACGCGTTGCCCTGGCGCGCGCCTCTGCGCCGCGCCCCAAAATCCTGCTAGCGGACGAACCGACCGGGAATCTCGATGAGACCAATGGCGCCGCGATTGTTGATCTTCTGTTCGGGCTTCGTCGCAAGTATGACGCGACCCTCGTTTTGGTGACACACAGCCATGCGCTGGCGGAGCGGTGTGATCGGGTAATCCGCCTGCGCGACGGCCGTATCGCAGAAGAGACCCGGCAAGAGGCCGCAGAATGAGCCTGCGGCTGGCCGGGCGGCTGGCTCGTCGCGAGCTTCGCGGCGGATTGCGGGGTTTTCGGATCTTGCTGGCCTGTCTGGCGCTCGGGGTTGCAGCCATCGCCGCCGTCGGGTCTGTGCGTCAGGCCATCCAGACCGGGCTTGCGCAAGAGGGGGCCGCGCTGCTGGGCGGCGACGCCGAGTTGGAGTTTACCTATCGTTTCGCCGATGAGACCGAGCGTGCGTGGATGCAGCAGGCGTCCGATCAGGTTTCCGAAATTGTCGATTTCCGCTCGATGGCCGTTGTGCCACGCGACGGCGGGCCGGAAAGGGCACTGACGCAAGTCAAATCCGTCGACAACGCCTACCCCCTGATTGGCTTGGTTAAGCTGGAGCCCGACATCACGCTGGAAGACGCCTTGAACGGCGCTTCCGGCTTGCCTGGGGCCATTATGGAGCCTGTACTGATCGACCGGCTTGGGCTGTCAGTCGGTGATCGCTTTGCGCTTGGCACACAAGAATTCGTTCTTGCGGCTGCCTTGTTGAATGAACCTGACAGTGCAGCTGATGGGTTTGGCCTTGGACCGCGCACCCTGGTACGGACCGAGGCGTTACAGGCATCCGGCCTGCTTGAACCTGGCACCCTGTTTTCAACGAAATACAGGTTGATCTTGCCCGAGGGCACCAATCTTTCGGATTTGTCTGCAACGGCCAGCGAGGCCTTCGACGGTACAGGAATGCGCTGGACTGATGCGCGAAATGGTGCGCCCGGAATATCCGAATTTGTCAGTCGCCTGAGTGCCTTTCTGGTCCTTGTCGGACTGTCCGGTCTTGCCGTCGGCGGAATCGGCGTGTCTTCTGCCGTGCGTGCTTATTTGACCCAGAAAACAGAAACGGTTGCTACACTACGCACCTTGGGGGCGGATCGCGCAACCATCTTTCAGACGTACATGATCCAGATCGGTGTGCTGTCCGCCATCGGTATCGTGATCGGCCTCGCACTGGGTGGGCTGGCACCGCTTGTGCTAGCCCCTCTGCTGGAAAGCCAGCTGCCTGTTCCGGCGGTATTCTCCCTTTACCCGCAACCGCTGATCGAGGCGTCAATCTATGGCATGCTCACCGCATTCCTGTTCACACTTTGGCCTCTTGCCAGAACCGAGGATGTACGCGCCGCAACCCTGTTTCGCGATGCGTTAAGTTCGGCCCGCACCTTTCCACGTCTGATTTACGTCGTGGCCACGGGGATCGGGCTGGCATTGCTCATCGCGCTTGCGTCCTGGTTCAGCGGCTCAACCCAACTTACGCTCTGGACAAACGGTGGGCTTGTAGGCGCGCTGGCGCTGCTGACCCTTGCAGCATATGCAATACGCAAACTGGCCCGTGCAGGTACGCCTTTGGCGCGTGGCCGTCCAACTCTGCGATGGGCCTTGTCCGCCATCTCGGACCCGCGCGAAGGCGCAGGGTCGGTGGTTTTGTCGCTCGGGCTGGGCCTGTCGGTTCTGGCAGCGGTCGGACAGATTGACGGCACTTTGCGCAACGCTATCTCGGGCAATCTGCCGGATGTCGCCCCGTCCTATTTCTTCGTCGACATCCAGAAGGATCAGATGCCCGGCTTCACCGAACGCCTGCAAACCGATCCTGCCGTCAGCCGCATTGAAAGTGCACCGATGCTGCGTGGGATCATCACGCAGATCAACGGCCAACCCGCGCGGGACGTGGCCGGAGATCACTGGGTGTTAGAAGGGGATCGCGGCGTAACCTATTCGGTCGAACCACCTTCGAACGCACGCGTGACGGCGGGGGAATGGTGGGCCGAAGACTATGCAGGTTCGCCCCAGGTCAGCTTTGCCGCCGAAGAGGCCGAAGAGATGGGCCTGAACCTCGGCGATCAACTGACCGTCAATATCCTGGGGCGTGATATCACAGCAGAACTGACCTCATTGCGCGAGGTGGATTTTTCCACGGCGGGCATGGGATTCGTCATGTCGATGAACCCGTCTGCGCTCGCCGGTGCGCCGCACAGCTTTATCGCAACGGTCTATGCCGAAGAACAGGCCGAGGCCGCCATCCTGCGGGACCTCGCAGGCCAGTTCCCCAACATCACAGCCATTCGGGTACGCGACGCCATAGACCGCGTCTCAGGCCTGCTGGCGGGTATCGCCGCCGCAACCTCTTATGGCGCGGGTGTGTCCCTGCTGACCGGCTTTCTGGTCCTGATAGGCGCCGCAGCGGCAGGTGAACCCGCCCGCAGGTACGAAGCAGCCATCCTCAAGACATTGGGTGCCGACCGTGGCCGTATCCTGCGCAGCTTTGGCTTGCGTTCCATCCTGCTTGGGGCCGCTGCAGGCTGCGTCGCCCTGCTGGTTGGCATCCTGGGCGGTTGGGCTGTAGCCACCTACATCTTCGACACCGATTTCACGATCATCTGGTCGTCGGCCTTCAGCATCGTTCTGGCCGGGATCGGCGTCACGTTATGCGCAGGGCTTGTTTTTGCCCTACGCCCACTCTCTGTTCGACCGGCCCGCATTCTGCGCGCCAGCGACTGAGTTCACCGCACGCAAGCCACGGGCTGCAACAACCTGAGCAGAGGATCGTTGTCGCACACGAGCGCGTCCAAAGAAACGTCATCCAAGGATGCATAGAAAACCTCTGCCGCGTCTTGCAACGCCAACCGCAATCGACAGGCATCCGTCAACGGGCAGGTATTGTCCGCATCGGCAAAACACTCGGCAATGGGCAGAGCGCCTTCAACATGCCTGAACACAGCCCCAATGCGAATCTGATCCGCCGGGCGTGCCAGCGACATGCCGCCGTTGCGACCGCGCTGGGTGCTCAGGTAATTCAACTGGCTCAACTGATTGATCACCTGCGCCAGATGGTTTTCCGAAATGTTGCACACCTCGGCGATTTCGGCTTTCGTAACCAGTCTGTCCGGGTGAGCTGCGCAATACATCAACAGGCGCACAGCGATATTCGTCCGCTTGGTAATCCGCATGAGGGCCTCCCTAAATACAAGATGCAGCCTTATTGCATGTCCGGGAAAAAAGCGGTTTGACATACATCAATCGATCAAAAGGATGCCCTTTGTATGGCTGACCCCTATTTCTTTGGCTATGGCAGCCTGGTGAACCTGGCCACCCACGATTTTCCTGACCCGCGCCCGGCAAAACTCAAAGGCTGGAAACGCGTTTGGCGGCACACCGATCTGCGCCCCGTAGCCTTTCTGACCGCCGTGCCGGACGCTGAGTCTGAGATCGAGGGAATGATTGCGCATGTACCTAAAAATGACTGGGCCGCTCTGGATCAGCGTGAATGGGCGTATGACCGAATTCCAGCGACTGAGGCAGTTTCACACCCCCTGACACATGAAGTCGAAATCGCCGTCTATGCCGTCCCGCAGGGTCGACACAACGAACCCAGCAACCAACACCCACTGCTGCTCAGCTATATCGACGTGGTCGTGCAAGGATACCTCCGCGCGTTCGGAGAAGATGGCGCAGACCGGTTCTTTGCAACTACCAGCGGCTGGGACGTCCCGATCCTGAACGATCGCACCGAGCCGCGCTATCCGCGCCACCAACAGCTCAACCCGTCCGAAACCGCCTTTGTGGACCACCGCCTCAGCAAAACCGCGGCGCAACTGATCGTTCATTCATGAAAAAGGGGTAAGCGCGACCGCCTACCCCTTCTTCTGTTCAAAAATACCTCCGCCGGAGGCACGCGCCGACAGGCGTGTTCAATTGCTCCGCGCGCGGATTACCTGTAACAGCGGCAGCAGAGCGGCCATCTCCGGCCCACGCTCCATACCGGTCAGCGCTTTGCGCAGCGGCATGAACAGGCCTTTACCCTTGCGGCCAGTTGCCTCTTTCACGGCTTTGGTCCACGTGCCCCAAGTCTCACCATCAAACGGACCTTCGGGCAGTAGAGACATCGCCTCGGTGATGAACGCTTGATCTTCATCGGCGATCAAAGGCTCGGCCCCGTCGCGGCACAGATCCCACCAGCCTTTGAGATCGGCCAGAGTGGTGATGTTCTCGCGCGCCATGGCCCAGAACGGTTCGGCCAACTCGGCCGGAACGCCCGCATCCGCAACAGCATCGGCCACATCGGCCAACGGCAGCGATTGCAGGTGCTTGGCGGTCAGCGGGAACAGGTCCTGCACGTCGAACTTGGTCGGTGCCGCGCCAAACCGGTTCACATCGAACCCTTCGATCAGTTCAGCCATCTCCGAGCGCAGCTCAACCGGATCAGACGAGCCCAGACGCGCCATCAAGCTCAACAGAGCCATCGGCTGCACGCCCTGTTCGCGCAGATCACGCAGGGCCAGCGTACCCAGACGTTTCGAAAGAGCCTCACCCTGTGGACCGGTCAGCAGCGAATGGTGCGCAAAGCGCGGGCAAGTGCCGCCCAGTGCTTCGATGATCTGTATCTGCGTCGCGGTGTTGGTCACGTGGTCCGAACCACGCACCACATCGGTCACGCCCATCTCGGTGTCATCCACAACAGACGCAATCGTGTAAAGAACCTGACCGTCACCCCGGATCAGCACCGGATCAGAAACCGAGGCCGCATCGATCGAGATGTCGCCCAGAATGCCATCGGTCCATTCAATCCGCTCATGATCCAGCTTGAAGCGCCAGACCCCATTGCCACGCTCGGCCCGCAGCGCCTCTTTCTCGGCATCCGACAGGTTCAGAGCCGCACGGTCATAGACTGGCGGCTTGCCCATGTTCAGCTGCTTCTTGCGTTTCAGGTCCAATTCGGTCGGCGTTTCGAACGCCTCATAGAACCGGCCCATCTCGCGCAGCTTGTCTGCGGCTTCGGCATAGCGGTCCAATCGATCCGACTGACGCTCGACCTTGTCCCAGTGAAGACCCAGCCATTCCAGATCCTGCTTGATGGCATCGACATATTCTTCCTTCGACCGCTCGGGGTCGGTGTCATCGATGCGCAGGATGAACGTGCCGCCTGCCTTGCGGGCGATCAGATAGTTCATCAGGGCGGTGCGCAGGTTGCCCACATGGATGTAACCTGTGGGCGACGGGGCAAAACGGGTGGTTGTCATGGGTGTCTCCTGTTGGCGCGGCTCTTGTCACAAAGGCGCGTTTTTGTCCAGCCGCCGCTTGATCCAACAGGTGATTCAGGAAGGTTCCACGGGCCACAACCTGCCAAGGTCATCCAACCCGGCGCGGATTAACTCAGAAAGTACTCCCGTATCGATATCCGCCAGCTTGTTCACATAGAGACAGGATTTACCCAATTTGTGTTTGCCCAGTCTGGCCAGGATGTCACCGAAATCTGCGTAACCCGGCATGATGTAAATCACCAATGCGGATTTGCGCGGGGAAAACCCGGTTGCCAGAAAATCCCCCTCACGACCCGAATTGTAGCGGTAGTGATAGCTGCCATAGCCGATGATCGACGGCCCCCACATGACAGGGTCGTATCCGGTAGTCGCGCGAAACAGTTTGTCCAACACATGTGCATCTTCGGCCCGCCGCGCCGGCTCGACAGTCTTCAGAAACTCTTCAACGCTTTGATCCGTTGGGACAGTCTTGTTGCCTGAACTCGCCATGAACAAAAATTAACACGGAATGTTCAACCACGCACCCCATCTGAATAGCGTATAAACTGGCCAGAGCCTCACGACGCCCTAACTGAACCAATGATGTCCTGACAGGGAGAACGAAGATGACGATCAAACTCACACGCCGAAGCGCCTTAGGGGCTGCCGCCGCTTTACCCTTTGCCTCAGCAGCCGCACCGGTTCTGGCCGCAAGCCCGGAAACCAAAGCAAACTCGACCATCGCCAAGTCCTTTCACGTTGGCGATTTCACTGTAACGACCCTGCTGGATGGCAGCTTTCCGCGCGACGGAGCCAAAGAGATTTTCGGCGGCGGAGCATCGGACGAAGAATTCGCCAAAGTTTCGGCAGAAAACTTTATTCCGGCAGATGCCGCGCAGTTTTTCTTTACCCCCTCACTGGTCAACACAGGATCGGAACTGGTTCTGTTTGACACCGGCCTTGGGCAAGGTGGCATTCAGGCGGCGCTGGCAGATGCCGGTGTAACCCCGGATCAGATCGACGTAGTTGTGATTACCCATATGCACCCCGACCATATCGGCGGCATGACAACTGACGGCGCCCCCACTTTCGCCAACGCACGCTATGTGACCGCCACTCCGGAATATGATTTCTGGGCAGCTCAGGATGCAGGCAACCGTGTCGGTGATCTGGTCGCTGAAAAAGTCACGCCATTGGCGGAAAAAATGAGCTTTATCGGGGACGGAGACGAGGCCGCCTCGGGCATCACTGCAGTTGCCGCCTACGGCCACACGCCGGGGCATACAGTTTACCATCTGGAAAGCAACGGGCAGCGTCTGGTGCTGACAGCAGATCTGGCCAACCACTATGTCTGGTCCTTTGCCCATCCGGAATGGGAAGTCCGGTTTGACATGGACAAAGCCGCCGCTACAGCCGCGCGCCGTAATGTTCTTGGCATGTTGGCGGCCGACAAGGTGCCGATGGTCGGATATCACATGCCGTTCCCCGGCGCAGGCTATGTCGAGACACGGGGCGAAGGCTTCCGATTTGTCCCCGTTAGCTATCAGATGATGGGATAAGCCATCAGTACCCCGGATCCGGCCGCACTTTCGACCCGTCGGTGAACCGCGACAGGCGAAAGGGGGCCGGATCCACGCAAGGCGTTGTTCCGGCAACCAGATCGGCCATCAACCGCCCTGCCCCGGGTCCGATACCAAAACCGTGGCCGGAAAACCCGGTGGCAATGTACATTCCCGGCAGTTCCTCCACGCCCGAGATGACGGGGATGGCGTCCGGGGTCACGTCGATCATACCCGCCCAACTTTGAACGATCTCGCCTTTCTGCATTGCGGGATATGCCTTGCAGGCATGCGCCCAAGCGTTGCGCAGTACTTTTTGCGAGGGTTCCGGGTCCAGAATCCGACAATGCTCGAACGGAGTCACATCGGTGGGCAGCCATCTTCGGTCCTGTCGCGCTTCGATGGTCCATCGTTTGGACAGGCGAAAACGCAGAGACTTCCACTCCTGCGCGAAGGCAGGCAGGAATTGCTTCGCCAGACGGAAGCTGTCTGGCACGATGTCTACTGTGTTTTCGTGGCCGGACGCGATCGTATAGCCACCATCGGCCCGCTTGCGGATCGCAAAATCATCCGACCACAACGCAGCCTCGGGTCCGTCCTCGACCGGAGATGTGCGCATTACCGTGTTCAGAACCTTGAGCTGCGGCACCTCAATCCCGGCATTGCCCGCAAACAGGCGCGACCACGCGCCCCCGGCCAGAACGACACGGCCACAAGCGACCTTACCGCGTTCCGTGAACACAGCTGCGATGCGGCCTACCTGAACGTCCACGCATCGCACGGCACAATTTGTCATGATCACCGCACCCAAATTCCGAGCGGCTTCGGCAATGGCCGGGGCGGTCCATTGGGGTTCGGCGCGTCCGTCTTGCGGCATATACAATGCGCTTTCAAAACCCTCGTGGTGCCCCCGCAAAAGGTCTGCCAACTCACCCCCCGAAACCATCCGCGCTCCGGTCTGCAAACCATCTACATTCTGCGACCAACGTTCCAGATTGCCCCCATCCCGCTTGCCAGACGCGCCAAACAGAATGCCGGACCGGATATACCCCGTCTTGCGCTCAAGACGATCGTCGAGCGTTTTCCAGATGTCCAGAGCCTCTAGCATCAGGGGGATTTCCCTGGGGTCCCGCATCCCCAAACGCACCCACCCCCAATTGCGCGAGCTTTGTTCAGCGGCGATCTGCCCTTTTTCGCACAGAAGAACCGATGCGCCACGCTCTGCCAATTCCAGTGCGGTCGAAGCGCCGATGATGCCGCCGCCGATGACGACGACATCGACAGACTTGGGAAGGGAAAGGTCCGATTCTACAGGGGTCGGTTTAGGAGCGGTCATCAAAGGGCCTTACTCTGTCGCTTGGTTGCTATGGAGACCAAGAGACAAGGCGCAGGCAATACGAATTGCCAGGATGACCTGCCGAATTTCGGCATCTGTGACCCAGACGCCAAAAGTTAGAAGTTCAGGTAAAGGTTACGCCGCGCCGGACAGTTCAGCCCATTTCTGACGAAGCACTGCGGACAAGCGCGTGTCCTTCAAAACCGCTTGTGCAGTCACGTCTTCCTGCGGCTTCAAGCTCGGAAACTCTGGCCGTAACGTGGCCACGGTCCGATCCTCGAACTGCTGATCTTCTTTCAGCAAATCGGCAATCGCTGCATCCAGCTTTTCTTCATCCAGCACCTGCGGCGGAGATTCCATCGTCCGCCATTTCAAAGGTCCATGAGACGGTCTTTCAAATTCCTCGTACATTTTACCACCAAACCATTCACTCAGACATCCAACCCCGGATGCGCCGCGTTCAGTAAAATCAGCTTTGTGACCTCAACGAACAATGCGTCACACCCGCCCCACATTGGGCAACTTCTGAGCAAAAATGTGGCAGAAAAATGTCACCGAAACAAGTCAGAGGCGGTGTTCTTTCCCCAAAATTCGTGCAAAATCTCGCTCCCTCGGGAACAATGCCCACAAGGGAAACCTCACTGTTTCCAAATAGCTAGGTGAAGCTTTGATTTTCAGGGACGGTCGCGCCAGCGATTCACGATCGGGTATCGCCGATCCAACCAAAACGCCCGCTTGGTCAGGCGCGTGCCCGGAGCGGACTGGAACCGTTTGTACTCGCTGATATAGACCAGATGCTCGACCCGTTGTGCATCCGCCTCGTCAAATCCGGCGGCGACGCAATCGGCGATGGACCCGTCCTGATCGACCAGAATGTCCAGTATCCCATCCAATACCGGATAGTCCGGCAGGCTGTCGCTGTCCTTTTGATCCTCGCGCAGTTCGGCGCTTGGGGGTTTGTCGATGACCGAGGGGCGAATGACCTCACCCTCAGGCCCCATCATCCAGTCGCGATGGTTGGCGTTGCGCCAGCGGCAGGTTTCGAACACGCGGGTTTTGTACAGATCCTTGATCGGATTATAGCCACCGTTCATGTCGCCATATATCGTGGCATAACCCACCGCGACCTCGGACTTGTTGCCGGTGGTCAACAGCATTTCGCCAAACTTGTTCGAGATCGCCATCAACAGAAGCCCACGCAGACGGGATTGAATGTTTTCCTCGGTCAGCCCTTCGTCGAGCCCCGCAAACAAAGGGGCCAGAGTATTGGTGACAGCTGTTCGGCTTTCCGAAATCGGCACAAAGTCATAATGCACGCCCAGCGCCTTGGCGATGGCCTCGGCATCGTCCAGTGACGTCTGGCTGGTATATTCTGACGGCAACATGACGCAACGGACATTGTCGGCCCCGATGGCATCGACCGCAATGGTCGCCACCAGCGCGGAATCAACACCGCCGGACAATCCCAGCACTGCTTTTTTGAAACCGGTTTTGCCCATGTAGTCACGCAAGGATTGAACCATTGCGCGGTAATCCTGTTCCCACACATCCGGTTGCGGAACAATATCAGCAAGCACAATTCGCCAACCGTCATCGCCGCGCTCAAGATCGACCTGAGAAACGGCCTCGTCAAAAACCGGCATCCGAAACGCCAGTTCACCGCCGGGATTCAGACCAAAGCTGGCACCGTCAAAGACCTGATCGTCCTGCCCGCCGACCATGTTCAGGTAGATCAGCGGCAGACCCGTTTCGACCACGCGCGCGACCATATGGTTCAGCCGCACATCGTATTTGTCCCGGAAATAGGGCGATCCGTTGGGGATCAGCAGAAACTCGGCGCCGGTTTCCTCAAGCGTTTCGGCTACGTCAGGGTGCCAGCCATCCTCGCAGATCGGGCTGCCAATGCGGAAATTGCCAACCGAATACGGCCCACCCAGGGCGCCTGCATCGTAAAGGCGAACTTCGTCAAAGACAGTCTCGTTCGGCAGGTGATGTTTCAGAACCTTGCTGGTGATGCGCCCGCCCTTCAGGATCAGATAGGCGTTATAGAGCTTTCCGTCGTCAACCCAAGGACCACCAATGGCAATCGCGGGACCCTCGGCACATTTCTCGGCCAGTGCCTCAACCGCAGCCATGGCGGCGCGGTGGAACACAGGCTTCAGAACCAGATCCTGCGTGTTGTAGCCGGTGATGAACATTTCGGGGAAAGCCACCAGATCAGCACCTGCCGCCTTGCCCTGTTCCCAAGCGGCAACAGCCTTGGCAGAGTTGCCTTCGATGTCCCCCACGGTCGGGTTCAGTTGCGCCAAAGTGATGCGGAAACGGTCGGCCATGCTGCCCTCTTGCCTCGTCAGTCCTATTGCCATTTAGCAGATCACCGCGCGAGTAAAAGGCCAATGCGGCAAAACCCGTTGCTCTGCCCCCGTCGGTATCCTAGTTTTGCGCCAAAGGATGCAACCAAAGATGACCGGGCAGGCAGGACCAAAAATGAACGTGATCCGAAACTCAATTCTGGCAGCGGGGATCAGTCTGGCCGCCGCGACCGCATTCGCGCAGGACGGAACGGTTATCGTCAAGGATGACGAAGTCGGTGGCGTCTATGAAGGCACCTACGAAAACGGCCTGCGTCACGGGACAGGAACGTACCGGCTGCCCAACGGGTTCGAATACACCGGCCAGTGGGTCGAGGGCGAAATTCAGGGACAGGGCGTAACCCGGTATCCGGATGGGTCGGTCTACGAAGGCTCATTCGCCAAAGGACAGCCGGAAGGGCGCGGCAAGATCGTCTATGCAAATGGCAGCAGCTATGACGGCGAATGGTCCAGCGGTTCCATCAACGGCACAGGCGTGGCAGAATTTGCCAACGGATCACGTTATGAAGGCGCGTTCAAAGATGCGCAACGGCACGGCAAGGGCGTTCTGACCTTTGCCGACGGATATATTTATGACGGCGATTGGGTGGATGGTCGGCGTCAAGGCAAGGCGAAGATTACCTACGCAGACGGCAGCATGTACGAAGGCGATGTCAGCGCAGGATTGCGCGACGGCACAGGCACCCAGACCATGCCCGACGGAATGATATATGCGGGCGAGTGGGCGCAGGACCAGATCACCGGGACAGGGCGCCTGACCTATGCCAATGGCGACGTCTACGAAGGTGAACTGGTTGAAGGGCGCCGTCAGGGCAAAGGTAAAGTGACTCACGCTGCCAGCGACGTGTACGAGGGCGATTTCGTCGATGACCGTCGCCACGGCAAAGGTACGTTTACCGGAACGGATGGCTTTATGTATACCGGCGACTGGAAACAGGGTCAGATCGAAGGCCTGGGAGAGCTGACCTATCCCGACGGTTCTGTTTACGTCGGTGATTTCGTGGCCGATCTGGCAGAAGGAAACGGCCGTATCACCTATCCAGACGGTTCAACTTACGAAGGTGAATGGATCGCAGGTGTGATCGAAGGTCAGGGCACCGCAACCTATGCCACTGGAATGATCTACAAAGGTCAGTTCAAAAACGCGCAAAGCCATGGCAAGGGCGTGGTGACCCGCGCAGACGGTTCAGTCTATGACGGTGACTGGGTCGATGGGGTCCGCCAGGGCAAAGGCAAAGCAACCTATTCTGACGGCACAGTATACACCGGAGATTTCCAGAACGGAAAACGGCACGGCAAAGGGGAAATCGTGACGCCAGCCGGGTTCAAATACAACGGCGACTGGTCCGAAGGTAAAATCAACGGCGAGGGCATCGCGACCTATTCGAACGGCGATGTTTACGAAGGCAATTTTGTCGACAACAAGCGCCAGGGCAGCGGCACCATGCGCTATGCCAACGGGCAGGAAGAAACAGGTATCTGGGAAAACGGTGTTCTTCCAAACCAAACCTCGGATCAACCGAGCGAGGCAGACACCCCAGCACAACAAACTGAATCGGACTCAGAATCCACGGAACCTGGTTCCTCCGACGGTTGATCACTCACCAAGGAACAGGTTTTCCCGCCCAATCATAGAACCCACCGGTTTCCGCCGGGGTGAGCCCACGGATCACCGACAACAGGTTGTCGGCGGCTTCTTCTGGCTCAACGGCGGGACGTCGGCTCAGATACTTCTGCGTGAACTGTGTCTTGACCGTACCGGGATGCAGCGCAACGCAAATCGCCTGTTTATGTGTCCGCGCCAGCTCGATTGCCGAGGTATGAACAACCTGATTGACCGCCGCCTTGGCCGCGCGGTAGCTGATCCAGCCTCCCATGCGGTTATCGCCTATTGACCCGACCCGCGCCGACAGAACCACAAAGACCGAACGCCCCTGCCGCGGCAACAGCTTATGCGCGCGGCTCAGCACAAGCGCCGGACCTACGGCATTCAGCGCAAATTGGTCCATCATTGCATCGGCTGAAACAGATCGAATGGTCTTTTCCGGCGTCGCACCATCAATTTCCAGCGCCCCCGAAGCGACCAGAACCAGATCGAACGGCCCTGAAAGATCGTCCAGCTTCTGAAGCGCCCGACTTGCATCCGTCAGATCAAACCCATCAACCGAGCGGGACAATCGTGTTACCGAAACGCCCTGTGCCTCCAACTTCTCGCTTACCGCAGTGCCAATCCCGCCGGAAGCGCCAATGATCAAAGCTGTATCCATCAGCGATCAGCTAGCGGCAATAGCGGATCAATCAAGAGAAACGGATTACGGAGCCCCCTGTGCCTCAACTCGCCAAAATTCCTTCTTTTCATTCCCGGCATCGTCTGTATAACCTCAATCCCATGATCAACCGCGCAGATATCCCTTTTGCCGACACCGCCCTTCGTGGTGCGTCGCTGCGTGGCCTACTGATCCTAATCCGCCTCTGAGCGTGCCATCCGGCGCGCCCGCTCAGAGGAGGACGCCAGCGCGCCAAAAGGCTTTAGGACAGAAGAAGAAAGAGAACCCCATGACCAACGTGACCGACCAAGACCGCGTCTTGATCTTCGATACCACTTTGCGCGACGGCGAACAGAGCCCCGGCGCCACCATGACTCATGACGAAAAGCTCGAAATTGCCGAACTGCTGGACGAAATGGGCGTCGACATCATCGAAGCCGGTTTCCCTATCGCGTCCGAGGGTGATTTCAAGGCCGTAAGCGAGATCGCACAACGGTCTAAGAACAGCCGCATCTGCGGTCTGGCCCGCGCCAACTTTGCCGATATCGACCGCTGTTGGGAGGCCGTCAAACACGCCGAGAAGAACCGGATTCATACTTTCATCGGCACCTCGCCGCTCCACCGCGCCATTCCGAACCTGACGCAAGACGAGATGGCCGAGAAGATCCACGAAACCGTCAGCCACGCCCGCAACCTGTGTGAAAACGTGCAATGGTCGCCGATGGACGCAACCCGGACCGAGTGGGACTATCTCTGCCGCGTGATCGAGATCGCGATCAAAGCGGGCGCAACCACGATCAACATCCCTGACACCGTGGGCTACACCGCTCCGTTGGAATCTGCCGACCTGATCAAACGCCTGATCGAGACCGTACCGGGCGCGGATGAGGTGATCTTCGCCACCCATTGCCACAATGACCTTGGCATGGCGACCGCGAACTCACTGGCCGCTGTCGCGGGCGGTGCGCGCCAGATCGAATGCACCATCAACGGTCTGGGCGAACGCGCGGGCAACACGGCCTTGGAAGAAGTGGTGATGGCTCTGCGCACACGCAACGACATCATGCCATGGAACACGGGCATCGACACCACCAAGATCATGCATATCTCGCGCCGGGTGGCGACCGTGTCGGGCTTCAACGTGCAGTTCAACAAGGCCATCGTCGGCAAGAACGCTTTTGCCCATGAAAGCGGCATCCATCAGGACGGCATGTTGAAGAACCGCGAAAACTTTGAGATCATGCGCCCTGAGGATATCGGCCTCTCGGGGACGTCCCTGCCCCTCGGCAAGCATTCTGGCCGCGCGGCGCTGCGCGACAAGCTCGAAACACTGGGGTATGAGGTCGGTGACAACCAGCTCAAGGACATCTTCGTGCGGTTCAAGGATCTGGCCGACCGCAAGAAAGAGGTGTTCGACGACGACCTGATCGCGTTGATGACGCTGGACGATGCCGATGACCATCTGCAACTGGTGTCCATGAAAGTAACCTGTGGCACCGGCGGTCAGGCGGAATCGACGGTGGAACTTGAAGTGGACGGCCAGGACATCATCGCCACCGAGCACGGTGACGGACCGGTGGATGCAACTTTCAAGGCGATCCGCGCGATCCATCCCAACACAGCGCGGTTGCAGCTGTATCAGGTCCACGCGGTGACCGAAGGCACCGATGCGCAGGCAACCGTTTCGGTCCGTCTGGAAGAGGACGGCATGATCGCAACCGGGCAATCGGCCAACACAGACACGGTCGTTGCATCAGCTAAAGCTTATATCCATGCGCTGAACCGTCTGATCATGCGCCGCGAAAAGGCCGGTCCGGGCGCAGACGCGCGCGAGATCAGCTACAAAGACCTGACCTGATCAAAGGGCCGGGCAAACGCTACTGCACCCGCGGCGGTCCGGCTTTGCCGAACCGCCTGGCGGCTTTGGGCCCGGCACCGCGCATGGCGCGGTGCCGGGCCCAACTCGATTGACGGCATCTTTGATGCGGGCAATCGGGGCGGGAGAAACGGTCCTGTCAGGGCCTGACCCTAAAGTTTGGCAAACAACGCTGAAAGACGTTCGGTTTCCGCTTCGATCCCAAACGGAGCGTTCAGAATAAACATACCCGATCCGATCATCCGATGCCCCTCGCGCGCGGATGGAAACCGAACCTCATGGCACACGGTTTTCGGCAAACCCAGCGCTGCAAAAGCCCGCACCATCGGCTCATGCCGCCCATCCGTCAGCACCGGATACCACAGGGCGATGACCCCGACATTCCACTTGCGATGCAGCTTGGCGATCAGCTTCGGAATGCGATCATAGTCCGTCTTCACCTCATAGCTGGGATCGATCAACAGCATTCCCCGTCGTGGCGTCGGCGGCAGCAGAGACTGTGCCAGCTCGTACCCGTCCTGCCGGTAAACCTTCGCCCCAAGCTTGGAAACTGTGGCCGTCAGAGCGGCGTGTTCCTGCGGATGGAGTTCCGCCAGATGCAGACTGTCCTGAGGCCGCAGCAAACTGGTCGCGATCATGGGTGAGCCGGGATAAGCCGCATCGCCATGCTGCGCCCGTACCGCGTTCAGGGCGCGTGACAGAGGATGTTGCGGCGCGAACCAAACCTCTCGCTCGGCCCTTTCGATTCCGGCAGCCGCCTCGCCGGTTCGCACGGCCTCGGTCGCATCCAACCGATACAACCCACGCCCGGAATGCGTTTCGATGTAGCTGAGCGGCTTTTCCTTCTGGGTCAGATAATTCAGCATCCACGCCAACAAAGCGTGCTTTTGTACATCAGCCAGATTACCCGCGTGGTAAATGTGTTGATAAGAGAGCATTTTGCCTTCTAAAGTCCCAATCAATAAGGCGGAAAGGTGCTGATTGTCGCGGAATCAGCCCTTTTACCGGGCGTGTTGGCACCCTATAAGTCATCCGTCCCGGAACCGTCGAGTCGCGGGCAGTAGAAAAACCGACATACAGGATCAGGGGAAACATGGGGATCTTTGGCAATCTGGGCGGCCTGTTCACAGCGGACATGGCCATCGACCTTGGAACGGCGAACACGCTGGTTTACGTCAAGGGGCGCGGTGTTATCCTGTCTGAACCGTCGGTTGTTGCCTATCACGTCAAGGACGGCGTGAAAAAGGTTCTGGCCGTTGGCGAAGACGCCAAACTGATGTTGGGCCGGACCCCCGGATCGATCGAAGCCATCCGCCCGATGCGCGAAGGCGTTATCGCCGACTTCGACACCGCCGAGGAAATGATCAAGCACTTCATCCGCAAGGTGCATAAACGCTCGTCCTTTTCGAAACCGAAAATCATTGTCTGCGTCCCTCATGGCGCGACACCTGTTGAGAAACGCGCGATCCGTCAGTCCGTTCTGTCCGCTGGTGCACGCCGCGCCGGTTTGATTGCCGAGCCGATTGCTGCCGCGATTGGAGCCGGTATGCCGATCACCGACCCGACCGGCAACATGGTCGTTGATATCGGTGGCGGTACAACCGAGGTCGCCGTTCTGTCGCTGGGTGACATCGTTTACGCCCGCTCTGTCCGCGTGGGTGGTGACCGGATGGACGAAGCGATTATCTCTTACTTGCGCCGTCAGCAGAACCTGCTGGTCGGTGAGTCCACCGCCGAGCGGATCAAGACCACCATCGGCACCGCCCGTATGCCTGACGATGGCCGTGGTCAGTCGATGCATATCCGGGGTCGCGACCTGTTGAACGGCGTGCCCAAGGAAATCGAGATTAGCCAGGCTCAGGTCGCCGAAGCGCTGTCCGAACCCGTCCAGCAGATTTGCGAGGCGGTGATGACCGCTCTGGAAACAACCCCGCCCGATCTGGCGGCGGACATCGTGGACCGGGGCGTGATGCTGACCGGCGGTGGGGCGTTGCTGGGTGATCTGGATCTGGCTCTGCGCGAACAGACAGGTCTGGCCGTGTCGATTGCCGATGAAAGCCTGAATTGTGTGGCTTTGGGCACCGGCAAGGCGCTAGAATACGAAAAACAGCTGCGCCACGCGATTGACTACGAAAGCTAAGGCGCGCACCCTTTGAAAATAGGGTAACTTCGGCACGAGCAGCACGGGAAGGTAACCTGTGGCAAAAGACCGATCACAGCGCGATGACTATACTACCCCCTTGCGGCGCTTGCTGCTGGGGATCGTTATCCTGTGCTTGTTGGGGATCTTTCTGGTCTGGCGAATTGACAGCCCCCGCGTGGAACGGTTCCGCGCCCAGGTGGTGGACGCAGTCGTTCCCTCAATGGAATGGGCCATGGTCCCTGTGACCGCCACTGTGAACCTTGTGCGCGATTTCCAAAGCTATCAGCGCCTGAGTGAACAAAATCGCGAGTTGCGCAGCGAGTTGCGCCTGATGCGCGCCTGGAAAGAGGCTGCGCTGCAATTGGAGCAGGAAAACGCGCGGCTGCTGGACCTGAACAATGTCCGCCTTGATCCACGCCTCACCTATATCACCGGTGTTGTGATGGCAGACAGCGGATCGCCTTTCCGGCAGTCCGTTTTGCTGAATGTGGGCGAGCGTGACGGAATCGTCGACGGATGGGCCACGATGGATGGCATCGGGCTGGTCGGGCGGATATCGGGCGTCGGCCCCGACACTGCCCGGGTGATCCTGGTGACGGATGCCACCAGCGCCATTCCCGCGACCATTCAACCCTCTGGTCAGACCGCGCTGATCAAAGGGGACAACAATCCAGCTCCGGTTGTCGAATTCCTTGAGAACCGGGAACTGGTTCGCCCCGGCGACCGTGTGATCACATCCGGCGACGGTGGCGTGTTTCCGGCCGGTCTGCTGATCGGCCAGATTGCCGCGGACCCGGGCGGTCGCCTGCGCGTCCGCTTGTCGGCGGATTTTGAACGGCTCGAGTTTCTACGCGTTCTGCGATTCCATTCGGCCCCAGTCATTCAGGATCCGGGTGGGATCGTTGGACCCACTCGCCCCGAGGCAGCCCTTGTCCCGGATGAGGTGAGCGATGGATAAGCCCACCTCGCATATCTGGGCCATGCGCGGCCTCTATGTGGCGCTGGCTTTCGTCGTTTTGTTTCTGCATTTGCTGCCGCTGGATGCTCAGCCGGATCGCTGGCCATTTCCTGACGTTCTGATCGTGCTGACCTTTGCCTGGGTGTTGCGTCGGCCCGACTATGTCCCGACCCTGTTGATTGCCCTAGTCATGCTGATGGCAGACCTTCTGTTGCAGCGCCCGCCCGGTCTTTTGGCTGCGCTGGTTGTGTTCGGCGCCGCCTATCTGCGTTCGGCCGCCCCGGGAATGCGGGATTCGGGTTTTGCTGGGGAATGGATGTCCGTCGGCGTGGTGATCATTGCGGTCTTTTTGATGAACCGAGTTGTTCTGTCGGTCTTGTCCGTACCACAGACCGCATTGTTGCCAGTTGTGATTCAACTTGTACTGACAATTGCGTTCTACCCGGCCATCGTTCTGCTGAGCCAAAGCGTATTCGGCGTCCGTCGCATGACTGCTGCGGATGCCGGTGCCGTCGGGAGCCGGGCATGAAGCAGCGCAAACCCAAATCGCAAGGCCTTGCCTACAAACGTCTGCCACGCAGAGCTCTGCTGCTGGGCGGATTGCAGGCGGCTTTCATTGGCGGGTTGGCCGCACGGATGCGGTTCATGCAGGTGGATCAGGCTGATGAATACCGCTTGCTGGCCGAAGAAAACCGCATCAATATACGCCTGATCCCGCCGACCCGTGGACGCATCTATGACCGCAACGGGCAGATCATCGGTCAGAACTCACCCTCATACCGCATCGTCATCGTGCGCGAAGACGCAGGCGATGTGGACAAAGTGATCGCCAAACTGTCGGAACTGATCCCATTAAATGACGACGAGATTGAGCGCGCCCAGACCGAGATGCGCCGCTCGGCCCCATTCCTGCCGGTCACGCTGGCGGATCAGGTCACATGGGAAGATATATCGAAAGTCGCCGTGAACGCACCGGCCCTGCCGGGTGTAACGCCCGAGGTGGGCCTGACACGGCAATACCCGCGCTATGAGGATTTCGCGCATATCGTTGGTTATGTCGGCCCGGTCAGTGATTACGACCTCAGCCAGATCGAAGACCCCGAGCCTGTTTTGCGAATTCCCCGGTTTCAGATCGGTAAGGTGGGTCTTGAGGCGAAACAGGAAATCTCATTGCGCGGCAAAGCCGGTGCGAAACGCGTCGAGGTTAACGCAACCGGTCGTGTCATGCGCGAGTTGGACCGGCAGGAAGGCCAGCCCGGAGCCGACCTGCAATTGTCCGTCGACGCGGACCTGCAACAATATGCACAGGCCCGTCTGGCCGGAGAAAGCGCTGCTGCCGTTGTCATCGATTGCGAAACCGGCGATTTGCGCGCGATGGCCTCGGCCCCCAGTTTCGACCCCAATCTGTTCGTGCGCGGAATCTCGGTCGCGGATTACCAATTCCTGACGCAGGACAAGTACCGCCCTCTGGCCAACAAAACGGTGCAGGGCACTTACCCGCCGGGTTCGACCTTCAAGATGGTTACTGCATTGGCCGCGCTTGAGGCGGGTGTCATAGGTCCCGGCAACACCGTCTATTGCCCGGGCCACCTGAAGGTTGGCAGCCGCCGCTTCCACTGCTGGAAGCGCGGTGGCCATGGCATGGTGGACCTCAATACATCGCTGAAACGCAGCTGCGACGTGTATTACTACGATGTGGCGATCAAGGTCGGCATCGACAAAATCTCTGCGATGGCCAACACGCTTGGTCTGGGAATCAAGCATGACATCCCCATGTCCGCCGTGCGCGCCGGACTGGCGCCCAATCAGGCATGGAAGCAACGGGTCCATGGCGAGGAATGGCTTATTGGTGACACTGCCAACGCGTCCATCGGGCAGGGATTCATGCTCGCCTCACCCATGCAACTGGCTGTGATGACCGCGCGGATCGCCACCGGACGCGCTGTCGCGCCTCGGCTGGTACGGTCTATCAACGGTATTGAACAGCCCAGCGGTGCGGGCGACCCGCTTGAAATCAGCCCGACCAACCTCAAACACATCCGCGAGGCGATGTGGGCCGTTTCAAACGATCGTCGTGGCACGGCCTATCGCAGCCGGATCATCGCGGATGATTTCCGCATGGCAGGAAAAACCGGCACCAGTCAGGTGCGAAACATCACCAAAGCCGAACGCGCAGCCGGTGTGATCCGCAACGAGGACCTGCCCTGGGAACGCCGCGACCACGCGCTGTTTGTCAGCTTTGCACCATATGACAAGCCAAAATACGCAATTGCTGTCGTCGTTGAACATGGAGGCGGCGGCTCCAAAGCTGCGGCCCCTGTCGCGCGGGACATCATGCTTCAGGCGCTTTACAACGGCACCCCGCCGCTCGAGGCGTACCCCACCGGCGACCGCGACCGGATCAAGGAACAGCAAAAACGGCTCGAGGGCGACCGGCGTCCAAAAGCGCGTCCTGACGGAAAGGACCGCGCATGAGCTATCTTGAATACGCTGTCAAATCCACGCCGTCGGGGTTTCGTAAATTTCTGTATATGAACTGGCCGCTGACCCTGCTGCTGATCAGCACGGCCAGCGCAGGGTTTCTGATGCTGTATTCGGTCGCGGGCGGGTCGTGGACACCCTGGGCCGAACCACAGATGGAGCGTTTCGGGCTAGGGCTGACGGCGATGTTCATCATTGCACTGGTTCCGATCTGGTTCTGGCGCAACATGTCCGTACTGGCCTATCTGGGCTCGGTCGCTTTGCTGGTGTTTGTTGAACTGTTCGGCACCATCGGCATGGGGGCGCAACGCTGGATCGACCTTGGTTTCATGCGCCTGCAACCCTCAGAAGTCATGAAGGTCGCGCTCGTCATGGTTCTGGCGGCTTATTACGACTGGCTGCCATCGCATAAGACTTCCCGGCCGCTATGGGTCTTTATTCCGGTGGCTCTGATCATCCTGCCCACCCTTCTGGTTCTGAAACAACCGGATTTGGGCACGTCGATCCTGCTGTTGGCCGCTGGTGGCGGGTTGATGTTTCTGGCGGGGGTCCACTGGGCCTATTTTGCTGCCGTCATTGCAGCCGTCGTGGGCCTGATTGCCGCCGTGTTCAACAGCCGCGGGACCGAGTGGCAATTGCTCAAGGACTATCAGTTCCGCCGGATCGACACGTTTCTGGACCCCTCAACCGATCCTCTGGGGGCCGGGTATCATATTACCCAGTCCAAGATCGCCCTTGGCTCCGGAGGGTGGAACGGGCGTGGGTTCATGCAAGGCACGCAATCCCGGCTGAACTTCCTGCCCGAGAAACACACCGATTTCATTTTCACGACCCTCGCGGAAGAGTTCGGATTTGTCGGTGGCATCACGCTGTTGGTGCTTTATGCCTTGATCCTCTTGTTCTGCATGGTGACGGCGCTGGCAACCAAGGACCGGTTTTCGTCGCTGGTCACAATGGGCATCGCGCTGAACTTCTTCCTGTTTTTTGCAGTCAACATGTCGATGGTGATGGGCATGGCCCCAGTTGTCGGCGTGCCACTGCCCATGGTAAGCTATGGCGGTTCGGCCATGTTGGTTCTGATGGCCGCGTTCGGCATCGTTCAAAGCGCCCATATCCACCGTCCCCGTTAATCTGAAAGGTCTTCGATGCCCGTAAACGTCCTGTTTTCCGCGCGCCCTGCCCTTTGGCCTGTGTATCAACCGCTGCTGACGCAATATCTTGATGAGGCAGGTGTGGACGTGCAGCTTGGAACCGAGTTTGAACCGGATGAGGTCGATTACGTTATCTATGCCCCAAATGGCGGGTTGCTGGATTTCTCACCCTATACGCGCCTGAAGGCGGTGCTAAGCCTTTGGGCCGGAGTCGAAAAAATCGCGGATAACGAAACACTGACTGTCCCGCTGGCGCGGATGGTGGATCACGGGCTGACGCAAGGCATGACTGAATGGGTGGTGGGCCACGTGCTTCGCTATCATCTGGGGATGGACCAACATATCACTGTGCAGGATGGTGTCTGGACCCCGGACGCGCCTCCACTCGCTACTGAGCGCAAGGTCTGCATCCTAGGTCTTGGCGCCTTGGGCGAAGCCTCGGCCCGCGCTTTGGCAGCGCTGAATTTTCAGGTCACGGGTTGGAGCCGCACCGCCAAGGAAATTCCCGGTGTGACTTGTTTGCATGGTCCCGACGGGCTGCGCGATGCGCTTTCTCAGGCTGAGATCGTCGTGCTGTTACTGCCTGATACGCCTGCTACGGTAAACGCACTGAATGCCGAAACGCTGGCTGTGCTGCCCAAAGGTGCGCAGATCATCAACCCGGGGCGCGGGCCGCTGATCGATGACGACGCGCTGCTGGATGCGCTGAACGCTGGGCAAGTCGGTCACGCTACTCTGGATGTGTTTCGCGTCGAGCCCCTGCCCGAAGACCATCCATACTGGGCGCATCCAAACGTGACTGTGACGCCTCACATCGCGTCCGAGACCCGCCCGGTTACAGCCGCGCAGGTCATTTGCGAAAACATCCGACGGGGTGAGGCTGGTGAGCCCTTTGTTCACCTGGTGGATCGCAAATTGGGCTACTGAATTCAGGCTGCGATCAGGCCACGGCCTTTCAACAAGGCTTCCACACCCGGCAATCGACCCCGGAACGCCAGATACAGGTCCTCGGCCTCGCGCGAACCGCCAGTGGACAGGATGTTATCCTCCAGCGCCTTGGCCCGTTCAGGATCAAAGGCTCCGCCCGCCTCTTCAAAGGCGGCGAAGGCGTCGGCATCCATCACCTCGGACCACATATAGCTGTAGTAACCCGAACTATAGCCATCACCTGCAAAGACATGGGCAAAGTGGGGCGTGGCATGGCGCATTCCGATGGCCTGCGGCATCCCCAAGTCGGCCAGAACCTCGGCTTGTTTAACCATCGGATCTGCCGGTGCCTCACCGTCGTGGAAGGCCAAATCAACGAGGGCCGAGGCGACATATTCCACCGTCTGAAACCCCTGATCGAAATTGGCGGCATTCAGCACCTTTTGCAGCATTTCCTGCGGCATCGCCTCGCCCGTTTCGGCATGTGTGGCAAACTCGGCCAAAACCTCGGGCACTTCCAGCCAGTGTTCATAAAGCTGGCTGGGCAGTTCGACGAAATCGCGCGCAACCGAGGTGCCGGAGATGCTTTCATATGTCACGTTGGACAGCATCTGGTGCAGGGCGTGGCCGAACTCATGGAACAATGTCCGCGCATCATCATAAGACAGCAGCGCCGGATCACCCTTGGCAAAATTGCAGACATTGATAACAACCGGCGCCTGATCTTTCGGGAACTGCGCCTGCGACCGCATCGCGCTGCACCACGCACCAGACCGCTTAGACCCCCGTGCAAAGTAGTCACCGATGAAAACGGCAATGTGCTGCCCGTTGCGCGTGACCTCCCAAGCCCGACAATCAGGGTGATAGAGAGGCACGTCCAATGGCTTGAACTCCAAACCGAACAGGCGGTTTGCGCAGGCAAAAGACGCGTCGATCATACGGTTCAATTGCAGGTAGGGTTTCAGGGCAGCCTCATCCAGATCATGTTCAGCCTTGCGCCGCTTTTCGGCGTAGTAACGCCAATCCCAGGCTTCCAGCGGGCCGTTGATGCCGTCCTCCTGCATCATCTGCGTCAGGATTTCCGCGTCGGCATCTGCGCGGGATTTGGCCGGTTCCCACACCTGCATCAACAACTCTCGCACACGGTCCGGCGTGCGCGCCATTTCGGTTTCCAGCTTGTAGTCGGCGAAATTGTCATAGCCCAACAGCTTGGCACGTTCCTCGCGGAGGGCCAAAATTTCAGCCGCGATGTCACGGTTGTCGGTCTCGCCCCCATTGGCACCGCGCGCAGCCCAGGCGCGATAGGCCTTTTCGCGCAGATCCCGACGAGGCGAGAATTGCAAAAACGGCACAATCAGCGACCGCGACAGGGTGACCACCGGCCCCTCGGCCTGTTTTTCCTGCCCCGCAGCGCGGGCTGCATCCACGACAAAACCCGGCAAGCCCTGCAGATCCTCTTCGGTCAGGTCCATGAACCAGTTCCGCTCATCCGCCAAAAGATTCTGAGTGAAGGACGTGCCCAACGAGGCGAGCCGCGACTTGATCTCTTGCATCCGGGCGTCAGAACCCCCTTCCAGCGCCGCGCCAGCGCGCACGAAACCGCGATGGGTCAGCATCAGCACGCGGGCTTGTTCTTCGGTCAGGTTCAGATCATCGCGCCGTGCCCAAAGGTCGGCCACACGTTTGAACAGCGCCTTGTTCGAGGAAATGCCCGAAAAATGTGCCGATAGCTTGGGTGAAAACTCCCGCTGTAGCTCTTCCCGCTTGGGATTGCTGTCCGCACCTGCAACGGTGAAAAAGACCGACATCACCTTGTCCAGTTGCTCACCTGCGGCCTCAAGCGCTTCAACCGTGTTGGCGAATGTCGCTGCCTCGGGATTTACCGCAATCGCGTCGATCTGAGCGTTATGCGCCGTCATCGCCTGTTCCAAAGCGGGCAAGAAATCATCATCCAAAATATCGGCAAAAGGCGCGATTTCGAACGGGGTGGTCCAGTTGGTCAGGATCGGGTTGGTCATGCGGATCTCCTTTGACCCAATAGCTATGTCGCCATGGCCGGATGTTCCAGAACCCCCAACCGGCGTAAAGAAAGGTTAATCTTTTGCTGTACCGCAGACAGGGCAATCGTCGCGACGAGTCAGTGTAATCTTGCGGCTTTCACCATACAGCGCGTCATAGATCAGCATCTCGCCGCGCAGCGCCATGCCTGCGCCCGTGATCACCTTGATCGCTTCAACCGCCATCATCGACCCGACAACGCCCGGCAGCGGGCCGATCACTCCGGCCTCGGAACAGGACGGGGCCAGACCGGGGGCTGGGGCCTCGGGGAATATGCACTGATAGCAGGGGCTGCCATTGGCCGGGTCAAACACACTCAGCTGCCCTTCCCACTGCGACAAGGCCCCCGAGATCAGGGGTTTGCCCAGCGCGACGGCGGTTCGATTAGCCAGATAGCGGGTCTCAAAATTATCGGTTCCATCAAGGATCAGATCGAAATCGGCAAACAGATCGGTCGCGATCTCATCGTTCAACCGGCGGTGATAGGGCAGAACCACGACATGCGGGTTTTGTGCCTCCATCGCTTGCTGGGCAGAAAAGACCTTGGGCATTTCGATATCCGCATCGCGGTGAATAACCTGCCGCTGCAAGTTGGCGTTCTCGACGACGTCATCGTCGATGACACCGATCGTGCCCACACCCGCAGCTGCCAGATATTGCAAGGCCGGGGCACCCAAACCACCCGCACCAATCACCAGAACCCGCGCCTGTTTCAGCTTTTTCTGACCCGGTCCGCCCAGTTCGCGCAAAACGATATGACGGGCGTAACGGTCCAGCTCGGTCTCGGTAAATCGGTCGGTGGACATGGCGGGTTCCTGGTCTGAAGCTGACCCTGCGCGATTGCGCAGGGCTTTCAGCACTCTGCCATACATCAAAACGATGGCTGCGAAACCCACAAGGATCAACCACATGGCAGCCGAGCCACCTGTCGCCTGTCGCAGCGAATGTCCGTCCGGCAAGATCAGATGAGAAAGGATCACCCCCGCCAACAGCACACTCACCGAAACCACACGCGCTGTTTTGGACGTGCCGGCGATATAACCTACCCCCCAAAGTCCAGCAGCCAGAATGAGAACCAGCAGCATCAGCCGCGACCGGTTGAGCCAAAACCGCCAGCACCGCGACCGGTCTCGCCCAATTGCTCGGCCAGTTCAAAAGTGGCTTGCACGACCGGTGCGACCACCAGCTGTGCAATACGCTCGCCATGGGTAATCTCGAACCGGTCCTGACCGGCATTCATCACGATCACGCCCAAGGGCCCGCGATAATCGCTGTCGATGGTGCCCGGCGCGTTGGGCAGCGTGATCCCGTGTTTCAGCGCAAGACCGGACCGAGGGCGGACCTGCACCTCATACCCCTGCGGAATTTCGATGCGCAGACCGGTCGGCACAAGCGCCCGCTGTCCGGGTTCCAACACGATCGGGGTGCCACCGGGCAGGTTGGCGCGCACGTCCGCGCCAGCGGCTCCGGATGTTTCATAAGACGGAAGCGCCACGGCGGGGTCTGCCCCGTCTTCACGGATCACTCGAATTGCAACCATGCCTTTGCCTTTCCTTCAGCCTGTCAACGCGTCTGCGATCTTTGCCGCCAGTCGCCGGGCCACCTCATCCTTGCTCAGACGGGGCCATTCCTCGGCTCCGCTGTCCGAGATCAGTATCACCGCATTCTCGGACCCGCCCATGATGCCTGTTGCCGGGCTCACGTCATTGGCGACGATCCAGTCACAGCCTTTGCGAAGGCGCTTGGCCGTGGCATGTTCGACCACATTGTCCGTCTCGGCGGCAAAGCCAACCACCAGCGGCGGGCGGCCTTCGTCCATCCGGGATACGCGTTTCAGAATGTCCGGGTTTTCCGCAAATTCCAGAACCGGCAGTCCATCCCGGCTTTTCTTCAGTTTCTTGTCCGATGCACTGGCCACACGCCAATCCGCGACTGCGGCAGCGAACACACCCGCGTCAACGGGCAGAGCGGCAACGACCGCGTCCGACATCTGTTGCGCCGTCTCAACCGGTACGACCTGCACACCTGAGGGGGGAGGAACGTCAGCAGGACCTGTTACAAAGATCACCTCGGCCCCCAAATCCGCCAGCGCCCGCGCCACGGCGGCACCCTGCGCCCCGGAGGATCGGTTCGCAATGTACCGCACCGGGTCAATCGGCTCATGCGTCGGGCCGGAAGTCACCAATACACGTTTGCCCATCAACGGGCCTGCCGTCAGTTGAGCCTCAACCGCCGCGACAATTTCCAGTGGCTCGGACATGCGGCCCGGCCCGTATTCACCACAAGCCATGTCGCCTTCGTTTGGGCCGATAAACTGCACACCATCCGCTTGAAGTTGGGCGAGGTTGCGTTGCGTTGCCGGGTGATCCCACATCCGGACATTCATCGCGGGCGCACACAGAACGGGCGTGTCCGTGGCCATAAGAAGGGTCGATGCAAGATCGTTGGCCAGCCCGCCGGCCATCTTGCCCATCAGATCCGCCGTTGCAGGGGCCACGACAATCAGATCAGCAGAGCGTGAAAGCTGAATATGCCCCATCTCGGCCTCATCGGTCAGATCGAAAAGATCGCGAAAGACCTTTTCCCCGGCCAGGGCAGACACGGACAGAGGCGTTACAAATTCTTCCGCTGCGCGCGTCATTACAGGGGTCACGGCCGCGCCACGTTCACGTAACCTGCGGATCAGGTCCAGCGACTTGTAGGCCGCGATCCCGCCACCGATGATCAGCAGAATGCGTTTGGATGACAGCATGTTCAGCCCTTCCTGTCCCGGTCGGCCCCGACATTAGGCAAGGCCAGCGGGTTGTTCCAGCCATTAATTCTGAACCTGAAACGCCGCGCAGGGGTCTTCGCGTTCGATCATGGGACTGTCGATAACGATATCGAATTCGCCGTCGATGATGCCGTCTTCGGACTGCCCAACCGCCAACACCTTCCACCCCGGTTCCAGGCGCGCAAGATAGGTTGGGATACCCCGATCCTTACGCGCATGGCCGTTTCCGGTGATCACCGATACCGGCCCGCCGGTTTCCTCCATCGCCCGCAACACCGCGCGGGCCAGAACGGCATCGCGCAAGCGTTGGATTGCAACCATCTGTGGCAACATCTCAGCCGGGATGGCATCGCAATGCGCGGCCATCTGGTCGGCCTCACGCGCGGCCTGCTCCTCAGCCGGTAAAGGCACGGTCAGACCGTAACGCGCCGCATCCGCACCCAGCGCCGTGGCAGCCCCGCGTTCCATCGCAGCCCGCGCGGCAGCACGCGGAACCATGGCCCCGTAAACCGGTGCGCTAGAAGCTTCAAAAACAGGGTAATACATACTGAGTGGCGGCCATCCGCTTTCAGCCCATTTCAAAATACGGCTCAGCTCTTCCGGGTTGGACACGGCTTTTTGTGCAAGCCGTTGCGCACCCTCTTCGGTGACCATTTCCCAGACGACGGCCGAGGGCGAGATTGCCTCAAGCGCTTCGGCCTGCACAAGATGATGCGCTGGGTTGTCGTGGACTTCGCCCAGAATCACCACGTCCGCACCCTGCATCGCGGATATCGCATCGTCAGGAATAGGATCTGCCGCCTGTCCCGGTCGCGCTGCCGCAACCGTAAGGCCCAGAACACACACAAGAATCGCAAGATGTTTCATGCGATGAAGTGTTGCACCTCACGCGATTGGGCTTCAAGGTTTTTGCGCATTTTCACAAAGGCAGCGGCCTCAAGCTGTCGTACGCGTTCCTTGGACAGACCCAGCTCCACGCCAAGGCTTTCCAATGTCCGCGCAGGTTCCCGCAACTTGCGTTCGCGCACAATGAACCGCTCACGATCATTCAGCGCGTTCATCGCTGTCAGCAACCATTCGCGCAATTGTTCGGTATCGTGGCTGTGCTCGACCGCTTCGGCGGCCTGTTCGCGATCATCCTCCAAGGCGTCGATCCATTCGCGACCGTCTTCATCCGCCGACTGAACCGCGTTGAGGGAAAAGTCCGAACCAGACAGACGCCCTTCCATCATCTCGACATCACGCAGTGGCACGCCAATTTCCGTAGCAATCATCTGATGCAACTGATGGCGGTCCAAATCCAGGCCTTCGGTGGCAGCTTCGCGTTCCAGCCGGGCCTGAACACGCCGCATGTTGAAGAACAACGACTTCTGAGCAGACGTGGACCCCGTCCGAACCATGGACCAGTTCCGCATCACATAATCCTGAATGCTCGCCTTGATCCACCAAACCGCATAGGTCGAAAAGCGCACACCCCGATCCGGATCAAACTTGTCTGCTGCCTTCATCAGGCCCAGACCGGCCTCTTGAATGAGGTCGTTCATCGGCGCGCCATAGCGTTTGAATTTGGCCGCCATCGAGATGGCCAATCGCATATAGGCTGTAATCAGCCGGTGCAGAGCCTTTTCATCACGCTCATCACGCCAGGCGTATGCCAGTTTCAGTTCGGTTTCCGCATCCAGCAGCTCGGCCTTCATCGCTTGCCGGGACATCGAAAAGTCCGTCGCATTGTCCAGTGCCATAAAACTCTCCCCTGTTTGCCGGCGCTGGTCGGACTTGCTTTGCCGACCTATGACCTTTACGCAAAACAGCACCAATCGGATCAACTATAGGTAAGAATTGTGTCGCCAGATTTAACCTTGATTCTGGGCGGGGCCGCGTCGGGCAAGTCGGTTTTCGCCGAAGAACTTGTTGTTTCTGCAGAAAAAAGCCGAGTTTACCTTGCGACATCACAAGTGTTTGATGACGAGATGCGACAGAAAATCGACCGCCACCTGAAACAACGTGGCGGCGGCTGGACCACGGTTGAAGAGCCTTTGGATCTGGGACCGGCTCTGGCCGGGCTATCCCCCGATCAGATCTGCCTGATAGACTGCGCCACCATGTGGCTAAGCAATCACTTGCTGGCAGAAAACGACCTTGAGACGGCACAAACGGCCCTGCTCGACGCGCTGCGCGCGTGCCCGGCCCAGATCGTGATCGTGTCGAACGAGGTAGGCCATGGCATCGTTCCGGACAACGCCCTCGCCCGCCGGTTCCGCGAGGCGCAGGGCCGGTTGAACATTGCGCTTGCGGCGCAGGCAGATCGTGTGGTGCAGGTCACCGCCGGGCTGCCGCTGGTTCTGAAAGGACAATTGCCGTGACCCGCCTGCACCTTGTCCGGCACGGGCCGACCCATGCAAAAACCATGGTCGGCTGGTCCGATCTGCCTGCCGACCTTAGCGACACTGCCGCCCTTCGACGATTGCACGACCATTTGCCGTCCGAAGCGCTTGTGATCTCGTCCGACCTGTCGCGTGCAGTCGACACGGCCTCGGCCATACAGGGCCAACGCCGCCGCCTGCCGCACAACCCGAACCTGCGGGAGATCCATTTTGGCAGCTGGGAGCTGCGCGGATTTGCCGAAATCGAAGCCGAGGATCCGGAGTTGGCCTTTGCCTATTGGGACAACCCCGGCGATGTTCGACCGCCGCAAGGCGAAAGCTGGAACGACGTCCGCAATCGGGTCGATTCCGCAATTGACGCGCTTGTGGGCGCGCACACGGGCCGCGATCTGGTGATCGTTGTGCATTTCGGTGTGATCCTTACTCAGGTACAACGCGCTCTTGATCTGGATGGGCAACAGACTTTCTCGCACAGGATCGACAACCTGTCGGTGACAGACATCGCTTTAGAAGGTGACACCTGGTCGGTCGGCACGATCAATCACCTTCCGTGAACAGGCCCCGCACAAATCACTGTTTTACCAGGCCGCAAAACTTCTGCATCGTCCGCGTATGACTTATGATTTGTATATCGGCGACCGCCTCTTCTCCAGCTGGTCGATGCGCGGCTGGTTGATGCTCAACAAGTTCAACCTGCCCTATCGCAGCCACATGATCGGCCTGTATTCGGGCACCATGTCACAGGACATGGAGCCGCTTGCTCCGGCCCGACTGGTTCCCGCATTGCGCCTGCCAGATGGAACAGTTGTCGGCGAAAGCCTGGCCATGGCCGAAACACTGGCCGAACGCCACCCCGGTGCCGGGCTGTGGCCGTCAGACCCTGCTGCCCGGGCAACCGCCCGCTGGCTCTGTGCCGAGATGGTTGCAGGGTTTGGTGCCCTGCGCGGCGCATGCCCAATGCAATTGCTGCACGTTTGGCAAGGCTTCAAACCTTCAGATGAGATTTTGGCAGATCTCGCCCGGATTGAGACTCTCTGGGCCCATGCACGGACAGTATCCGGCGCAAATCACGGCCCCTTGTTTGGCGCTTATTCACTGGCAGATGTTTTCTACACGCCAGTCGCAGCACGGATCATCGGATATGGGCTGCCGGTGTCAGAGACGAACCGGGCCTATTGCATGGAATTGCTGTCAGACCCGATCGTCAGACAATGGCGCGCCATGGGATTGACCGTTCAATACGATCCCTTTCCCTATCCGCAAGGCTTGCCGACCGAACCCTGGCCTGTCGGGGGGACATCAACCGCCAAACCGGTCCCCAATGGACCATCCCTGAACGAAGCTTGCCCCTATTCCGGCGACCCGGTGACAGATTTCCTGAAGCTGGACGGCCAACTCTGGGGGTTTTGTAACCCATTTTGCCGCGACAAAACCGTCGCCGACCCGGGGGCGTGGCCCAAATTTGCTGCATTGCGCGCGGCCGTTAACGACTCTTAAACCACAACCATGGCAGCAACGTTCTGTTAACCAAGAACAGGACTGCCATGGTCGCCCGTGCCCACACCGTTGCTTTTCAAGGGGTCGATGCCCGCCCGGTCGAAGTGCAATGTGCCGTCTCTCCCGGCTTGCCAGCCTTTTCCATTGTTGGCCTTCCCGACAAGGCCGTGTCCGAGGCGCGCGATCGTGTACGAAGCGCGCTGAGCGCAATGGCCATCGCTTTGCCCTCAAAGCGGATTACCATCAACCTGTCCCCTGCCGATCTGCCGAAGGAAGGCAGCCATTTCGACCTGCCCATCGCTGTTGCGCTCTTGTCAGCGCTCGAGATCATTCCCGCCGATGCCGCCGAGGGCACCGTAGCATTGGGGGAGTTATCGCTCGACGGCTCTCTCGTGCCCGTGGTCGGTGCCCTGCCTGCAGCCATGACAGCGGCCTCTGATGATCGCATGTTGCTTTGCCCCAAAGCCTCCAGCGCCGAAGCGGCCTGGGTCGATGCCACGCAAGTGATTGGCGCGGGATCTCTGGGCGATGTTGTTCGCCATTTCTCGGGTCAATCCCCCCTTCCGGCGGCGCAACCCGGTGAGGTGAACCTGGCCCCCAACGCGCGGGATCTGCGCGATGTAAAAGGGCAGGAACGCGCCAAACGCGCTTTGGAAATTGCCGCGGCGGGGCGTCACCACCTTATCATGATCGGCACTCCGGGCTCTGGCAAATCCATGCTGGCGGCGCGACTGCCGGGCATCTTGCCGCCTTTGACGGCTGTCGAGGCTTTGGAAACGTCGATGATCCAGTCTCTGTGCGGGTTGCTGGACGAAGGCGGAATCAATCGCACACGCCCGTTTCGCGAGCCACATCATACCGCCTCGATGGCTGCCATAGTCGGCGGCGGCAAAGGCGCCAAACCTGGTGAAATCTCATTGGCCCATAACGGTGTGCTGTTCATGGATGAGTTCCCGGAATTTCCACGCACCGTTCTGGAGACCCTGCGTCAGCCAATTGAAACCGGAGAGGTCATGGTGGCGCGCGCCAATGCCCACGTGAAATACCCCTGCCGCTTCATGCTGGTGGCCGCCGCAAACCCTTGTAAATGTGGCTACCTGACCGACCCCTCGCGCGCCTGTTCGCGTGCTCCGGGTTGTGGCGAAGACTATCTGAACCGCATCTCAGGGCCGTTGATGGACAGGTTTGATTTGCGGATAGAAGTGCCGCCCGTAGGTTTCACCGATCTGGATCTGCCCCCTTCCGGCGACAGTTCGGCGACGGTCGCGGCGCGTGTTGAAAACGCCCGTGCCATTCAGGCGGACCGGTTTCGGGACACCCCAAACCTGCGTCAAAATGCAGACGCAGAAGGTAAGGTTCTGGAAGAGATCGCAACACCCGATTCCGAAGGGAAAGAGGTCTTGCTGAAGGCAGCGGACCGGTTTGGCCTGTCGGCTCGCGCTTTCCACCGCATCCTCAGGGTGGCGCGCACCATCGCCGATCTGGACGGTGCGCCCGACATTCGCAAACCACATGTGGCCGAAGCGCTGAGCTTTCGGATCAGCGCCCGGGTCATGGCTTAGGCCTTGGCTTCGATCGCCAGCCAGATCTTCTCGGCAATGTTGACGCCGTCGAACCTTTCCAGCTCCTGAATACCGGTGGGCGAGGTCACGTTGATTTCGGTCAGATAGTCGCCGATAACGTCGATCCCGACAAAGATCTGACCTTTTTCTTTCAGCAAGGGTCCGATCGCAGCACAGATCTCAAGATCACGCTCTGACAGCCCGATCTTTTCCGGGCGGCCCCCGACATGCATGTTGGACCGCGTTTCGCCTGCGGCAGGAACCCGGTTGATCGCACCAACAGGCTCACCATCCACCAGGATCACCCGCTTGTCGCCATTGCTGACATCCGGCAGGAATTTTTGCACGATCAGAGGCTCGCGCGAGAATCCCGTGAACAGCTCATGCAGAGACGTCAGGTTGCGATCACTGGCATCCAGACGGAACACACCTGCACCGCCATTGCCATAAAGCGGCTTGAGAATGATATCGTCGTGTTTTTCCTTGAACGCCTTGATCGTTTGCAGATCGCGCGCGATCGTCGTCGGCGGGGTCAGGTCGGGAAAATCCAGCACCAGCAGTTTTTCAGGATAGTTGCGCACCCAGAACGGATCATTCACCACAAGCGCCTGCCCCTTGAGACGATCGAGCAAATGCGTCGATGTAATGTAATGCATGTCGAACGGAGGGTCCTGACGCAGCCAAACCACGTCGAAATCGGCCAGATCAACTTCACGCTCCGGACCCAGTATCGCCGGATCGCCTGCAACCCGCTGCACCGTCATGTCATGGCCACGTGCCGTGATGCGACCTTCCTGATAGGCCAGTTGATCCGGTCCGTAGAAAAACAACGAATGCCCGCGCGCCTGCGCCTCTTCCGCCAAACGGAATGAGCTGTCGGCATTGATGTCCACGGCCCCGATCGGGTCCATTTGAAAGGCGATTTTCATGACGTGTCCCTCAGTTTCACGCCAGATACATGGCCCAGCAGGTCCTTGGGTTCAATGGGGCTTAGACGTCACAGAAGGCGTTTTCGAGGATTTGAACAGAACCTGAACCATCCACAAGCGCTGCATCAAAGCGGACATCGGTCAATTGCCCGTTTGGCTCGTTTTCCAGAAACTGCGCGGCTGACGCATAGATTCGATCAATTTGCCTGCGGCTGATCCGGGCAGCGGCCCTGTCGAAACTGCTGCTTTTCTTGACTTCGATGAAGATAAGCCCCTCACCGTCCCGTGCGATCAGATCGATTTCGCCACCCACGCCGCGCCAGCGCCGATGCGCAATGGAATAACCCCGGCGTTCATAATCCGTGGCAACCCGAAGCTCTGCCGCTTGCCCGGCATGATAGGAAACCGATCCCTGATTTACCCGCCGACCCATGTCATCCCTTTCCCAGTTTCAGAGCTTTCTGATAAATCGGTCGGCGCGGCAGATCATACATTTCCGAAACAAGATCCGCTGCGTCCCGAACCGAGTGGGTTTCCAAAGCTCGTTTCAAAGCCTCTTCTACGTCGGATTCGTTAACGCTTTGCGAATGACTGCGGTCCACCAACAGGACGATTTCGCCTTTGACCGACTTGTCCTGAATTTCCGAAGCCAGATCACCCAGACGTCCACGACGGATTTCTTCAAATTTTTTGGTCAGTTCCCGACACAGCGCGGCTTGCCTGTCAGCCCCCAAGCCATCGGCCAGATCAGAAAGGCTGGCGGAAACCCGTTTCGGAGATTCGTAAAAAACCAAAGTGCCGGGAATGTCTTTCAAAGCCTCGATCCGGGCCCGACGCGCGCCGGATGCATTGGGAAGAAAACCCGCAAAAAAGAAAGCATCCGTCGGCAGGCCCGCCAATGTCAGGGCCGTCACGGCGGCGGAGGCACCAGGGGCGCATGTCACCATATGCCCGGCTTCTGCCGCTTGCTTGCCCAGATCATAGCCCGGATCAGCAATGAGCGGCATACCCGCCTCGGAAGCATAGGCAACCGATTGTCCCTGCGCCAACGCATCCATGAGCTTGCCACGTGCGCCCGCTCCACTGTGGTCATGGTAGGCCTGGATACGGCGGCCCTCCAGCGGGATGCCGTGAATCTCCATCAACCGGCGCAAACTCCGGGTGTCTTCTGCCGCAATCACGTCGGCCGAAGCCAGAACATCCAGCGCTCTGAGCGTAATATCGCGCGCGGTTCCGATCGGAGTGGCAACAAAATACAGGCCCGCAGCCAATCTGATCTTTTGGAAATTCAAAGCTGGACCCTCACAGCGTGACGTTTATTATCGCGGCTCGACAGAACAGAAGCATTCACAGCCGCCGGACCAGGGAGTTTTCATTTAGATGTTTACCGTTTGCAAGCCCGTAAGCAAGCTGGCGAAAGCCGTCGCAGCCCTGACAACCGCCGCGTTTCTGGCCGCCTGTGAACCCGGCGGCCTTGGGGGTGGACCCTCGATCAACACGGCCAATCCGGTTCCGGTCGCACTGCTGGTGCCCCGTTCGGGCGACGCCGCACTAGCGCAGAGCCTTGAGAATGCGGCACGTCTGGCAATGTCCGATCTGCCGAACGTCCAGATTGACCTGCGCGTCTATGATACGGCGGGCAATCCGGGCACCGCGACAGCGGTGGCCCAACAAGCCGTCGCAGAAGGGGCGAAAATCATTGTCGGTCCGGTCTACGCCCAGGCAGCAAATGCAGCCGGGTTGGCGGTTCTGAATAAAAACGTCAACGTCCTGTCGTTCTCGAACAATACAAGCATTGCAGGTGGCAACGTGTTTGTGCTGGGACCGACCTTTGATAATACGGCGAACCGGCTGGTCAACTATGCGGGCAAACAGGGCAAATCCAACATGGTGATCCTGCACAGCAATGACGCTGCGGGGCAACTGGGCCAAGCGGCAATCGCCAATGCGCTGGCAAACAGCCGGGTCAACAACGCGGGGACCGTCGCCTACGACCGGTCACAACAGGGCGTTATCAACTCGGTGCCCACCGTCAAAGCCACTGTGGACTCGACCGGCGCAGACTCGATCTTCATGACGGCAACCACGGCAGGTGCTTTGCCGCTGTTCACGCAATTGCTACCTGAGGCCGGAGTTTCGCCGGCGACCACGCAGTTCATCGGCCTGACACGTTGGGATATCCCACCGCAGACGCTGGAACTGCCGGGTGTGCAGGGGGGGTGGTTCGCTTTGCCCGACCCGTCCAAGGCGCAAGCCTACCGTCAACGCTATAACGCGACGTATGGCGAAGCGCCTCATCCGATCAGCGGTTTGGCCTATGACGGCATAGCGGCGATCGGCGCTTTGGTCAGCCAGGGCAAGTCCGACGCCCTGACAGCCGCAGCCCTGACACAGAACGCCGGTTTCCAGGGGGTTGGTGGTATCTTCCGCCTGCGTCCGGACGGCACCAACGAACGCGGTCTGGCCGTTGCCACGATCCAGAACAAACAGGTGGTTGTGATTGACCCTGCCCCACAAAGCTTCTCTGGTGCCGGTTTCTGAGCGGCCGGGCGTGACGACGGCGCCTGAAGGTGCCCTGATCTGCCCTGCCGAGGACATATTTGACGGCGCCAGCGTCAATGATGCGTTGGCTGAAGCGTTCGAAATCTGCCCTGACAACAGTAAAATGCGCTCGGAAACCGTGCGTATTCTGCGCGACGCTCAAAAGGCCGGTCGCAAGGCCATTGCCGATGCGTTCGGAGAACGCCCGTTCGACTCACGCGCACTGACCCGTTCTTATACGTATTTGACGGATCAACTGGTCGGGACGGCCATGTTGGTCTCCAGCACGCGTCTGCATCCATTGGCGACACCAACGCAAGGCGAAAAGATCGCCGTTTTGGCCGTTGGCGGATACGGACGCGGGGAAATGGCACCGTCTTCGGATGTCGATCTGCTGTTTCTCACCCCCTACAAAATCACGGCTTGGGCCGAGAGCGTCATTGAATCGATGCTCTACATTCTTTGGGACCTGCGCCTGAAGGTTGGGCATGCCTCGCGCACAATCAAAGACTGCCTTCGATTGGGCACCGATGATTTCACGATCCGCACGGCCATGTTGGAGCAGCGCTATCTGGCAGGCGACAAGGCACTGGCGGACGAGTTGGACCAACGCCTGAAGACTGAGCTGTTCAAAGGAACCGAACGCGAATTCATCGAGGCCAAACTGAAAGAACGGGACGAGCGGCACCTGAAACAAGGTGAACGCTACATGGTCGAGCCCAATGTGAAAGAGGGCAAGGGCGGCTTGCGCGACCTCCAATCGCTCTACTGGATCGCAAAATATGTCTATGGCGTTCAGGACGTGGCCGAACTTGTGCCTTTGGGCCTGTTCACTCCGGAAGAGTTCAAGACCTTCGTTCAGGCCGAAGAGTTCCTTTGGGCCGTGCGCTCGCATCTGCATCTGGTGACGGGTCGCGCCACGGAACAGCTGACATTTGACATGCAGGTCGAGGTTGCGGCGCGCATGGGTTACGAAGATCGCGCCGGTCGCCGCGCGGTCGAGGTGTTCATGCAACGCTATTTCCGTGAAGCCACCCGAGTGGGTGAACTGACGCGGATCTTTCTGACCAAGCTTGAAGCGCTGCACATGAAAGGCGCGCCCCTACTGGAGCGCATTTTCCGCAGTCGCCCACGGGTCAAAGCGGGTTACAAGGTTGTTCACGGTCGACTGGACGTGGGTGACCCGGATAAATTCTTGTCGGACAAAGTGAACCTTCTGCGTCTGTTCGAGGAAGGTTTGCGCACAGGGATGCTGATCCACCCGGATGCCATGCGTCTGGTGACGGCAAATCTGCATTTGATCGACGACGGAATGCGCAACGACAAAGAGGCTCAGCGCATCTTTCTGGATCTGATGCTGAAACACGGCAACCCGGAGCGTGCATTACGCCGGATGAACGAACTGGGTGTTCTTTCCGCTTTCCTGCCCGAGTTCGAGCACATCGTGGCGATGATGCAGTTCAACATGTATCACAGCTATACGGTGGACGAGCACACCATTCAGTGCATCGTCAACCTGGCCCAGATCGAACGCGGAGAGTTGATTGAATCCCTGCCCCTTGCGTCCTCGATCCTCGAACGCGGGGTCAACCGCAAGGTTTTGTATGTCGCGCTGCTGCTGCATGACATAGCAAAAGGCCGCCCCGAGGATCACTCGATTCTGGGCGCACAGATCGCGCGTAAAGTGGCCCCACGGTTGGGCCTGAACAAAACGGATTCGGAAACGGTGGAATGGCTGGTGCGCTATCACCTGCTCATGTCCGACATGGCGCAGAAACGCGACATTTCAGACCCCCGCACCGTCCGTGATTTCGCCAAAGCCGTTCAAACGGTCAAACGGCTGGATTTGTTGACCGTACTGACCGTCTGCGACATTCGCGGCGTTGGGCCGAACACCTGGAACAACTGGAAAGCCACGCTGTTGCGCGCCCTTCACGCGGAAACCAAACGAGCGCTGGAAACCGGGATGGAAGACCTCAACCGCGCCAATCGCGGGGCCGAGGCCAAGAAAGCCTTGCGCGCCGAATTGTCGACCTGGTCCAAGGCCGATCTCAAGACCGAGACCGGACGTCACTATGACCCCTATTGGCAGGGTCTGAATCTGGCAACGCATGTCGAATTTGCGGATATGCTGCGCGCGCTGGAACAAAGCGGCGACCCCGGGGCAACTGAGATCCGCCTGGAACCGGACGAGGATCGTGACGCGACCCGGGCCTGTTTCGCGATGGGCGATCACCCCGGAATTTTCTCCCGCATCGCCGGTGCGCTGGCCCTTGTGGGTGCCAATGTGGTGGATGCCCGCAGCTATACAACGAAAGATGGTTATGTAACGGATGCGTTCTGGATTCAGGACGCCGAAGGACACCCGTTCGAAGCTTCTCGACTGCCCCGCCTGACCCAGATGATCCACAAGACGCTGCGCGGCGAGGTGGTGGCCAGGGACGCGCTGAAATCGCGCGACAAGATCAAGAAACGCGAACGCGCATTCAACGTGCCGACGCATATTACTTTCGACAATGACGGCTCTGAAATCTACACGATCATCGAGGTGGACACCCGTGACCGCCCTGGCCTGCTATTCGATCTGGCACGGACCCTGGCCGCAGCGAATGTCTATATCGCCAATGCCGTGATTGCGACCTATGGCGAGCAGGTGGTGGATACGTTTTACGTCAAGGACATGTTCGGCCTGAAATACCATTCGGAAAGCAAGCAGCGCAGTCTTGAGGCGAGGCTGCGCAAGGCGATAACCGAAGGTGCCGAGCGTGCTGCCTCATGAAGCAAATCCGGTTGTTTTCGGGCCTGTTCACGGTTGGCTTTTGGACATTGGCCAGCCGAATTCTTGGCTTCCTGCGGGAAATTCTGCTGACCGCTTTCATCGGCCCCGGGCCGGTGATGGACGCCTTTGTCGCGGCCTTCAGACTGCCCAACATGTTCCGCCGCTTTTTCGCCGAAGGGGCTTTCAACGCGGCCTTTGTGCCCATGTTCTCCAAAAGGCTGGAGGCGGACGAGAACCCCCAAGGGTTCGCACAGGATGCGTTCAACCTTCTGGCGGTGGCCGTTCTGGCGCTTGTCGGACTGGCCATGGTTTTCATGCCGGGATTAGTGTGGCTAACGGCCGAAGGGTTTTATGGTGATGAGCGGTTCGATCTGGCCGTGGATTATGGGTACGTCGTGTTCCCTTACATCCTGTTCATGTCTCTGGCGGCCCTGTTCTCCGGAGTTCTGAACGCTACTGGAAGGTTTGCGGCGGCGGCAGCAGCGCCTGTATTGTTGAACATCTTTGCTTGCACTGCTCTGATCGTCGGGGCCATGTCTGGCGGCGAGGTGATCCGTTGGCTGATCTCGGTTATTCCGGTCGCAGGTGTCGCGCAATTGGCGCTGGTCTGGGTGGCGACCGAGCGCGCCGGTATCCGCATCCGCCCCAGCCGCCCCCACCTGACGCCCGAAATGCGCCGGATGGTCCGCATCGCCGTACCGGCCGCTTTGGCCATGGGGGTCACACAGGTCAATCTTGTGGTCGGGCAGTTGGTGGCGTCAAAGACCGAAAAAGCCGTGAGCTGGCTGTTTGCCGCAGATCGCCTGTACCAACTTCCGCTGGGTGTCGTCGGGATCGCCATCGGCATTGTTCTGCTGCCGGACCTGTCCCGCCGCCTGCGCGCGGACGACAAAGAGGGGGCTCGCAACGCCTTTTCCCGTGCCGGGGAATTCATGTTGCTGCTGACCCTGCCGTCAACCGTGGCGTTCCTGATCATCCCCAACCCATTGGTTTCAGTCCTGTTCGAACGTGGGCAGTTCAGCGCAGAAGATACGGCTGCAACGGCACTGGCTGTTGCGGTCTATGGCATCGGCCTGCCCGCCTTCATGCTGCAAAAACTGCTGCAACCTCTGTATTTCGCGCGTGAGGATACACGCTCACCGTTCCGCTATGCCGTTGTGGCAATGGTCGTGAACGCAGCCCTTGCGTTTGGTCTTTTCCCTCTGGTGGGCTGGATCGCCCCAGCGATTGCCGCGTCAACAGCGGGCTGGGCCATGGTCGTACTGCTGGCCCTCGGGGCGCGGAACATGGGGGAAGAGGCGCGTTTCGATGACCGGTTCAAAAGGCGCGCGGGCCGGATCGTGCTGTCCTCGATCGGCATGGGCGCGATTTTGTATGTGGCCATTCATCTGTTCGGATGGACGCTGGACATTCCCGGCTGGCGCTATCTGGCGCTGCTGCTCCTGATCAGTGTCGCGGCGACTTCGTATTTCTGCCTGGGTCATGTTCTGAACGCATTCAAACTGTCAGAGTTCAAACGCGCCTTGCGGCGTTCCTGATCAGTCGCGCCGGATGCGCCCGACGATCCGGGCCCAGGCCCCCGGCGCCACCAGGAAAGACAAAGCGAAACCTGTGGCGAACCCGCCCAGATCGGCGATCCAATCCGGGGCGCCTCCGAAGAGCAGGCGGAACAGAAACTGAATGCCCATCAAAACGGCAATAAGGCTGAACGCCCGTGCCTGATTTTCGCCAACAAGTGAAAGCTTGCGCCACAGCAACCATGTGAACGCCCCGATCAAGCCATAGACGGACGGAAAGCCACCGATCAGATAGGTGCCCGGCCCCAAAATCAGGGCATAGATCACCGCCCCGCCCACGCCGGACAGGACAAAAATCAGCAACATCGGAAAGCCGCCAAACACTTCGCCAACCATCTTGCCCATGGCCAGCACGAAGACACAGACAAACACCGCCTGTGTGAAATTGACCGAAACAAAAGGATATGTCAGCAGGCGTTTCAAATAGGCAATCTGCCAGTCGCCGGTTGCCAGCATCCGATCAAACTGGCTGACAAAAAACCCATAGCTGTCGATCGCATCCAGCCGCCAGCCCACAGCTGCTGGCCCTCCGATCAGGCCGCGCGATCCCAGCGTGAAGGCCAGTTCAATACCCATAATGAACAGAACCAGTGCCACGACAACGGGCGGCAACGGGTTCACGGCGGGTGTGTAATGCTCACTGCTCATTGGGCTGGCCTTTCGCGGCTGTTGACGTCCCTGTGCCTCATGGGTAAGCGACGGGGGTTGATTTTTCCAGACGGGAGTTCCCTTCGATGACCGAGAACCAGTTCACGCCGCGCGTGTTTTCCGGCATCCAGCCTTCTGGCGGACTGACCCTGGGCAACTATCTGGGCGCGATGAAGCGCTTTGTGGATATGCAGGGTGCAGAGTTCGAAACCATCTATTGCATGGTCGACCTGCACGCGATCACTGTCTGGCAAGACCCCGCTGCGCTGACGCACAACACCCGTGAACTGTGCGCTGGATTCATCGCCGCAGGCATTGATCCCGAACAGTCGATCTTGATCAATCAAAGCCAGGTGCCGGAACACGCGCAATTGGCGTGGATCTTCAACTGTGTCGCCCGCATGGGCTGGATGCAGCGGATGACCCAGTGGAAGGACAAGGCGGGAAAGAACCAGCAGAACGCATCGCTGGGCCTGTTCGCCTATCCTGCCCTGATGGCAGCCGACATTCTGATCTATCACGCTACCCATGTGCCGGTCGGTGAAGACCAGAAGCAGCATCTGGAACTGACCCGTGATATCGCCATCAAGTTCAACAACGATTTTGGTGTCGATTTCTTCCCCGTAACCGAGCCGGTGATCGAGGGCGCGGCGACGCGCGTCATGAGCCTGCGGGACGGATCCAAGAAGATGTCGAAATCAGATCCCTCGGATATGAGCCGGATCAACCTGACCGATGATGCTGACGCAATCGCCAAGAAAATCCGCAAGGCCAAGACTGATCCAGATGCATTGCCGTCGGAGGTTGACGGGCTTGAGGACCGCCCCGAGGCGCGCAACCTGGTCAATATCTACGCGGCCCTGAACGATCAGAGCGTCGAACAGGTTCTGGCCGAGGTAGGCGGCAAGCAGTTCGGGGACTTCAAACCGTTGTTGGCCGATTTGGCGGTGGCAAAACTGGCCCCGATTTCGTCCGAGATGTCGCGTCTGATGGCGGATCAGGCCGAGATTGATCGTATTCTTGCCCGTGGAGCTGAACGCGCCCGCGAGATTTCGGCTCCGATCTTGCAAAAGACCTACGAAATCGTGGGCATGGTTGGATCAGCAGCTCGCTGATTGCACTGGACCTTCGCCTGACGCCCTCCTAGGGTTTGCCTGAATAAGAGGAGGGCGTCATGGCAACCGGCAAGAACATCCGGACCTATTTTCAAGGCCAATGGCATGACGGGGATGCACCCATCATGCGTGCCGCCGATCACGGTGCTTGGTTGGGATCTTCGGTGTTTGACGGAGCACGGTATTTCGACGGCGTCGCACCCGATTTGCATGCCCACTGCGCACGGGTGAACCGGTCAGCCGAAGCCTTGATGCTGACTCCGACCGTGACCACCGAACAAATGGTCGATCTGGTGCGTGAGGGGTTGCAGGGCTACAACCCAGACACAGCCGTTTACATCCGCCCGATGTATTGGGGCATCGACGGGGATCATACCGCAATCATCCCGCAGGAAAACAGCACCGGCTTTGCAATCTGTCTGGAGGAAATCCCGATGGCACCGGACACAGCCTCGGTCACGCTGTCGACCACGCGTTTCCGTCGCCCGGTTCTGGAAAGCGCGGTGGTGAACGCCAAGGCCGGGTGCCTTTATCCCAACAACGCCCGCATGTTGCAAGAAGCGCGCGCCAAAGGGTTTTCAAACGCTTTGGTCGCCGATGCGATGGGCCATGTGGCCGAAACGGCAACCGCCAATATCTTTATGGTCAAGGATGGCGAAGTCTTTACCCCGATCCCAAACGGCACTTTCCTTGCAGGGATTACCCGGGCGCGACACATCAAAAACCTGCGCGAAGATGGTGTGACAGTCCACGAAGCCGTTCTGAGTTTCGAAGATTTTCACGAGGCTGACGAGGTGTTCATGTCCGGCAATATGAGCAAGGTCACACCCGTAACCGCGCTGGAAGATACGCAATTTCAGGTTGGCCCTATTGCCCGCCGTGCCCGCGCGCTTTATTGGGATTGGGCTGCAAGCGAACGCTAGCTCGACACCAGTGGTTTGCCCGAGTTGCCAGCGCGCTATCGGTCGGGCATGATCCCTGAAACCTAAAGAGGATACCCATGCGTAAGTTCCTAGTCGTTCTGGATGACAGCCGCGAATGCCTGAACGCAATGCGGTTTGCCGCGATGCGGGCTGCCCATACCGGTGGTGGCGTGACCGTCCTGTCCGTCATCCCGCCAGACGAGTTCAATCACTGGATCGGTGTGGCCGAAACTATGCGTGAAGAAGCCCGCGAGCGCATCCACGCGCATTTCGAAGTATTTGCCAAGTGGATGCGGGACAAACAGAATGTGGAACCCGAACTGGCCGTTCGCGAAGGCGATCCGGTGCCGCAAATCATCGAACATGTTCAGGCCGACCCCGAAATCGGCGTTCTTGTCCTTGGCGCGGGCACCGACAAGAAGGGGCCTGGCCCGTTGGTGACTCAGCTGACTAAGAACTCAGGCAGCCTGCCAATCCCGATCACGATTGTTCCCGGCGACCTGAGCAAGGAAAAACTGGAAGAAATTACCTGAGGATCGTCGATGGCGAAGACCATACAATTCTGGTTCGAATTCGCCTCGACCTATTCCTATCTCAGCGCCATGCGGATCGAACTGGCCGCGCAGGAAAAGGGTGTTTCCGTCGAATGGCACCCTTTTCTGCTGGGGCCGATATTCGCAGATCAGGGATGGCGCAACTCACCGTTCAACATTTATCCTGCCAAGGGGCGCTACATGTGGCGCGACATGGAACGCCTATGCAAGGCGCGCGGGCTTCCGTTTGTGCGGCCAGATCCGTTCCCGCAAAACTCGCTTATTGCAGCGCGGCTGGCCTTGGCTATTGAGAACCACGCGGAACGCGCGGCATTTGTTCGGGCAGTCTACAGCGCTGAATTCGGTTCGGGGCAAGATATCTCTGACGATAACGTGCTTGTGGCCTGCCTGAAAACGGCAGGGATACCGTCCAACCTGCTGAACCGTGCGCAGGACCCGGATGTAAAAGAGGCGCTGTTCGAGCAAACAGCCCGCGCCAAGGCACTTGATCTGTTCGGCGCACCAAGTTTTCTTGCCGGAGAAGAGTTGTTTTGGGGCGACGACCGTCTGGATGATGCAATAGACTACGCCTCGACAATTTAGAATCGTTCCAAATCTTGACTTCCCGTGCCCCTGCGCGCATATCAGAGGCACATCAGACGGAGCTGCCCCATGTTCATCCAGACCGAATCCACCCCGAACCCGGCCACATTGAAGTTTCTGCCCGGCCAGACGGTGCTTGAGGCTGGAACAGCAGATTTCCCATCGGCAGAGGCGGGTGAGAAATCTCCGCTGGCCAAGCGCATCTTTGCAGTAAATGGCGTGACCGGCGTGTTCTTTGGCAATGATTTTGTCACTGTCACCAAAACGGATGACGTTCAGTGGGATCACATCAAACCCGCCATTCTGGGCGCGGTGATGGAGCATTACCAGTCCGGGCAACCGGTCATGGGCGCAGAGGCCGTCGCAGCCTCGGGTCACGCCGAACATACCGGAGAAGATGCCGAGATCGTCAATCAGATCAAAGATTTGCTGGACAGCCGGGTACGCCCTGCAGTGGCTCAGGATGGCGGTGACATCACGTTCCACGGGTTTGATCGCGGCGTGGTCTATCTGCACATGCAAGGTGCCTGCGCAGGCTGCCCGTCTTCGACGCTGACCCTGAAGATGGGCATCGAAAACCTGCTGCGCCACTACATTCCCGAAGTGACCGAGGTTCGCCCTGTTGCCGTCTGACCCGACAATTCTGGCATTTGATACATCGGCCGCGCATTGCGCGGCCGCTTTGTTGCGTGACGGTGTGATTGTCGCGTCTCGTGCTGAGCCGATGTCACGCGGTCAGGCCGAGCGGTTGATGCCCCTGCTGGAAGAGGTCCTGGCAGAAGCCGGATGCGCCTGGGCCGATCTGGACGCGATCGGCGTTGGAATCGGCCCGGGCAATTTCACCGGCATCCGCATCTCGGTCTCTGCCGCACGAGGTCTCGCCTTGGGTCTTGATGTCCCTGCGGTTGGCGTATCGGGGTTCGATGCTCTGGGCGAACTGGCAGAAGAAGGTCAGATTGCCGCCATTCCTGCCCCCCGCGATCAGGTTTATGTGCAAGCCCCCCAGTCCGACCCCTGCCTGATCCCTCGAGCCGATGCCGAATTGCTTGGACCCTTGTTTTCCTGCTCTGACCCTTCTTTGCAGGCACAAGCCATCGCCCGGTTGGCCGCACGGCGCTGGCGCAGTGTCAGTGCACCTCCGGCGCCTTTGTATGTCAGACCTGCGGACGCCGCGCCGTCGCGCGATCTGCCCCCGGTTTTGCTGGACGAATGACACCGGACGAGATGGCATCGACTCATGCTGCTGCGTTTACGCAGTCGCGCCCTTGGACAGCTGATGAGTTTGCCGGCCTTCTGGAAAATCGCTTTACTCATGTCATCGGCGATGCCCGATGCTTTGCACTGATTCAGGTGATCGCAGGCGAAGCTGAGTTGCTGACAATTGCGACTCACCCCTCGAAGCAGCGGCAAGGTCTTGCGCTGCAAACAATGCATGATTGGCATAGGCAGGCAGTCGCGTTGCAGGCGACCCGTGCTTTTCTGGACGTCGCGGCAGACAACTTTGCCGCCATCGCTCTCTACAAAAGATGCGGATATCGGCAGTTTGGCCTGCGCAAAGGGTATTATACACGCGAAACAGGCCCAAAAATCGATGCGCTCGTGATGGAATGCCGCTTGCCCTAGCGGCAATTTGGCTTTTTTAGACCATTTGGTCAGAAATCAGTTGACCATGACGGTTGCAAACCCCCTTAATACCCGCCATCACAACAGTTATGCTCGCTAAAAGTGGGTAAACGGGGCTAATCTGACCCTGTGCCAACATAATAATTTGGGAGAATGAAATGACCCTGATGAAATCCTTGATGGGTGCTGCCGCTGCCGTCGCACTGACTGCGGGTGCCGCTCTGGCCGAACCGGCGCTGATCTTTGATCTGGGCGGCAAGTTCGACAAGTCCTTCAATGAAGCGGCGCATAACGGCGCGCAGCGTTGGGCGAACGAGACCGGCGGCAAGTATCGCGAGATCGAACTGCAATCGGAAGCCCAGCGCGAGCAGGCCCTCCGTCGTTTTGCCGAAGCAGGCGCGAACCCGATCATCACCATGGGATTTGCCATGGCAGACCCTCTCAGCACGGTCGCACCGGACTATCCTGACACCAAATTCGTTGTTGTTGATGTGACCTGGCTGGATGCACCAAACCTTCGCCAAGTCGGCTTTGCCGAGCATGAAGGGTCGTATCTTGTCGGCATGATGGCCGCCATGGCTTCTGAGTCCGGCACGGTTGGCTTCATCGGTGGCATGGATGTACCGCTTATCCGCCACTTTGGGTGCGGCTATGCCCAGGGCGCCAAAGCCGTTAATCCGGACGTGAACGTGATTGCAAACATGACCGGAACGACTCCGGCTGCGTGGAACGACCCGGTTAAAGGTTCGGAACTCACCAAAGCACAGATCAGCCAGGGCGCTGACGTGATTTATGCCGCCGCGGGCGGAACCGGCGTTGGCGTCCTGCAGACCGCGGCTGACGAAGGCATTCTGTCGATCGGTGTGGACAGCAACCAGAATCACCTGCATCCCGGTAAAGTCCTGACTTCGATGCTGAAACGCGTGGATGTCGCTGTTTATGAAGCGATGAAAGCGGGTGATGATGTCGAAACCGGCGTATTCACCATGGGTCTGGCCGAAGACGGTGTTGGCGTCGCCATGGACGAAAACAACAAGGAACTTGTTTCGGTTCGCATGAGTGATGCCGTCGACGAAGCCCGCAAGGGTATCATCAATGGCGACATCAACGTCGTGAGCTACTACGAGAACGATAGCTGCCCGGCACTGCAGTTCTGATAATGCGCGGGGCGGGAGGGCACCTTCCGCCTCGTCACCCACTTCGCCATCCGAGCCAGTGGCCGGGTGGCCTTTTCGGCAGTTGAGGGCAAGACATGACCGTCCCCGCCATTGAGCTCAAAGGGATTTCCAAAGCCTTTGGGCCGGTTCAGGCCAACAAAGACATCTCGATCAGCGTCGCCCCCGGTACGATCCATGGGATCATCGGTGAAAACGGTGCGGGCAAATCCACGCTGATGAGCATCCTCTTCGGCTTCTACAAGGCCGACAAAGGTGAGATTTGGATCAACGGAACCAAGACCGATATCCCGGATAGCCAGGCGGCCATCGCTTCGGGCATCGGGATGGTGTTCCAGCATTTCAAGCTGGTGGAAAACTTTACTGTTCTGGAAAACATCGTTCTGGGTGCCGAGGATGGCGGGCTGCTTGCCCCGTCTTTGGCCAAAGCCCGCAAAGAGCTGAAAGAGCTGGAAGAAGAATACGAACTGTTCGTTGACCCAGACAAACGCATCGATGAAATCGGTGTAGGGATGCAGCAGCGTGTCGAGATTCTCAAGGCGCTGTACCGCAAGGCCGAGATTCTGATTCTGGACGAACCGACGGGTGTGCTGACCCCGGCTGAAGCCGATCAGTTGTTCCGCATTCTCGACCGTCTGCGGGCCGAGGGGAAAACAATCATCGTGATCACGCACAAGCTGCGTGAAATCATGGAAAACACCGACACCGTATCGGTCATGCGGCGCGGGCAGATGACGGCGACCGTCAAGACATCCGAGACCAACCCCGAGGAATTGGCCGAACTTATGGTGGGCCGCAAGGTTCTGCTTCAGGTCGATAAGGTTCCCGCACAACCGGGCAAGCCTATTCTCGAGGTAGAAAAGTTGAGTGTTTTCGACTCGGCTGGTGTCGAGCGGGTCAAAGGTATTGATCTGACGGTCCGCGCCGGTGAAATCCTCGGCATCGCCGGCGTGGCCGGCAATGGACAATCCGAACTGCTTGAGGTTCTGGGCGGAATGCGTCCGGGTCGCGGCACGATCAAACTGAACGGGCAGCCATTGGCGCTGAGCGGTGCAGGATCGGACGGTCAGGCCCGTCGCGCCCAGCACATCGCGCATGTGCCCGAAGACCGGCAGCGTGAAGGCCTGATCATGGACTTCCACGCCTGGGAAAACGTGGCTTTCGGTTATCACCGCGATCCGGCTTATAAACGCGGTATCTTCATGGACAACGCCGCGTTGCGGGCCGATACCGAAGCCAAGATCGAGAAATTCGACGTCCGTCCGCCCAACCCGTGGCTGGCCGCCAAAAGTTTCTCAGGCGGCAACCAGCAGAAAATCGTTGTTGCGCGCGAGATTGAACGCAACCCTGACCTGCTGCTGGTCGGTCAACCCACGCGTGGCGTCGACATCGGTGCGATTGAGTTCATTCACAAGCAGATCGTTGCCCTGCGCGATCAGGGCAAAGCAATCCTGCTGGTCTCGGTCGAACTGGAAGAGATCTTCTCGCTCTCCGACCGGATTGCAGTGATGTTTGACGGTCACATCATGGGCGAACGCCTACCCCACGAAACAGATGAAAAAGAACTGGGCCTGTTGATGGCCGGTGTTGCGGGGGAGGCCGCGTAACATGGAAAAAATGCCCAAATGGGCCGATGTAGTCCTGATCCCACTGATCAGTTTGCTGTTGGCGGCCATTCTGTCGGCGCTTGTGATCCTGGCCATTGGCGAGAACCCGATCGACGCTGTGAACCTGATGGTAACCGGCGCGCTGGGGTCAACCTATGGCTGGGGCTATACGCTCTATTACGCGACCAATTTCATGTTCACCGGCCTCGCGGTCGCCGTCGCCTTTCACGCCCGGCTGTTCAATATCGGCGGTGAAGGTCAGGCCATGCTGGGCGGGCTGGGCGTCGCGATTATCTGCCTTACGGTCCCGTGGCCGCACTGGAGCATCGCCTTGCTCGCCGCATGCGCCGCCTCGGCCCTGTTCGGCGCGGCCTGGGCTGCGATCCCGGCTTATCTGCAAGCCAAACGTGGCAGCCATATCGTGATCACCACGATCATGTTCAACTTCATCGCTGCCGCCTTCCTGAACTACATGCTGGTAAATGTGATGAAACCGGCCGGTTCGCAAGACCCGGCAACGGCGCGCTTCCCCGAAGCCACGCACTTGCCGAGCTTCCAGTCGATGTTCTCGACCGCCGAAAATGTCGTGTTCCGAGGCGCGCCGGCAAATATCTCGTTCTTTGTGGCGGTCCTGGCCTGCTTTGTGGTCTGGGCGCTGATCTGGCGGACGCGGCTGGGCTATGAGATTCGGGCTTACGGCCATTCCGAAACCGGGGCCGTTTATGCCGGTATCTCGCCTGTACGGATCACGATCATTGCGATGCTGATTTCGGGTGGATTGGCCGGAATGATGGCCATCAACAACGTCATGGGCGAGGCCGAGCGTCTGGTGCTGAACCCAACCGAAGGCGCTGGTTTCATCGGTATCGCCGTCGCCCTGATGGGTCGGTCGCACCCGTTTGGGGTTTTCCTTGCGGCGCTGCTGTTCGGGTTTCTCTATCAGGGCGGCGCGGAACTAGCGCTCTGGACTCAAATCCCGCGTGAACTGATCGTGGTTATTCAGGCGCTGGTCATCCTGTTCACCGGGGCGCTGGACAACATGGTTCGTATGCCGCTTGAAAAACTGTTCCTTGGTATGCGGAAGAGGGCTGAGTGATGGAGTTTTTCGTAACCCTCATCCAGGTTCTGGATTCGACGATCCGCCTGTCCACGCCGCTGCTGCTGGCCTGTCTGGCCGGTCTGTTTTCGGAACGGGCCGGCATCTTCGACATCGGCCTGGAAGGTAAAATGCTGATGGCAGCCTTCTTTTCGGCGGCAGTTGCGGCGGTTACAGGGTCGGTCTGGCTGGGCCTGCTGGCTGGTATCGCATCCTCATTGATGCTGTCGGGTCTGCATGGGTTGGCGTCGATCACCTTCCGGGGCAACCAGTTGATCTCGGGTGTGGCCATCAACTTTCTCGCCTCGGGGCTGACCGTTCTGATCGCACAAAGCTGGTTTCAGCAAGGCGGCCGGACGCCGTCGCTTTTTGGCGGCGGGAGGTTCGAGCCCATTAACTTTCCGTTTGCCGAGTCTCTCAGTGGTGTGCCTATTGTTGGTCCCATCTACTCCGAACTGCTCTCAGGCCATTCGATCCTGGTCTATGTGGCGTTCCTGATGGTGCCGGCGACCTGGTGGATTCTGTATCGCACCCGGTTTGGCCTGCGCCTGCGGGCTGTCGGTGAAAATCCTGCGGCAGTGGACACGGCAGGTGTATCCGTGGTCGGCCTGCGATTCGCAGCTGTCGCCATCTGCGGCGTGCTGTGTGGAATTGCCGGAGCCTATCTGGCCACGGCCTTGCAGGCGGGTTTCGTCAAGGAAATGACTGCCGGTCGCGGCTTTATCGCTCTGGCGGCCCTGATCTTTGCCAAATGGCGCCCGTGGCATGCCATGTGGGCCTGTTTGCTGTTTGGTCTGCTGCAGGCCATCGCGCTGCGATTCCAGAATATCGATCTGGGCGGCGTGGTGATTCCGGTGCAGATGATGGACGCCCTGCCCTATATCCTGACAGTGGTGATTCTGGCCGGGTTTGTCGGCAAGGCCATTCCGCCGCGGGCGGGTGGAGAGCCCTATGTGAAAGAGCGATGATAAGGCCAGTTGAAACTGAGTTTCGGTCCTGTTCGCTGCAGAGCGGCATGCAGAGTTGATTTTGCAGGCCGCAACGGCTTAAAGGGGTATGAGTGTGTACTTTCCTGCAAACCGGCAGATGCCCGCGTCCCGGTCTATACGCGCAGACCGGCCTGGTCCTATATGCCGTTAGTCACATTCTGCTTTTGAAATATTTAGGCATATGCGGCGCTATGGCGTTGCGCCTCCTAACTCAGTGCGACTAGAAGAGCCCATGCAGATTTACCTTCCCATCGCCGAAGTCTCAGTGAATGCCTTCCTTCTGTTGGGGCTGGGTGGCATGGTCGGCGTCCTGTCCGGAATGTTCGGTGTCGGCGGCGGCTTTTTGATGACGCCCCTGCTGTTTTTCATCGGCATTCCCCCGGCAGTTGCCGTTGCGACCGAAGCCAACCAGATCGTGGCATCGTCTTTTTCCGGTGTTCTGGCGCATTTCAGACGAAAGACCGTAGACTTCAAGATGGGAACGGTGCTGCTGATAGGCGGCCTGACAGGGGCAGCCTTGGGTGTGGTTGTTTTCAACTACCTCAAAAGCCTGGGGCAGGTCGATCTGCTGGTGACGCTCTGCTATGTTGTCTTCCTTGGTATCATCGGCAGTCTGATGTTTGTCGAAAGCCTCAGGGCGTTGCGCAAGGCCAAGAAAGGTGGCGCAGCACCGGCAAAACGGCGCCAGCGCGGCTGGGTCCATGCCATGCCGTTCAAGACACGGTTCCGCACTTCGGGTCTTTATATCTCGGTCATTCCACCGGCTTTGGTCGGCCTGTGTGTCGGGGTATTGTCTGCGATCATGGGCGTGGGCGGCGGCTTTATCATGGTTCCGGCCATGATCTACCTGCTGGGTATGCCTACCAAGGTTGTTGTCGGAACATCACTGTTTCAGATCATCTTTGTCACGGCCTTCACCACGATGCTGCACGCCACGACCAACTATACGGTCGATGTTGTCCTGGCGGTTCTGTTGCTGGTGGGCGGCGTCATTGGCGCTCAGATCGGAACCGTGATTGGTGCACGGATGCCAGCCGAGCAACTGCGCGTGTTGCTGGCGGCTTTGGTTCTGGCCGTTTGCGGCAAATTGGCGCTTGATCTGCTTATTGAACCTTCCGAGCTTTATTCGCTCGGCAACGGCGGGGGACACTAAGGATGCTGCGTTCGTTCATCGCCGCATTGTGCCTGTTTTGCCTGCCTGCTGTGGCAGCGGAAGAGCAGGTTGTTCTTGGTCTCAGCCAGGATCGCGTTGCCATCACTGCCACGTTCGACGGGTCCGAGATCCTCATTTTTGGGGCCATCAAACGTGAAACCCCGATCCCACCGGGCCCGCCGGTTGAAGTCATTGTTGCGATTGCCGGACCTTCCGAACCCGTCACCGTCCGCCGCAAAGAACGCAAATTGGGGATTTGGGTGAACATCGACAGCGTTTTGGTCGATCTCGCGCCCAGTTTCTATGCCGTCGCCACCAGCGGGCCTTTCAATGAAATACTGTCCGATACCGAGGACCTGCGTTACCGGGTTTCGATTGAACGTGCGATCCGTTCGGTTGGGGCCGCGATGCACATTCGGGGCGCTCAGGATTTTGCGGATGCCGTGATACGCATCCGTGAGTCTGAAGACCTGTATTCCATCCGGGAAGACACTGTTGCCGTCGACGAACAGACCTTGTTCCGCACCTCGATAGATATGCCAGCGGACCTGACGGAAGGCGACTATGCCGCCCGGATTTTTCTGACCCGTGGTGGAGAGGTCGTCTCGCAATACGAAACCGTCATTGATGTCCGCAAAGTCGGGCTGGAGCGCTTTTTGTACAATATGTCCCGCCAGCAGCCCGTCTGGTACGGTCTGATGTCACTGGTCATCGCAATTGCTGCGGGCTGGGGTGCTTCGACCGCTTTCCGTCTGTTGCGTGAGAAGTAACGGTCAACCTCTGCCTATATAGGGCATGGTCGTGGCCATGACGGTCATGAACTGCACGTTCGCCTCGGGCGGCAGGGTCGCCATATGCAAAACCGAACGCGCGGCGTCATCGACGGCCATGGTCGGATCAGGCGTCTCGCCCGCTGCCTGCGCGGCGTCGACAAGCCCCTGAACCATCTGCGTCCGCGCATTGCCGATATCGATCTGACCGCAGGCTATTCCAAAAGGCCGTCCATCAAGGGACAGGCTGCGCGTCAGCCCCGTAATGGCATGTTTCGTCGCCGAGTAATGCACCGAATTCGGGCGTGGAACATGGGCGGCAATCGAGCCGTTATTGATGAGCCGCCCGCCCTGCGGATCTTGGTGGCGCATGATCCCGAATGCTTCGCGCGCGCATAGGAACATGCCGTTCAGGTTGACGTTGACGCTGTGGAACCAATCGTCCAACGCAATCTCGTCAATCGTGCCGCCTGGCGCAAAGATACCGGCGTTGTTGAAGACAACATCCAACCGCCCCACCTTGTCCGTGAAGGACCGGAACGCCTTCTTGACGGCCTCTGGATCAGTCACATCCGCAGGCAGAACGATGGCCGCCTGATGCTGTTTCGCCAGCGCATTCAGCTTATCCTCACTGCGCGCCAGTAATCCGACTGTCCACCCTTCGGACAGAAATAGCTCGGTCGTTGCGCGGCCGATACCAGAACTCGCACCTGTTACTATGATGGATTTCATGTCTCTTCCGCCTCCAATGTCAGCGACGCTGCCGGGATTGCCCGCAAATCGTCCACTCGCAGGGGGTGGGTTGGTTTCGACAGGCGGTTGCGCACCACCCAGATCAACCGCTCTTGCGCACGTGTGATCGCGACATAGGCCAAACGTTTCCACAATGGTTGACCAGCTTCTGTCCGCCCCATGCGCGCAGCGGCGTAGATGTCGGGGGCAAACACCTGCACCGTATCCCACTGAGACCCCTGCGCCTTGTGGATCGTTACGGCAGCACCGTGCAGAAAGGTCGCGCCCATTCGGGCGGCGTACGGAATGAACGGTTCCTCTTCATCGGGCTTTTCGATCTGAACAATCGACGCGGCACTGACCTGCGGGTCTTCGGCCCCCATCACATGCAAGCGAGAAAACCCGGGCTTCCGCCCCGGCCCAAGATAAACGACCTGAGCCCCCTTGATCAGGCCGCGGGCCTCAAGATCCAGCCGTTTCTTGCGGTGCTTCAACGGCAATTCGATCCCGTCGCAGATCAATGGTTCGCCTTCCAAAAGTTCCGTATCCGGCGCGCCATGGACTTGCCTGAAAGCCTGAATCAAACGAATACGCGTTGCATTGCGCCAGACCAGAACCGGGCTGCGCGCCATCAGGTCGACCTCAACCCGTTGACCCCAGACAACCCGGTCATCCCGGCGGGAGGTTTCTTCGACAAGCCGTTCGAAATCCTCAAAACCCATCGAAGGATCGGCAAGCGCATGAGCCAGATCGAGGATTGGGTTATCCGCGTCCTGCCGGTGGACCCGTTGAAGCGTCAGCTTCCGTGGTTCAGGCAAGGCCTCAAACACCATGCTTCCAGACTGGTTTACCGGTGCCAACTGGGCCGGGTCGCCAAACAGCAGAAGGGTCGGGAAAATCTCTTTCAGGTCTTCGAACTGACGATCATCCAGCATCGACGCCTCATCGACGAACCCGATATCCAGCGGTTCATCACGACGCTTCCAACCAGTGATGAAATCCGACCCACGCAAACCGGCTGCGGCCAGCGCACCAGGGATCGATTTGTTGTTCTCGTAAAACGCTGCAGCCCGATCCAGCGCTTCATCCGTCAGGCCTTCGATTTCGGGGCGTTCGTCATTGCCTGCCAGCCATTCGGCGATACGCTCATATTCCGGGTCATAAACCGGCGTGTACAGGATGCGGTGTATCGTGGTGGCGGGCACGCCGCGCAAACGCAGAACGCTTGCAGCTTTGTTCGTGGGGGCCAGAATAGCAAGGCTGCGCTTATCTCTCGATTTGCGGCTTTCGTAATCGCCGGACACGATCTGAACACCCGTCTCCGCCAGCGCTTTGTATAACTCGGCCAACAGCAGGGTTTTACCCGAACCCGCCTTGCCGATCACGGCCATCACGCCGGATTTTCCTGCCCCTGGCAGCTTCAGAAGGGCATCATCTTCCAGATCGACACCCGCCGACCGCAGCATCTCGGCGATGCTGTCATATGCGGCGGCCTGATCGTCCGAGAAAGTCACATTTGGCAAAGACATGGCGCGACCCTACAGGGCCGCGCCAGCCACCACCAGATGTGGATTTGCGTTTTACGGCACTTAGGCTGACAGGGCGAACCGGTGCTGTTTTTTGGGCCCGAATGCGGTCTTGAACCACATCCGCGAGAGCTCGCGCGGGATGCCCGCACGTTCAGCCACACGGTTGCAGTCGTCTGCAGAATATGGCCACAACCCGACCGAGATCTGATCCCGCCCACTGCCTTGGGTTCCCAGAACCTCGGGCGAGGATCCAATCAGGCGATAGATCCTGATCATGCGCGCGTCGAACACGCCCGCGATATGGGTCAGGCCAAATCCTTCCATCATTTCACCGCCGCTCAGCATTATGGCACCGGCCGTGTGCGGGCTGGCTGTACGGGACAGGCAAAACCGCGTCACCTCCCAGATCAGCGGGCTGCAAATCGGCTTGCCGACATTCAGGTGTCCGAACACTTCATTGATCATCACGCGGCCCGTTGTCGGAAGAACCCGCATCGACCCCCCGTGGCTTCCATCCGGCTCTTCCCAAATCACGTAGAGCGGATTGAGATCGTCGTATTCATCCCGCTCTTCCCCCTTTTTGTTGATGTGGACATCCCACCCCAGCCGGGTTTTGAACTGATCCGCACGATCCCTGAACATCCCCTCTGCCAGATTCGGAAATCTATGTAACTCATCGGCATACAAATAACGCAACATGACTTGTTCCCCTTGTCGTCCTGTGCAGGAACGAAGGGGGTACAGAGTCGTGGTTAATATAGCGTGTGGAGGCCGCCCGGTCCTTAAACCACTATTAATCCTCGGCTAAGCGCCGTGGCGATTGCATGGGTGGTGTTATGGGCGCCCAATTTGGACCGTGCGCTCTCGATATACACGCGCAACGTGTGCTCGGAAATCGACAGGGAATGCGCCACCTGGGCGCGACTGTAACCCAATGCCAAAAGGGTGATCGCGTCAATTTCCCTCGGGGACAAGCTGCGGGTTGAGTCCGGTTGCCTGTCTTTTTCAAATTCCAGCGCTTTGCGATTTATGTAGTGCGCAACAAGGATCAATTCGCGCCCATAGGTCGAGATGAAGTCTTGCCAGCTGTGATCGTCGCAACTGTGGTTCACCGTAAACAAAGCGAACTGACCATTCGGCCCCCGGATCGGGATGGAATACCCCTGATTGCCAACACCATGGCTCTGCGCATCCTGAAGGAAGGCTTTGGCCACTTTGCCGGACCAATCCAGAGACTTCCAGTCAACCGGGTGAAATCGTTGGAAACACCCCAGGATGACAGGATCTATGCGGTGGTAGTTTTTTTCCCTGTACCGCTCATCCCATGCGTCGGAATAGGTGGTATAGCCGTACTGGTCTCCGGCACCGTCGACCCAGTGATACGTCAGGTGTTCAACCTTCAATGTGCCGCGCAGACGCTCGGCAACGATGCTGAGTTCTTCAAGCGTGTTGGTGTTTTCCAAATCCTGCAGGATTTGACCCAAATCGACCTTCTTTCCCATCCGCGGGCGCCCGTGCCTCGTTCTTCAAGGACGCAATCTCGGCCGCGGCGATCAGTCTTGTGTCATCAAGCTGTTCTGCAAGCGCGCTCAACCCGTTCGCAACGGCGAAAGCGTTGAGGTCCGACAATACGTCCAATATCCACTCATTTTGCGCCATCAGGGTCTCTCTGAAACAGTTAACGAAGGGTTAACACAACCATAACATGTATGATCTTTTTCGTCCTATTCACCGGTTTCTACTCCCCAAAAATAGCGATGGGCGAAAACGCAAGCATTTGAAAGATCATCAGAGGTCTGAAGAACGCAAAACACCCGCGAAGCGGCAAGGCGATTCGCGGGTGTTTTTTGTCTAAATCCCCTAAAGGCGATCAGCCTGCGTCCAGGACTTCTTCAAGGGTGCGCAATCCGGTGCGGGGCGCCTGAACCAGAACGGACATGTTGCCCGGCTTGTGTTCGTTCCGCAGCATTTTCATATGCGCTTCCGGCAGGTCGTTCCAGGCGAATACCTCGGACATGCAGGGGTCCAGTCGGCGTTCGACCATCAGCTTGTTCGCAGCGGCCGCCTGTTTCAAATGAGCAAAATGCGAACCCTGCAGGCGCTTCTGGTGCATCCACATGTAACGCACATCGAACGTGCAGTTGAAACCCGAGGTTCCGGCGCAAATCACCACCATGCCGCCTTTTTTCACCACGAAGGTCGATACCGGGAAGGTGCTTTCACCCGGGTGCTCGAACACCATATCGACATTGTTGCCTTTGCCGGTGATGTCCCAGATCGCCTTGCCGAATTTGCGGGCCTCTTTGAACCATTCGGCATATTCCGGCGTGTTCACTGTAGGCAGCTGACCCCAGCAGTTAAAGTCGCGGCGGTTTAGTACGCCTTTGGCACCCAGCCCCATCACGAAATCACGTTTGCTTTCGTCCGAGATCACACCGATCGCATTTGCTCCGGCGGTGTTGATCAGCTGGATCGCATAGGAACCGAGACCGCCCGACGCGCCCCAGACCAAAACGTTCTGGCCCGGTTTCAGATCGTGCGGCTCGTGGCCAAACAGCATCCGGTACGCAGTGGCCAGCGTCAGAGTGTAGCACGCGGCTTCTTCCCATGTCAGGTGCTTGGGACGCGGCATCAGCTGCTGAGCCTGCACGCGGGTAAACTGGCTGAACGAACCGTCCGGAGTCTCATATCCCCAGATCCGCTGGCTGGTTGAATACATCGGATCGCCGCCGTTGCATTCTTCGTCATCGCCATCGTCCTGGTTGCAATGGATGACAACCTCATCGCCCACTTTCCAGCGCTTTACCTTGTCGCCAACCGCCCAAACGATGCCCGATGCGTCCGAACCGGCGATGTGATAAGGGGCCTTGTGGCCATCAAACGGGCTGATCGGCTGACCCAGAGCGGCCCAGACACCGTTGTAGTTCACGCCGGCAGCCATAACCAGAACCAGCACTTCGTTGCTGTCCAGAGTCGGGATATCAACGACTTCCTGCTGCATGGCCGTGTTCGGCTCGCCATGGCGCTCCTTGCGGATGGCCCAGGCGTACATTTGCTTTGGGACATATCCCATCGGGGGGATTTCGCCCATTTCATAGAGATCTTTTTCGGGTGCCTCGTACGACGCGATACCACTTTCGGTGTCCAAAGCCATGCTGGCCTCCTCTATCAATACCTTTGCCGCGACGCAGAATCGCGCGCTTCACGGACTGAAATATTGACCATCGCGTAATATTGCAACCGTTTTTGGCGTTGATTTGTAATTTTATGACCCAGCGGATGCAGAAAGTCATTTTGCGACTGCAGAATTTTCACTGCCGGACCCAACTGGCGCAGAAGCCGCATAATAGTCTAATAGATCGCTTCGCTCACCCGATACCGTCAGCATATGCCCCTGGCGGCCCAGAATCCGGCGTTCAACCAACTGATCCAAGGCGTTTGATATGGCCTGCGCGTTGTCTTTGGATTGCTGGTTATCACGCTCCATCATCTGTTGAATGTGTGACAACACTTCCTTTTCAGGCATCGGCCCATTGTCCCGGACCAGCAAACAGGCCGCAGGGGCCGGTACCAGCGGGATAGCGTTCTGGATACGCTGCATCAGTGCCCGCGCCAGATCGGTCATCATGTCGTCACTACCACTAGCCCGGAATTCTTTCAGAGAAATTGGCTGCCCGTAGCGAACCGACGCCAGACCAAACCGTTTGTATCGCCCGATTAAACGTCGCCAAAGCTGCTTGAGAATCCAGCGCGTGATTACACCGATCCGGGCCCGGAATCGCCGCTCTGTCCCAAGTGCGGCTCGGGTCAGGATGGTGTCTTCCAGAACGCGGTCGTAATTCAGTGCAACCGGTACAAAGACCACATCACGGCCCTGAGGCGACGTCCCGTCCATAATGTACTTGAGCAATCCAAGCTTTGGGCGGGCGAGCGCGCCCGTCAGGCTCAACCCGCCTTCTGGAAACATGGCCTGTGTCACACCAGCTTCGGTCGCATGGCGCACATAGGTGGACAGAACCTGGCGATAGAGCTCGCTGCCGGACTTGCGGCGGATGAAGTAGGCGCCCATTGCCCGGATCAATCGGCTCAGCGGCCAGACCCGTGCCCACTCTCCCACCGCATAGGACAATGCTGAATGCCGGGCTGCCAGATAGGTAACCAGCACGTAATCCATGTTGCTTCGGTGGTTCATGACGAAAACGACCGTTGCATCAGGGTCGATATTCTGGATCGCCTCTTCGTCTTCGTAGCTAAGCCGTACCTCGTAGAACGTGTTGCTTAGCAGCCGGGCCAGTCGGATCGCAAAGCTGAAATAGGCGAAGGCCGAAAAGGAAGGCACGATCTCGCGGGCATAACGGCGCGCCTGCTCAGACGCGACGGCTTCGGGTATACCGGTTTCGCGGGCGTGCTGCTGAACCGCTTGCCCCACCTGCGGATCATAAATCAGCCGCTGAATCATGTCATGTCGACCGGCCAGCTTGAAAGGTTGGATCGGGCGTTGCAGGCGCTGGTTCAGCCGCACCACCGCGCGCTCTAGCCGACGGCGAAAGAACCAGCGAACAGACGGGAACAGGAAATGCGATGCGAAAGTGACCATGGCAAAGACCACGATCAGCATGAAAAGCCAAAGCGGAAGTTCCACGGTTTGCATCATGGCCGCACATTGCCACCAATCGCGGCCACTCACAATCTGAACAATTGCAGGATGCCGCAACGCAGCGAATTGACATGTCCCGAAAATTGCGCTTTAGAACCCCAAGACGTAATTTTATTGCCCACCGAAACGCGAGGCCCCGCTATGACGCAGACGCAGAAAGATCGCCCCTGGCTCATCCGAACCTATGCCGGTCATTCCACCGCCAAGGCCTCGAACGCGCTGTATCGCGGCAACCTTGCAAAGGGACAAACCGGCCTTTCGGTTGCCTTCGATCTGCCAACGCAAACCGGATATGACAGCGACCACACGCTGGCGCGCGGCGAAGTCGGCAAAGTCGGCGTACCGGTCTGCCATCTGGGTGACATGCGGGTTTTGTTCGACCAAATCCCGCTGGAGCAAATGAACACGTCGATGACGATCAATGCGACAGCGCCTTGGTTGCTTGCCCTTTATATCGCAGTGGCCGAGGAACAGGGCGCGGATGTCTCGAAACTGCAGGGCACGGTTCAGAACGATCTGATCAAGGAATATCTGAGCCGCGGTACTTATGTGTGCCCGCCCAAACCGTCGCTGAAGATGATCGCGGATGTGGCCGAGTATTGCTATACCAACGTCCCAAAGTGGAACCCGATGAATGTGTGCTCGTACCACCTGCAAGAGGCAGGGGCGACACCGGAACAGGAGCTCGCATATGCGCTGGCCACAGCCATTGCCGTGTTGGACGAGTTGCGCCCCCGCGTTCCGGCCGAGGATTTCCCGGCCCTGTGCGGTCGAATTTCGTTCTTTGTGAACGCAGGCATCCGCTTTGTCACCGAAATGTGCAAAATGCGCGCATTCGTCGACCTTTGGGATGAGATTCTGCAACAGCGCTATGGCGTTGAGAACCCGAAGTTCCGCCGATTCCGCTATGGCGTGCAGGTGAACTCGCTTGGCCTGACCGAGCAACAGCCTGAAAACAACGTCTACCGCATTCTGATCGAGATGCTGGCTGTGACCCTCTCGAAAAACGCACGCGCGCGCGCCGTGCAATTGCCCGCCTGGAACGAGGCGCTTGGCCTGCCGCGCCCCTGGGACCAGCAATGGTCGATGCGGATGCAGCAGATTCTGGCCTATGAAACCGATTTGCTGGAGTTTGATGACCTGTTCGATGGCAACCCGGCCGTTGATGCCAAAGTCGAAGAACTGAAGACAGGTGCGCGGGCAGAACTGGCCAACCTGGATTCGATGGGTGGCGCGGTTGCATCAATTGAATACATGAAATCCCGCCTTGTGGATTCCAACGCCGAACGCCTGAACCGGATCGAACGCAACGAAACAGTTGTTGTCGGTGTAAACAAATGGATGGAAGGTGAAGCCTCCCCGCTGCAAACCGAAGACGGTGGCATCATGGTCGTTGACCCAGCGGTGGAACAGGAGCAAATCGACCGCCTGAACGCGTGGCGCACCGAGCGGGACGAAGCCGCAGTGGCAGCCACCTTGGCAGCGTTGCGCGAAGCGGCACAGACCGGGGCAAACGTCATGGAACCGTCCATTGCCGCTGCCAAGGCAGGCGTAACAACGGGTGAATGGGCCGAAGAGATGCGCAAGGTCTATGGCACCTATCGCGGTCCGACCGGTGTCTCGGGGTCCGTCTCCAATAAGACCGAAGGGCTGGACGATCTACGCGCAGCCGTTGACGCCGTCAGCGACAAGCTGGGGCGCCGTTTGAAGTTCCTGGTGGGCAAACCCGGGTTGGACGGCCATTCCAACGGCGCCGAACAGATTGCCTTCCGCGCCCGCGATTGCGGCATGGACATCAGCTATGAGGGCATTCGCCTTACGCCCGAGGAAATCGTTGCCGCTGCCCGCGAAGATGACGCGCATGTCATTGGGCTGTCGATCCTGTCCGGCAGCCACCTGCCGTTGGTAGAAGACGTTCTGGATCGTCTGAAAAAGGCGGGCCTGCTGCATATTCCTGTAGTGGTCGGTGGAATCATCCCGGACGAGGATGCCGAAAAACTCAAAAATATGGGCGTGGCTAAGGTCTATACCCCGAAAAACTTTGAGCTTAACGCGATCATGGGCGATATTGTGACCTTGGTGGACCCCAAAAACCTCGCAGCAGAATAACTGAGGTTTTAAAACGCTTTTTCCCCGTTTCTGCCCCTTACATATTTGGGATGGAATAAACCGTGTTTTGGAATTACGGTGCGCGATCATGTGCACCGTAATTCAAATTTAATGGAGATGAATGATGGGGATCAATCTTGAACAAATGTCCCGCAAAGACCTTTTGGCTCTGCGAAGTGACGTAGAAAAAGCACTGGAAAGTGCCGAAAAGCGCGAACGTCAAGCAGCTTTGAAAGCGGCCGAAAAAGCAGCCGCGGAATTCGGCTTCTCTCTGTCCGAGCTGTCTGGCGATGGATCGAGAAGCGCTAAATCATCGAAAACAAAGGCAAAATATCGCAACCCGGCAAACCCAGAACAAACCTGGACCGGCCGTGGTCGCAAGCCTCAATGGGTGCATGACGCATTGACTGCAGGTGCAGATATTTCTGATTTGGAAATCTAATCAGAGCGTTTCGGAAAAAATGACAATTCATATTGGCGCTGAAAAAGGCGAAATAGCAGAAACCGTTCTGTTGCCGGGTGATCCCTACCGGGCAAAATGGGCAGCCGAGACGTTTTTGGATGACGTCAAACTGGTCAATAACGTTCGGGGAATGCTTGGCTTTACCGGAAACTGGAAGGGAAACCCTGTGACGATACAGGGAAGTGGCATGGGAATGCCTTCTCTTTCAATTTACGTAAACGAGTTGATTCGAGATTACGGTGCGAAGACCCTGATCCGCATTGGATCATGCGGTGGAATGCAGGAAAGCGTTAAAATTCGCGACGTTATTCTTGCCATGACGTCAACCACGCTAAGCACCCCGTCGCGCGGGATCATGAAAGAGCTCAACTTTGCACCCTGCGCCGACTGGGATTTGTTGCAGGCCGCGGCGATTGCAGCGGCGGCAAAGGGAACGCCGACCCATGTTGGCGGGATCTATTCGTCAGATGTTTTCTATGACGAGCGCCCGGACCTGAACGAACAGATGGTGCGTCACGGTATTCTGGGGGTCGAGATGGAAGCGGCCGAGCTGTACATACTTGCCGCGCGTCACAAGTGCCGGGCCTTGGCCGTACTTACCGTGTCCGATCACCTGCTGACAGGCGAGGCCCTGCCTTCGTCCGAGCGCGAAAGCAGCTTTGGCGAGATGGTGGAAATCGCGCTTCAGGCTGCGTTCCCGACCAGCTAATGGGACGAGGGCACCATACGGTGCCCGCCAGTATTACCGCCCGTGCGTGCGATCATACCCGTTGCGCGCCGGGCTTTCCCACCCGTTCAAATCGCCGTCAATCGGGGCAAAAACCTCGACCAGCAACGGGAAGCAGGCGGCCGTGTCCGAGGAATGCTCGGACGAACAATCCCCACCCGGACAGGCGCTCAGGTTGCCAAGCAGATCAATCTCGGCAAAGAACTCAAGATAGTCGCCGGGACGCACAGGTGAGGCTTTCATGAAGTACTGACCCGTGTCCCGGGTAAAGCCCGTGCACATGAAGACATTCAGAACGTCGTGCACCGCTTTTTCGGCTTCGGGCAGAGGAATCTTCAAATGATCCGCCAATGCGCGGGTCAGGTTGGAGTGGCAACAATGGTGGTACTGCGTGCCCGACAACAGGTTGCCTGTATACGGATCGCACCGCGTACCGATCACGTCATGAACCGAGCCGCCATAAGCGTCGATCCCGTACCATTCCAGCGTGTCTGCAATGATCGTGGCCATCGGGCGCAGGTGAGGGAAACTGGACCACATCCGCTCTCCTGTGGTCAGATGTGTGCCATGCAGCGCTCGGGTTTTTCCGGAATAAAACCGCTCGGACAGATCATTGCGGTTCCACAGGTTCAGATCGCCAACCTGCGGACCTTCGATTGAAGTAATGCGAAAGAAGTGCCCCGCCGGAACTTCGAAACAACGCGCATCGCGCGGAGGAACCAGCACCTCACCTGTTTTGACCGCACGTTGGCGCAGGGATCTCATCCACGTCACATCTGGTCGCGGCAATGCGTCGTTAGGATAACAAATGACAGGGGCAACCGCACGGCGTGCGTCGGCGTCTTCGGGTGGGCGGATGGGGTTTTCGGAACCGGTCATGGTCCGCAGAGTGGCGCATTACTCTGGCCCTGAAAAGTCGGAACCTTCAGAGATCACGCGTCTTCGCACATCGCAGCGGTTGATCTTGACCTGCGATTTCCGCCCCGCAGAAGCTGCACCGCCAGACGCCATGGCTTTTGTCTTGCCGCCACCGGCAATCGCGCGTCAGCCCTGAATGGCGCGAGCGCCAGACAAAATAGGCAAACACACCGGCCGCCAGAAGAAGCAGAAGAACAGGCATTCCTCTGCTTTGCTGATTAACCGTCGTATTTCAAGCCTTGCGTCCTCGTATCAGGCCGCATTTGCGTATTCGAACAGGTCGGGTTCTTTGTCCGCTTTCACGGGCTCCGGCATGTAGTAGGCCCATGCCTGTTCAAGCAGTTCCAACGCCTCTTGGGCGTCGACTTTTTGATTGGAGGTTTCTGATTTCATTGGAGTGATCCTGATTCAATCTCATCACTCCTCCCTGCCCAAAAAATAAGGCAACGCAGCACGGGCCGCATCGCCTGATTTTGCAAGTTTGCCATGCGGTTATTGCAAACCGTCCGCGCGCTCAGACCGCGCGCTCGACCATCATTTTCTTGATTTCGGCAATCGCCTGTGCCGGGTTCAATCCCTTCGGACAAGTCTTGGCGCAGTTCATGATGGTGTGGCAACGATAAAGCTTGAAGGGATCTTCCAGCTCGTCCAAACGCTCTCCTGTCGCTTCGTCCCGACTGTCGATGATCCAGCGATAAGCGTGAAGCAACGCGGCCGGGCCAAGATAGCGATCGCCGTTCCACCAATAGCTGGGGCACGAGGTCGAGCAGCTGGCGCACATCACGCATTCATATAGGCCATCCAGCTTTTTGCGATCTTCGATGGACTGCTTCCATTCCTTCGCGGGGCGGTTGGTCTTGGTTTCCAGCCACGGCATGATCGAGGCATGCTGCGCGTAGAAATGGGTCAGATCGGGGATCAGGTCCTTGACCACCGGCATATGCGGCAGCGGGTAAATCTTTACGTCGCCCTTGATCTCATCCATGCCATATATACAGGCCAGCGTGTTGATCCCGTCGATGTTCATCGCGCAGGAACCACAGATGCCTTCGCGGCACGACCGGCGGAATGTCAGGGTTGGATCAATCTCGTTCTTGATCTTGATCAGCGCATCCAAAATCATCGGCCCGCACGTATCCATGTCAACGAAATACGTATCGACACGGGGGTTCTGACCGTCATCTGGGTTCCAGCGATAGATCTGGAACTTGCGCACGTTGGTGGCGCCTTCTGGCTTGGGCCAGGTCTTACCGGTGGTGATCCGGGAATTCTTGGGCAGGGTCAGTTGAACCATGTCAATTCTCCATTCAGCCTGTCCGGGCGCGATCAGCCGCGCCTCGATTATAGTGCCCCCAATGGGCAATGTTCACGTCAAAATCCGAAGACAACCAATCGGCGACAGCCTGCGGGTCATCCCGGTCGATGTCAAAACGCAGAAAGTGCGGGTTGCCGTCAAAATAGGTCTCAACCTCGGCATGGTGCACATCGTACATATGCGCCCAGCCTTGTTTCACCTCTTCAGCTGTTTGGCCATTGGCCGCGCAGCAGCGTTCCAGATAACCGCCCTTGGTATGGTTGGCACGCGACGCAATCCAGTCATCCCGGTTTCGCGTATTCAGAAGAAAGTAGGCATCCGGGTAAGCGGCGTGCAGATCCCGGAATAATCGCGCACCGTCCAGCATGAAGCGCGCATTGACGAAGGCAATGTCCGTGAACGCTCTTACCGCTCCAAATCCGCTCAGCGGTTTGCGCCCCATGGCGATGTTGGTCATCATGCGCTGTGCCAGGTTCTGACCCTGCTCATCTTTCCAATGCAATGACGGGATTCCGCTGTTCTGAAACAGCTTGTGGAACGAAGTCGTCGCGCACCGATTGAGGCCAATCAGAATGATCTTGGGATCGCTTTTCCCTGAACTCAAAACCTCAACCGTCATGGCAAGCACCAGATACGCGCTGCCTGCTGGCCTAAGGCCCAGGTGAAGTCCGTGGATATCGGGCGCCTACACACCATTGCCTGACGTCCCAGCCCCTTAGAACGTCCGCGCCTTGGGCGCGATTTTCTGCAGGCTGATACCGCCTTGCTCCTCGGTAGTCAGAGGATCCACGATGACTGGACGATAGCTAAGCTCGACCTCGTTGCCCTCAACCCGGCTGACCGTGTGAACACGCCAGTTTTCGTCATCACGCTCTGAGAAATCCTCATGCGCGTGGGCGCCACGGGATTCCTTGCGCGCCTCGGCGCCGACAATGGTGGCCAGCGCGTTGGGCATCAGGTTGGTCAGTTCCAGCGTCTCCATCAGGTCGCTGTTCCAGACCAGCGAACGGTCGGTGACTTTCAGATCGTCCATCTTGGCGGCAATCGCGGTCATCTTTTCGACGCCTTCTGCCATTGTCTTGGCGGTCCGGAACACAGCTGCGTCGGCCTGCATGGTTTTCTGCATCTCAAGCCGCAGGTCCGCGGTCGGGACCGAGCCGCTGGCATTGCGAACGGCATCAAACCGATCAAAGGCTTTGTCAACCGATGCCTGGTTCAGAACCGGGTTCGACGCTTCGGCATCGACAACCTTACCGGCGCGGATCGCGGCCGCGCGGCCAAACACCACAAGGTCGATCAACGAGTTCGATCCCAGACGGTTCGCCCCATGGACCGAGGCGCAACCGGCTTCGCCGACGGCCATCAGGCCCGGAACAACTGCAGTCGGATCGTCGGCGGTGGGATTCAGAACCTCACCCCAATAGTTCGTCGGGATACCGCCCATGTTATAGTGCACGGTCGGCAGAACCGGGATCGGTTCACGGGTCACGTCCACCCCGGCAAATACGCGCGCCGATTCCGAAATACCCGGCAGTCGCTCGGCCAGCGCCTCGGCGGGCAGGTGGCTGAGGTTCAGGTGAATGTGGTCGCCATTCTCGCCATGGCCCCGGCCTTCGCGGATTTCCATGGTCATCGAACGCGAGACGTAATCGCGTGGTGCCAGATCCTTGTACTGGGGCGCGTAGCGCTCCATGAACCGCTCGCCTTCCGAGTTGGTCAGATATCCGCCCTCACCACGTGCGCCTTCGGTGATCAGACAGCCCGAGCCATAGATGCCGGTCGGGTGGAACTGAACGAACTCCATATCCTGCAGGGCCAGGCCCGCGCGGGCGACCATGCCGCCACCGTCACCGGTGCAGGTATGGGCCGAGGTGGCGCTGAAATAGGCCCGGCCATAGCCGCCGGTTGCCAGCACCACCATCTTGGCGTTGAAGACGTGCATCGTGCCATCGTCCAGCTTCCAGCAGACGACACCCTGACATTGTCCGTCGTCGGACATGATCAGGTCGATGGCGAAGTATTCAATATAGAATTCGGCGTTGTTTTTCAGCGACTGGCCATAAAGCGTATGAAGGATCGCGTGCCCGGTCCGGTCAGCCGCAGCGCAGGTGCGCTGCACCGCGGGGCCTTCGCCGAATTCGGTGGTGTGGCCACCAAAGGGGCGCTGATAGATCTTGCCCTCCTCGGTCCGGCTGAAGGGAACGCCGTAATGCTCCAATTCATAAACCGCCTTGGGAGCCTCGCGCGCCAGATACTCCATCGCGTCGGTATCACCCAGCCAGTCCGAGCCCTTGACGGTGTCATACATGTGCCACTGCCAATGGTCCGGCCCCATGTTCGACAGCGAAGCGGCAATTCCGCCCTGCGCCGCGACCGTGTGTGAGCGTGTCGGGAAAACCTTGGTCACACAGGCCGTGCGCAACCCCTGTTCCGCCATGCCCAGTGTGGCCCGCAGACCTGCACCACCGGCGCCGACAACGACCACGTCATATTCATGCGTTTCGTATTCGTATGCAGCCATTTCTTTCAGCTCCGGGAATTAAAGGGCAATACGTGCGATGGCGAAGATACCAGCCGCAGCCGCGCCGTAAGACAGGCAGATCACCAGAATGATCAGGACTTTTTCAAGCGTGCCATGCACGTAGTCTTCCAGCATCACCTGCGCGCCGTCTGCGAAGTGCTTGAAGCCAACCGCAAGCGTCAGCGCCGCAACGATCGCTGGGAAGGGACGCGAGTAATACTCAAGCACCACATCGAACGGCTGACCCAGAACCGGGCCAAATGTGAAGACAAATAACGGCACAAGGATCAGCAGAGCCACCGAGCTGACTTTCATCGCCCAGAAATGAGCTGTGCCGGATTTCGCCGAGCCAAGGCCAGCGGCGCGCTTACGGTCGGTCAGATAACGCATGTCAGGCCTCCAATCATGCGACGATGACAAGAGTCAAAAGGGTCAGAACGACCGACCCGATAACAACGGCCCAGCCCAGCTTGGTCGCTGTGGGAAGATCCAGCCCAATCGCATTGTCCCAGATCAGGTGTCGTACACCCGCCAGCGTGTGATACCAAAGACCCCAAACAGACAATGCCATCACGAGATCGCCAAGCACCGAAGTAATCACCCCGTTCGCAACGGCGAATGCCTCGGGCGAGGTTGCTGCGGCCAGAAACCACCAGACGATCAGCAGCCCGGCCAGGAGAAGGGCGTTGCCAGTGATACGTGTCAGGATGGACGTGACCGACGTCAGCTGCGGACGATAGATCGACAGGTGCGGCGAAAGCGGGCGGTTGCCCCGATTTACATCGGCCATGGCGGCTCCTTTTCGGTTGGCTACCGAACGTTTTACTGGTTTTTGCGACACTGTCACGTGCTGCGTCTGCAAAAACCACTAAATTCGGCACAAATTGACGGATTATTCAGCTATGTGATCACACAAAATATTCTCGTGATCACATTTCACATTCCCCCTCATCAATGTTAGCGTTTTCAACGCCAAAAGGGTGTGATCACGAATCTCTTAACATGTCATTCAAGGCCCGCCGTTTGTTGCGTCACCTCGCGCAGCAGTTTGCGGCGAATTCTTTCCGGGTAATCGGCAAACCCCGCGGCAGATACGACAAAGGCACCTTCACCCACGATTACGTTCTCAAAGAAATATGCTGTCAGGTCCGGTTCACTTTCTTCAATAGCCAGCGCGTTAACGACAACTCCGCGATCCCGCAAAGCCGCATGGACCTGCGTCGGCTCGACCCCTTCATTGGATATGCCATCACCAGACAGATCGATCAGATGCCGCCTGCAATCGGAAACGGTGTCGAACGCATCGAGGGTCGTGTGGAGAGCCTCGCCAATCGCGGTCGAGAAGTTCCGCCAGACGCGCTGATCAGCGGCAACCTGATCGGCAAACTGTTCCAAGGCGGCGAAGCTGTCGATCCGGGTCCAGGGGATCGTGACTCGCTGACGCGACGATCCGGTCCATTGCACCAGCATCAATTGTGCCTGACCCCGCACCAGAGCCTCGGACACGATCGGGTCGCGCAGACCGGCAGCCAGCCCGTCCATCTGTATGCGATACTCGCGGCTATCGACTGAGCCGGAAACATCCACCGCCAGGGCCAAGGCCAGATCACAAGCCTGAGCCGCCGGGGCCAGACAGACGCTGGCCAATATCGCGCGCAGAAAGTGCATGGTGCAAACCTAGCACGGCTTTCACGCGAATGGTTCACATAACCGTCAGTGCACCTATTGCGGCATCAGTGCCCAGTAATCGAGGTCCAATAGCACATCCGGCAGGTACCGCCCCTCATTGTTTTTCAACTCGAACGGAGCCCCCCCTTTGGTCGCCACCAGCCTCAGACGGATCGCGCCCACACCGGGAACACCGGTTTCCGCTTTATCCAGAACTTCGGACCAGGCCTTGATGGTATCACCCGCGAAACACGGGTTTGCATGAGAACCGCCGTTCAGGCCGACAATCATCTGCGCATTCGCCAACCCGTTGAACGACAAGGTCCGCGCCATCGAAATGACGTGCCCGCCGTAGATCAGCCTGCCTTCCGGGCGGAACGTGAGGTCGAAATGCACTTTGGCGGTGTTCTGCCACAGACGGGTGGCCAGCATATGCTCGGCCTCTTCCACGGTTACCCCGTCCACGTGGTCGATGGTCTCGCCGATTTCATAATCGCCCCAACGATGCGGCTCACCGGCCAAAGCAAAATCGTAGTTCGAGAAATCAAGTCCTTCAGGCACAATCAGATCCTTAGGATCAAGCGCTTTTTTCAAGTCCGGCACAACCGTCTCGGGCGCTGGCGCATCCGCGTTTGCCTTGCGTACCATGACCCAGCGAACGTATTCGATGACCACTTCGTCCAGTTGGTTCAACCCACGGGTACGGACCCAGACAACACCGGTTTTTCCATTGGAGTTCTGCTTGACCCCGATCACCTCGGACACCGACCGCAACGTATCCCCGGCGTAGACGGGTTTCAGCCAGCGGCCTTCACCATAGCCAAGATTGGCGACCGCATTCAGCGAAACATCCGGTACGGTCTTGCCGAACACCAGGTGGAACGCGGCCAGATCGTCGATCGGGCTTTCCGGCAGACCGCAATCCCGGGCAAATTCGTCCGAGGAATAAAGCGCGTGACGTGCCGGATAAAGCGCATGATACAGTCCGCGCTCTCCCTCAGTCACCGTGCGTGGAACCGCGTGTTGCAGCACCTGCCCGACAGAGTAGTCCTCGAAAAAGCGGCCCGGATTTGTTTTTGCCATTATTGCTGCCCCAGTTTCATTTCGGATGAATACTCGGCCTCGACCTCTTTGGTCACGGCCTGCGCGCAACGCATGACGCTGTTTGCGACGTCATAGGCATAGGACGGGTCGCCATGCAGCTCCCACCCTTTCGCAAGTGCATCCGAGACTTTGTGGCAGAAGGCCGAATTGTCTTCCTCGGTCAGCAGCCGGTAGAGTTTCGCCATTGTATCTTTTCCTTACGATCCAAACGGGGACGGGCCGACCAGCCCGTGAATATATCCGATGATGCCCATCAGCACGATCGAGGCCACGAAGAACATCGCGTCCTTGCCGTAGGTTCCGGCTTCACCGGGGGTCCAGTCAGGTTCGGATTTGTTGATCACGATCACCTCGACCACAGCCCAGGCCAGCAACCCACCGAACAGGACGATCGAGGCCAGATCGCCGTTCACCAGCAAATGCGCAAAGGCCCACAGTTTGAACCCGCCCAACATCGGATGGCGCAGTTTGTTCAGCAATCGGCCTTTGGTTCCCGCAGGGCTCATCATGAAGATCGCGATCAGCACCAACAGATTGTTGACATGAATCAGGAATGTCGGCGGAGCCCAGACATAGATGAAATCGGTCATGCGATAGCCGAAGATCATCAACAGAATCGCCGCGACCAGAGCCAGCGCGACAGCGCCCTTACCCGCATTGCCGAGCGCAGCGCGCCGTTCGGGCATCACCCGCTTTAACAGATGCGCGGCCCACCATAGCGCCACACCTAGGATCAGAAGAACAAAGCCCATGCTGGCTTACCCCGCTTGCAAAGCCGAAATCGCCTCCGCTTTTGCCAGAATTTCGCGGGCGGTTGCAACGTGCAGGTTTTCCACGATCTTGCCGTCGACAACAGCGACGCCCTGCCCTTGCGCCTTAACCTCTTCAAAAGCCGAGATCTGACGGCGGGCCAGGTCGATATCCGAATCCGACGGGGCGAAAACGGCGTTGGCGACCTCGACCTGCGCAGGGTGGATCAGAGTCTTGCCGTCGAAACCCATGTCGCGGCCCTGTTCGCATTCCGCAGCCAGACCTTCGACATCCTTGAACGCATTATAGACGCCGTCGATGATGACCAGCCCTTCGGCTTTGGCGGCCAGCAGGCACAGGCCCAGCGAAGCCATCATGGGCAAGCGGTCGGGGCGAAAACGGGTCTGCAATTCCTTGCCCAAATCGTTGGTGCCCATGACAAAACCGGCCATCAGCGGATGCGCGGCAATTTCGGCGGCATTCAGCATGCCACGCGGGGTCTCCATCATCGCCCAGATCGGCAAGTCACCGGTAATCGCTGCCAAAGCATCGACATCGGCGGCCGAACTCACCTTGGGCAACAGAACCGCATCGGCGTCCATGTCACACACGGCTTCGGCATCGGCGCGGCCCCATTCGGTGTCCAGCCCGTTGATTCGAACGATTTTGACCCGTGCGCCATAGCCGCCAGCGGCCAACGCAGCCCTGAGCGTTTCGCGCCCAGCCGGTTTCTCGTCTGCTGCAACTGCATCTTCAAGGTCGAAAATCACCGCATCGACCGGCAAGGTGCGCGCCTTTTCCAACGCCCGCTCTCTTGAGCCGGGAATATAGAGAACGGAACGATAAGGGCGCTGACGCGGGTCCATTGGCTTCTCCGAGAGAAATAAAGTTGCGCGAAATGGGGCATTTTTTTCCGGAAAGTTCAAGCGCAAAATCGCCGCACTGCAGCGAAAACGACGCAACGTGCTTTGCCTTAACCGAATTTCGCCCCCTGCGCCCCACCCTGATCGGCAGATGGAATCAAAAATAGGGTGCGGGATGCGAAAGACGTTCTTCAATATGACGATGGGCCTCGGGATTATGGTTCTGGCCGCTCAACACGCTCAGGCCCAGGGTCAGAACTGTGCGCCACGCGAAGACGTGTTGGAGCGATTGGCAGAAACCTATGGTGAAACGCGTCAGGGGGTGGGCCTCGCTCGACAAGGCGCAGTTATGGAGCTTTTCGCTTCGAGCCAAAGCGGCAGCTGGACCATCACGGTGACCTTGCCCAATGGGATCACCTGCCTTGTGGCCTCGGGTCAGTCCTACGAAGACCTGGCCGAGGCGCTTCCCCCGAATGCCTGATCAGGTCAGCGCGTCCCAGATCAGCTTGCTGCCGGTGATCGTAAGCAACACATAGGCAATTCCAAAGAACAGGCGTTCGGACAACATGAAATGTGCCCGGACACCCAACCACGCCCCAAGAATGGCGAAGGGCGTCAGAAGCAGATCGGCCCACGCCGTATGCCACGTGAACATGCCCAGATACGCGTAGGGTACGAATTTCGCGATATTGATTACCCAAAAAGTAAGCACCGTACTTGCCTGAAACTCGGTTTTCGTCAGACGTTGTGACAGCAAATAAACGGCCGCAGGGGGGCCTCCGGCGTGGCTGACGAAACTGGTGAAGCCTGCGACCAGCCCTGCAAACAACCCGGCTGAGGGTGGCAAACGTTTGGCAAACCCACGCACCAAACCTTTGGTCTGCGCAATGTGCCAGACCACAAACCCGACAGAGATGCCGCCGATCAATAGCCGCAGAAGATCGTCATCGGTCACCCGGTAAAGCCACGCGCCCAATACCACGCCCGGCACTGCACCAAGGATCAGCAGACGGGAATCCGGCCAGCTCCACCGTTTCCAATAAGGGCCCAACGTGGTCACGTCGATCACCATCAGGATCGGCAGCATAAGCGCCAGCGCCTGTCCGGGTTCCAGTATCAACGCCAGAATCGACGAAGATGCAAAGGCCACGCCCGAGCCAAAGCCGCCCTTTGAAATACCCGCAAAGATCACCGCAGGGATCGCCACAGCAAAAAACATCAGGTTCAATTCGAACATGCGGTGGCCCTTGAATTGGCTTGTCTCACAGGCCGTTTAGCGCAACCACACCGGGGCATGCAAACGGTATGCGGTTGTATGCCACGCCGCAGAACTCTTGCTTATTGCCGCTTTAGCGACTAGCACAACCGCGATTTCAATACCGACCGGAGATATTCCAAATGGCCAGACCCAAGATTGCGCTGATCGGCGCGGGGAACATCGGCGGCACGCTCGCACATCTCGCAGCTGTCAAAGAACTGGGTGACGTTGTCCTGTTTGACATCGCTGACGGGCTGCCGCAGGGCAAAGCGCTCGACATTGCCGAGTCCGGCCCCTCGGAAGGGTTCGACGCCTCGATGAAAGGCACCAGCGACTATGCCGATATCGCCGGCGCGGATGTGTGCATCGTCACCGCAGGTGTCGCTCGTAAACCTGGGATGAGCCGCGATGACCTGCTGGGCATCAACCTGAAAGTCATGAAATCGGTTGGCGAAGGCATCGCCGCCCACGCGCCCGACGCGTTCGTGATCTGCATCACCAACCCGCTGGACGCGATGGTCTGGGCCCTGCGCGAATTCTCGGGCCTGCCCCACAACAAGGTCTGCGGCATGGCTGGCGTTCTAGATTCGGCCCGCTTTGCACACTTCCTGTCGGAAGAGTTCAACGTCTCGATGCGCGACGTCACCGCATTCGTGCTGGGCGGCCACGGCGACACCATGGTGCCTTCGGTCCGTTACTCGACCGTTGCCGGTATCCCGCTGCCCGATCTGGTTGAGATGGGCTGGACCACACAGGACAAGCTGGACGCCATCGTGCAGCGCACCCGCGACGGCGGCGCCGAAATCGTTGGCCTGCTGAAAACCGGTTCTGCTTATTACGCGCCGGCGACTTCGGCGATTGAAATGGCCGAAGCCTATCTGAAAGATCAGAAACGCGTTCTGCCCTGCGCCGCCTACTGCAATGGCGAACTGGGTGTAGATGGGCTCTATGTTGGTGTTCCGACCGTCATCGGTGCAGGTGGTGTTGAGCGCATCGTAGACATCAAGTTGAACGAAGACGAGCAGGCCGGTTTCGACAACTCGGTGAACGCCGTAAAGGGCCTGATCGACGCCTGCAAGGGCATCGACAGCTCGCTGGCCTAAAACCATCACACAACCCGATATTGAGACCGGCCCAATTCTGGGCCGGTTTTTTTGCCCCTACTGAATCCGATCGCAATTGTTGGCGCAAACGTCGCAAATCCCTTTTTTGAATGTGATTTCCTAAGGCTGCGCAAGTTTCTCGAATCAATTCATAACTTCGGAAAATTTGTGATCACACCCCAAAAACCTGTGATCACAAATACTGAAAATCTTCGTGAAATTCCCGTTCTACGTCAAAAAACCCTTTATACTTGCCCGCTAGACACCCCTATAACGGTTAAACGCAGTCAGACGGGACAGTTTCGATGAACATTCACGAATATCAGGCCAAAGCTCTTTTGCGCAGCTACGGCGCCCCGGTCTCCGACGGTCGCGCGGTTCTGCGCGCCGAGGAAGCCAAAACCGCAGCCGGTGAACTGGATGGCCCGCTTTGGGTTGTCAAAGCTCAAATCCACGCAGGCGGACGCGGCAAGGGTTCCTTCAAAGAGGCCGACGCCGGTGAAAAGGGCGGTGTCCGTCTGACCAAATCGGTCGAGGAAGCTGCTGAAGAAGCCAAGAGGATGCTGGGCCGCACGCTGGTCACGCATCAGACCGGCCCCGCAGGCAAACAAGTCAACCGCATCTATATCGAAGCCGGGTCCGGCATCGAACGTGAACTGTATCTGGCCCTTCTGGTGGATCGCCAAACCAGCCGCATCTCGTTCGTCTGCTCGACCGAGGGCGGAATGGACATCGAAGAAGTGGCCGCGGCCACGCCCGAGAAAATCCTGTCCTTCTCAGTCGACCCTGCGACCGGCTATCAGCCCTATCACGGCCGCCGCATCGCGTTCTCGCTGGGTCTGCAAGGCGCGCAGGTCAAGCAATGCGTCAAACTGATGAACCAGCTGTACAACGCCTTCGTCGAGAAGGACATGGAGATGCTGGAAATCAACCCGCTGATCGTCTCGGACAGCGGCGATCTTAAGGTGCTGGATGCCAAGGTCGGCTTTGACGGCAACGCGGTCTACCGCCACCCGGACATCGCCGAACTGCGCGACACGACCGAAGAAGACCCCAAGGAACTGGAAGCCTCCAAGTACGACCTGAACTACATCGCGCTGGATGGTGAAATCGGCTGCATGGTGAACGGTGCCGGTCTGGCAATGGCGACTATGGACATCATCAAGCTGTATGGTGCCGAGCCCGCCAACTTCCTCGACGTGGGTGGTGGTGCGACCAAGGAAAAAGTGACCGAGGCGTTCAAGATCATCACCAGCGATCCGCAGGTCAAAGGCATTCTGGTCAACATCTTCGGCGGCATCATGCGTTGTGACGTCATCGCCGAGGGCGTTGTCGCCGCGGTGAAAGAGGTCGGTCTGAAAGTGCCGCTGGTCGTGCGTCTGGAAGGCACCAATGTCGAGAAAGGCAAAGAGATCATCAACACTTCGGGCCTGGACGTGATCGCGGCGGACAACCTGAAGGACGGCGCCGAAAAGATCGTTAAGGCGGTTAAGGGGTAAGCTGGTTGCGGTGGGGCGGGCTTACAGCCCGCCCCTCTCCGGCAAGAACCAAGTCGATTTTTGCTGCGCGAATCTGAAAGAAACAATTGTTCAAATGACCATCCCCATCTTCCTCATAGGTCTCGAACGCGCCACAGGGCGGGCGCGTTTGATGGAGCAGGAGCTGCAAAAGGCAGGCCTGACAGCAACGCGCGTCAACGCTGTTGATTGCGCTGCTGCCACCCGTGAGGATTTCCTGCGTGAGTGTCGGGCAGAAGGACCGTGGGGCTTTTTCCACACCAAGGACATGGCCTGCACCCTCAGCCACGCCAAAGCGTGGGAGGCGGTGATTGCCTCGGGCGCCAAGCAGGCATTGATCCTTGAGGATGATGTGTTCCTGACCCCGGAACTGGCCGATTGGCTGAACGACCCGTCCTGGTGGCCAGAGGATGCGGACATCGTCCGGTTTGAACGCTGGCGCAGCACCAAGCTCTATGTGGCGCTGGAACGCAAGCGGCTGTTCCATCTGGGGCGTGAGGTGCGCCTGATGCGCTCGCGCCATCCCGGTGGAGCTGCCTACGCGCTGACGCGCGAGGCCGCGCAGCATTTTCTGGCCCGTAAACCCTTTGACATCACGCTGGATGGCCTGCTGTTCAACCCGTCAGCCTCGGCTGCGGCGCGGCAGGTCAATGTCTATCAGGTGATCCCTGCGATGGTTGAACAGGGCAATGAAGCTGCCGGGGAAATCCAGATGGGTGCCCCCCGCGCCCGGCCCACGGGCTGGCCACTGGTCCGCCAAAAAGTAAGGCGCGGCATCGCCGAAATCACCAGCGGGCTCCACACGGTGGTCAATCTGGCCCTGGGTCGCGCCACGCTTGAGAAAATTACCTATGCGCCGCAGGTTCTGCCGGCGACTGAACCCAATCAATCCAATACCGCCTAGAGAAAGGGACAACATGGCAGTCCTCATTGACGAAAACACCAAAGTGATCTGTCAGGGCTTTACCGGCTCGCAGGGTACATTCCACAGCGAACAGGCCATCGCCTATGGCACCAAGATGGTCGGCGGCGTGACCCCCGGCAAAGGCGGGATGGAGCATCTGGGCCTGCCCGTGTTCAACTCGGTCCACGAAGCCAAGCACGTGACCGAAGCCAACGCCAGCGTGATCTATGTACCGCCGCCGTTTGCTGCCGACTCGATCCTTGAGGCGATTGACGCCGAGATGGAAGTGATCGTCTGCATCACCGAAGGCATCCCGGTTCTGGACATGATGAAGGTGAAGCGCGCGCTGGAAGGCTCAAGCTCGCGCCTGATCGGCCCGAACTGCCCCGGTGTCATCACACCTGACGCCTGCAAGATCGGCATCATGCCCGGCCACATCCACAAGCGCGGCTCGGTCGGTGTTGTGTCGCGCTCGGGCACCTTGACCTACGAGGCCGTCAAGCAGACCACCGATGTTGGCCTGGGCCAGTCCACCTGCGTGGGCATCGGCGGCGACCCGATCAAAGGCACCGAGCATATCGACGTGCTGGAATGGTTCCTGGCCGATGACGAGACCGAGTCGATCATTATGATCGGTGAGATCGGTGGCTCCGCCGAAGAAGAAGCCGCGCAGTTCCTCGCGGATGAGGCCAAAAAGGGCCGCAAGAAGCCGACAGCCGGTTTCATCGCAGGCCGCACAGCCCCTCCGGGCCGCCGCATGGGCCACGCAGGTGCCATTGTCGCCGGTGGCAAGGGCGGAGCCGAGGACAAGATTGAAGCCATGCGCAGTGCCGGAATCGTCGTGGCCGAAAGCCCGGCGCAGCTGGGTGAGGCTGTGCTGGAAGCGATTGGGTAATTTTCCCCGTGCGCCCGTGGTGGACGCGGGCGCACGCATTGTTAGTTAGGATCGTCGGTATGTTCGGACTCTTCAAGGGCGAAAAAAAGAAGGTTGAGAACCTTTGGGCCGCTTTTGACGCTGTTCAACAAATTGCAACCAAACACATGAATGTACTAGAGTTGCATACCTTTGCGGGCGGTTTGAAAGATTTCCCCAAGGATACCCAGTTGGATTTTCGGAACCCGTCTGGACGTTCAACGACCGAGTGGCTGGAGCTATCCAAGGAACTCGACGGAAATGCGCGAAGCGTCCATTCGGATGCGAAACTCAAGAACGGAATAGAGGGAGAGGCGCAAGGAGCAATCGCGTCAGTTCTAGCTTACTATGCGCTACGCGCAGAATTGAATGCGTACAAATCGACGGAAGCGCATGCACTAAGAATTGCATTCATTGCTTTCGAAGATGCGACGGATAAAGCGCATTCAAGAATTGTCGATAAATCCAACTCTGCGGGGCTGTAGCTTCATGACCTTTTCCGACGCCATCCGCACCTGTTTTTCCAAGTTCTTCACCTTCTCAGGGAGAGCCTCGCGGCCCGAATACTGGTTCTTTTTCCTGTTCATTGTGATTTGGAACATCATCGCCGGGATCATCGACTGGCAGTTCTTCACGCAGGTCTCGGTCAGTGAAAGCGATGAAGTCAAATCCGTCACCGCAACTTCCTCTCAGCCTGTCCAGAGCATCGTCGGCCTGATCGTCTTCTTTCCGCATCTGGCAGCGGCTTTCCGGCGGATGCACGATACGGGGCGCAGCGGGCTGTACGCTCTGCTGCCGATCCTGCTGATCCTTGGGGCTTTTGCGGTTCTGATCTTTGGTATCGGACTGGCCAGCCAATTCCATGGCGGCACATTGGACATCCTGTTCACACGCGCCACTTTGCTTATCGTCATTCCGACACTTATCGTTCTGGTGGTGTCGCCCCTCCTGGTTCTGTGGTGGCTGACCCGCCCCAGCCAGCCAGGCACCAATCAATACGGTCCCAACCCACATGAGGTAGCCCAATGACCGAACATACGCCCAACACTGCCTTTCATGCCTCAAGCTTCATGCAGGGGCATAATGCCGAATATCTGGAGCAGTTATATGCCCAATACACCAAGAACCCCGGTGCAGTAGACGCTGCCTGGGTCGAGTTCTTCAGGGCCATGGGCGATGCTGCACCGGATGTGCAGCGCGAGGCCGAGGGGCCGTCCTGGGCACGGACGGATTGGCCCCCGATGCCAGCCGACGATCTGACCGGCGCCCTGACCGGGGAATGGGCCGAGATTGACGCCAAGGCGGCGGGCAAAAAGATCAAGGACAAGGCCGAGGCCAAAGGCGTCGACGTCAGCGAAGACCAGATCAAGCGCGCCGTTCTGGACAGTCTGCGGGCGCTGATGCTGATCCGGGCCTACCGCATCCGGGGCCATCTGGCCGCCGATCTGGACCCGCTGGGCATGCGTGCCGCCAGTACGCATCCCGAACTGGACCCCAAGACTTACGGGTTCACCGATGCCGACATGGACCGTCCGATTTTCATCGACAATGTGCTTGGGCTTCAGGTCGCCTCGATGCGGCAGATCGTTGAGATCGTGAAGCGGACGTATTGTGGCACGTTCGCGCTGCAATACATGCATATCTCGAACCCGGAAGAAGCCGCCTGGCTGAAGGAACGGATCGAGGGGTACGGCAAGGAAATCGCCTTCACCAAGGAAGGCCGCAAAGCGATCCTGAACAAGATGGTCGAGGCCGAGGGCTTTGAGAAGTTCCTGCACGTCAAATACATGGGCACCAAGCGCTTTGGTCTGGACGGCGGTGAAGCGCTGATCCCTGCGATGGAGCAGATCATCAAGCGCGGTGGTGCTTTGGGCGTCAGCGATATCGTCATCGGGATGCCGCACCGTGGCCGCCTGAACATTCTGGCCAACGTGATGCGCAAGCCTTACCGCGCGATCTTCAACGAGTTCCAGGGCGGCAGCTTCAAACCCGAGGATGTGGATGGATCGGGCGATGTGAAGTATCACCTCGGTGCCTCCAGTGACCGTGAATTTGACGGCAACAGTGTGCATTTGTCGCTCACCGCGAACCCCTCGCACCTTGAAGCGGTGAACCCGGTGGTTCTGGGCAAGGTCCGCGCCAAGCAGGACCAGATGGGCGACACCGACCGCACCAAGGTCATGGGCATTCTTCTGCACGGGGACGCAGCCTTTGCAGGTCAGGGTGTTGTGGCCGAAGGGTTCGGCCTGTCCGGTCTGCGTGGTCACAGAACCGGTGGAACGATGCATATCGTTGTGAACAACCAGATCGGCTTTACCACCGCGCCGCATTTCTCACGCTCCAGTCCCTATCCGACTGATATTGCGCTGATGGTCGAGGCTCCGATCTTCCACGTGAACGGCGACGACCCAGAGGCAGTGGTTCATGCGGCGAAGGTGGCGACCGAGTTCCGTCAGAAATTCCACAAGGACGTGGTGATCGACATCTTCTGCTATCGCCGGTTTGGACATAACGAGGGCGATGAGCCCATGTTCACCAACCCGATCATGTACAAGAAGATCAAGACGCACAAGACAACGCTGTCTCTGTACACCGAGCGTCTGGTCAAGGACGGCCTGATCCCCGAAGGCGAAATCGAGGATATGAAAGCCGCCTTCCAGGCCCATCTGAACGATGAGTTCGAGGCCGGCAAAGACTACAAACCCAACAAGGCCGACTGGCTGGATGGGCGCTGGTCGCATCTGGACAAAAACAAGGACGAGTACATGCGCGGCGAGACGGCAATCTCGCCCGAGACTCTGGCCGAGGTTGGTGGTGCCCTGACCCGCGCCCCTGCCGGGTTTGCGATGCACAAGACAGTCGCGCGCCTGCTTGACCATAAGAAACAGATGTTTGAAACCGGCACCGGCTTTGACTGGGCCACTGGTGAGGCGCTGGCCTACGGATCGCTACTGACCGAAGGATACCCGGTACGCCTTGCCGGTCAGGACGCCACACGCGGCACATTCAGCCAACGCCATTCGGGCTTCGTCCATCAGGAAACCGAAGAGCGGTACTATCCGCTGAACAACATTCGCCCAGGACAGTCGCATTACGAAGTGATCGATTCGATGCTGTCCGAATACGCGGTGCTTGGGTTTGAATACGGTTACTCGCTGGCCGAACCAAATGCGCTTGTTCTGTGGGAGGCGCAGTTTGGCGACTTCGCCAACGGTGCGCAGATCATGTTCGACCAGTTCATCAGCTCGGGTGAGTCGAAATGGCTGCGGATGTCCGGTCTGGTCACACTGCTGCCGCACGGGTTCGAAGGGCAAGGCCCTGAACACTCATCGGCGCGTCTGGAGCGTTTCCTGCAGATGTGCGGCCAGGACAACTGGATCGTGGCGAACTGCACGACGCCTGCGAACTATTTCCACATCCTGCGCCGTCAGTTGCACCGCACCTTCCGAAAGCCGCTGATCCTGGTGACACCGAAGTCGCTGCTGCGCCACAAACTGGCGGTCAGCACGGCTGAGGATTTCACCACCGGTTCCAGCTTCCACCGGGTGCTGTGGGATGATGCGCAAAAGGGCAATTCGGACACCAAGCTGGTGGCGGATGACAAGATCAAGCGCGTCGTGATGTGTTCCGGCAAAGTCTATTTTGACCTGCTGGAAGAACGGGATGCACGTGGCATCGACGACGTCTACCTGATGCGGATCGAACAATATTATCCCTTCCCCGCCCATTCGCTGATCAACGAGTTGGAACGGTTCAAGGGGGCCGAAATGGTCTGGTGTCAGGAAGAGCCCAAGAATCAGGGGGCCTGGACCTTTATCGAACCCAATATCGAATGGGTGCTCACCCGCATCAAAGCCAAACATACCCGCCCGGTTTATGCCGGTCGCGCAACCTCGGCCTCGCCTGCGACGGGTCTGGCCAGCCAACACAAAGCCCAACAAGAAGCGCTGGTTAACGAAGCGCTGAGCATCAAAGGAAAGTAAGCGATGACGATTGAAGTTCGTGTTCCCACGCTTGGCGAGTCGGTCACCGAAGCCACTGTTGCCACATGGTTCAAAAAGCCCGGCGATGCCGTTGCCGTGGATGAGATGCTGTGTGAGCTGGAGACTGACAAGGTCACTGTCGAAGTGCCTTCTCCTTCTGCCGGTGTGATGGGTGAGATTGTCGCCGCCGAAGGTGAAACCGTTGGTGTCGATGCGCTGCTGGCAACCATTACGGCTGGTGAAGGAGCGGCCCCTGCTCCGGCGGCAGCAGCGGCACCGGCCGCAGCGCCTGCTGCCACGGGCGGATCGGTTGATGTGATGGTGCCGACACTTGGTGAATCTGTCACCGAAGCCACCGTTTCGACCTGGTTCAAACAGGTTGGCGATAGCGTCGCGCAGGATGAGATGCTGTGTGAGTTGGAAACCGACAAGGTCTCGGTCGAGGTTCCGTCCCCCGCGGCAGGCGTTCTTGCGGAGATCGTAGCCCCCGAAGGGGCAACAGTGGATGCGGCCGCAAAGCTGGCGGTGATCTCTGGCGCGGCCGCAGGTGCTGCACAGGCACCAACCGCTGCTGCAGCGGCAGCCCCTGCCGCGGCAAGCGCCGGCAAGGACGTGGCCAACGCGCCTTCGGCCGAAAAAGCCATGGCCGAAGCGGGCTTGTCGCCGGATCAAGTCACCGGCTCGGGCCGAGATGGCCGGATCATGAAGGAAGACGTGGCAAAGGCTGTTGCGACGGCTTCGGCCCCAGCGCCTGCCGCGGCTGCACCTGCCCCCGCTGCCCAAGCACCACGTGCGCCGGTCGCGGCCCAGGATGCAGCCCGCGAAGAACGCGTACGCATGACCCGTTTGCGCCAGACCATCGCCAAGCGCCTGAAAGATGCGCAGAACACCGCCGCGATCCTGACCACCTATAACGAGGTGGACATGACCGAGGTGATGGCCCTGCGCAACGAATACAAGGAGCTGTTTCAGAAGAAACACGGCGTCAAACTGGGCTTTATGTCCTTCTTCACCAAGGCCTGCTGCCACGCGCTGAAAGAAGTGCCCGAAGTGAATGCCGAGATCGACGGCACGGACATCGTCTACAAGAACTTCGTCCACATGGGTGTCGCCGCAGGCACGCCTCAGGGTCTGGTCGTTCCTGTCATTCGTGACGCCGACAGCATGTCGTTTGCTGCGATCGAAAAGGCCATTGCTGAGAAAGGCAAACGCGCCCGTGACGGCAAGCTGAGCATGGAAGAGATGCAGGGCGGAACCTTCACCATCTCGAACGGTGGTGTCTATGGCTCGCTGATGTCCTCGCCGATCCTGAACCCTCCGCAATCTGGTATCCTGGGCATGCACAAGATCCAGGACCGCCCGATGGTCATCAATGGTGAGATCAAGATCCGCCCGATGATGTATCTGGCCCTGTCCTACGATCACCGGATCGTTGACGGCAAAGGGGCCGTGACCTTCCTTGTTCGCGTGAAAGAGGCGCTGGAAGACCCGCGCCGTCTGCTGATGGATCTGTAATCATGGCGACACATGTACTCTGGCAGGCCGATGTGGCCGATTTCGACGTCTGGCTGAAAGTGTTCAAAGAAGATCGCAAGATGCGCGAGGCTGCGGGTATCCGCGACCTCCACATCTGGCGCGACCCGGACCAGAAAGACCACGCGGTAGCGTTGTTCGAGATCACGGATTTGGAACGTGCGCAGAACTTTATCGAGTCCGAAGAGTTGGCCATGCACCATGAACGTGGCGGTGTGGCGCATATTCAGACCAAAGTGTTGACGCCCGTGTGATTCAGATGACGGGTCGTGATATGTCGAAATGGGATTGTGGCGGTACGCAGGCTGCCATGATCCTGATTGCGACCAACGTGGCGCGCCTGAAACAAAGCCCTTTGACGAAGCGTCCCCAAGGCCAGCGTTCATGACACCCGAACTTACAGTCCTGACATTGGCCGCACTGCTGCAGGTTTTTCAATACGCGCTGATGGCAATACCCGCGAACCTGGAACTGGGTCCGGGAAAAACAACGTCAGCGCGTGATCGCGCCCGTCTGGGCGGGGCACTGGAGGATCAGCTGTCCGAAGGAACGGCCCGACTGTACCGGGCCCTGAACAACCACTTCGAAGGGTTGATCCTGTTCGGCATCGCCTGTGTGGTTGTCACCCTCAGCGGTTCGGCCACCGGTTTCACTGCAACCTGTGCGTGGACCTATCTGGTGTCTCGCATCCTCTACATTCCAGCTTACTACTACGGGCTGAAACCCTGGCGCACCGTCGTCTGGTTCATCGGGTTTCTGGCCACCACCTTCATGCTTTTGGCGGTGTTATTGTGATGCCGCTGATGTACAAACTGTTCAGAGGTCAACGCCCTGTGACAGCCCGAATTCTCAAGGAGATCTTCCATGGCTAACTATGACGTTATTGTAATCGGTGCCGGTCCCGGCGGGTATGTTTGTGCGATCCGTTGTGCACAACTGGGCCTGAAAACCGCCGTGGTCGAAGGGCGTGAGACTTTGGGCGGAACCTGTCTGAACGTCGGGTGTATCCCATCGAAGGCGTTGCTGCATGCCAGCCATCAATTACACGAAGCCGAGCATAACTTTGCCAAGATGGGCCTGAAGGGCAAAAGCCCGTCGGTCGATTGGAAACAGATGCAGGCCTATAAGGACGAAGTTATCGAGGGCAACACCAAGGGCATCGAATTCCTGTTCAAGAAGAACAAGATCGATTGGCTGAAGGGCTGGGGATCCATCCCCGCCGCTGGTCAGGTCAAGGTCGGTGATGAGGTCCACGAGGCCAAGAACATCATCATCGCATCGGGGTCCGAGCCGTCCTCATTGCCCGGTGTCGAGGTGGACGAGAAGGTTGTCGTGACCTCAACCGGCGCGCTGTCGCTGGGCAAGATACCCAAGAAGATGGTGGTGATCGGCGCGGGTGTGATCGGGCTGGAGCTGGGCTCGGTCTACAGCCGATTGGGCGCCGAGGTGACGGTCATCGAATTCCTCAAGGAAATCACCCCGGGCATGGACCCTGAGGTGCAAAAGACCTTCCAACGTATTCTCAAGAAACAGGGCCTGAGCTTTATCATGGGCGCAGCGGTGCAGAAGACCGAAGCGACCAAGACGAAGGCCAAGGTAACCTACAAACTGCTCAAGGATGACAGCGAGCATGTCATCGACGCTGATGCCGTGCTGGTTGCGACCGGGCGCAAGCCTTACTCGGACGGTTTGGGGCTGGACGCTCTAGGCGTTGAGTTGACGCAGCGTGGGCAGATCAAGGTTGGTGCCGATTGGCAGACCAACGTGCCGGGTATTTACGCAATTGGCGACGTGACCGAAGGTCCGATGCTGGCGCACAAAGCCGAAGACGAAGGCATGGCCGCAGCCGAACAGGTTGCGGGCAAGCATGGCCATGTAAATTACGGCGTGATTCCGGGAGTGATCTATACGTGGCCCGAAGTCGCCAATGTTGGCGAGACCGAGGCGACACTCAAAGAACAGGGCCGCGCCTATAAGGTTGGTAAATTCATGTTCATGGGCAATGGTCGTGCCAAGGCAAATTTTGCAAGCGACGGGTTCGTCAAGATTCTGGCTGACAAGGAAACCGACCGCATTCTGGGTGCTCATATCATCGGCCCGGCTGCCGGTGATCTGATCCATGAAGTCTGTGTTGCAATGGAATTCGGCGCGTCCGCCGAGGATCTGGCACTGACCTGCCATGCACACCCGACCTATTCCGAAGCGGTACGTGAGGCGGCACTGGCCTGTGGCGACGGCCCGATCCACAGCTAAGAGCTTTGACCCCGGCAGCAATCAGCCTGTCGGGGTCAGCCATGCATCCAGATAGGTCTCGAGCCGGTCGGTGAATGTCGTCGCTGAATGCAACGCGCAGAATCGTAACGACATGGCCTGAATGGCAAAGGCCTGCACACCTTCGGCCAAAAGTTCGGATGGCACGTCCTTGCGCATCTCCGCAGCTTCTAGCCACATCATCACGACCCGAAAGTATCGCTCGAAACAATAGGCGATCGGGCCAATGTCTGCGATGGCGGTCGCGCCGGAATACCTGATCAACAGATCGAACACATATCGCTCGGACGTCATGAAACTGTGGACCGGTTCGAGTGCCGCGATGATCTCAGGAACCGTTTTGGGCGGCGGTCCTGCCTCGGCCTGATCAAGGCACGCATTCAATCTGTCAGCGATCAGAATTTCCATAAGCGCATCCTTGTCGTGGAAATGCGCAAAGAAGGTGCCCTTGGCGACGCCTGCCGCCTTTACCACTTCTTCCACCCGCAAGGCTTGATAGCCGTCATTTTGGATAACCCCTTCGGCTGCCGAAAGAAGCTTGGCGCGGGTCTTGATCGTACGTTTTTGAACCGTCTTTTGCATAATGCTCAATCGCACAGTTTTTGACCGTGGTCAAATTTTATATTGACCGTGGTCACTTTTTGATCCTACTAATTGACCGTGGTCATTTTTAGGAGAATCATGATGCAACCCAAGAAAATCCTCATCCTTGACGGGCATCCCGCGGAAAGCAGTCTGTCACGTGTATTCGCCGAAACGTATCGGGACGCGGCCCGCAAAAACGGGCACGATGTCCGGATGGTCCATCTGAGCGATCTACAGTTCGATTTTGATTTCGGTCAGGGCAATTATCACGACTTCAAACCGCTTGAGCCGGTTCTGGAACAAGTGCTGCAAGACTTTGAGTGGAGTGATCATCTGGTACTGACCACACCGATGTGGTGGGGCGGCCTTCCGGCGAAATTGAAGGGATTGATCGACCGGACATTTATCCCCGGGCGAACTTTCGACACGCGGAATACTACAAAGATCGGCTTCCCTGCCCCGATGCTGACCGGGCGCACCGCACGCGTCATCCTGACCTCGGATACGCCGGGATGGTTCATGCGGCTGATCTATCGGCAGGCGCTTATCCGTCAGGTTCGGGATCAAATCCTCGGCTTCGTCGGCTTCAAACCGACCCGCTTCACCTATTTCGCAGGCGCAAGTTACCCCAAGCCAGGCAGCGTGGATCGCTGGATCGAAAAGGTGTCCAGGATCGGAGCAATCGCAGCTTGAGCCCGCAGCCTACCACATCGTTTTGGCGGCGCGCCCAGCCCATTCACTATCGTATTGCGCGCCGCCTTCTTCCCCCTCTGATGCTTCAGACAAAAGCTGCCCAACTGTAGGCAGGCTTTCGCTTTCATCGCCGCTGGCCCATGTGCGGGCACGTATCAGCGCACGGGCGCATTGGCTGTAGATCTCGGCGATTTCAATAACGATAACCGTCGCAGGGCGTTTACCGCCGCGTTCAAATCGATGCCTCAGACCCTCATCCGCCGTTACGCGGGCCAATCCGTTCAGCCGGATAACGTTATTGGATCCCGGTACAAAGAACATCAGCGAGACACGCGGATCGCGTACGATGTTGCGCAGACTGTCCAGACGGTTATTGCCGCGCCAGTCCGGCAAGGCCAACGTCTTTGCATCCAGCTCAATCACAACCGGGCCATCATCGCCCCGAGGGCTGCCATCCACGCCTTCCGGACCAACTGTGCTGAGCACACAGAGCCGAGAGGCCATGATCCACTGACGGTAAAACGGCGTCAGATGATGCACAACCTTGCGCAAGGATGGCGCGCCGGGCGTGCCATACAACGCTTCCAGCGCGGCTATGTCGTCAACGTACTCCATCCGGATCAAACCCCACTTCGCGCATCAGCTCATTCGAGCGTGTTTCGATCACATTCTCCAACCGGCCAAGAAAATCGTCACGTGCAACACCTGGCTCGATCGGCTCAAGAAAATCAACGACCGCAAGCCCGGGTTTGCGCATGACGCCGGTGCGGGGCCAAAAAACCCCCGCATTCGTCGCAACTGGCACGCAGGGAAACCCGAGGCCTTCATACAAGACAGCCGTGCCAACCTTGTAAGGTTTCTTCGCTCCGGGTGCCACGCGCGTCCCCTGCGGGTAGATCACCAACTGACCGGGTTCCGAAAACTCTTTCGAGACATCCTTGACCATCTTGGCCACAGCTGCACCGCGCTTGCCGCGATTGACGGGAATACAGCCCAAACGCCGTGCATACATTCCAATGACGGGCGTAAACAACAGCTCGCGCTTCATGATGAATTTGCCGTGCGGAATGGCGTCGAAAATTATAATGATATCAAGGAAAGACTGATGCTTTGCCCCAATGACCACTTCGTTTGTCGGGGCTGTACCGCGCACTTCGCACCGAATACCAACCATCCAACGGGCCAGCCACATGGTGCTGCGTGCATAGGTCTTGCACGCCTTCAGGGCCCCGCGCTTGGAAAACAGCGCATAAGGCAGGAAAACGATACCCAGGATCAGCATCCAGGCGTAGATCACGATCATGAAGATCAACGAACGGACCCATTGAAAAGCCATCGACATCAGGAAAGCTCCTTCAACTTGCGTCGGGCCGCAGCCCAGGTGGCGAAAAAGGCGACGGAGGCACCGAGGATTGGAATGAGAACCGGCAACACCCAATCTTTGCCCTGAAAACCCACCCCGGTCAGGAAACCACCCGCATCCGAAGCTTCGGGCAACAGCAATACACCTGTCATCCCCAGCAATGTACCCACAGAGGCCCCGAAAAACGCGCGATAGGTGAACCGCCTTACGAACGCCCCGGCGATGAAACCGTCGCGCGCGCCGACCAGGCGCAGCACTTCGATGATCTGCGCATTGGCGGCAAGCGAGGCATTGGCGGCAAGTGTGATCATCGCAGCGGTCGCGCCACCGATCAGCAGGATCGAAATCCACCCTAGTCGACGCAAAGACATCGCCGCCTCAACCAAAGGCTCTCGCCAACGTGTGTGATCGTCCAGCACCGCGCCCGGCACTTCGGCGCCCAAACGCAAACGCAACCCTGCAACGTCCATGCCGGGTTCGGCCTCAATGATTTCAATGAGTTGCGGAACGGGCAACGTATCCAGCGGCAGATCCGATCCGAACCAGGGGGAAAGCAAAGCTGCCTGCTCCTCCTGCGTCAAAGCACGGGCCGAAGCCACGCCGGGTGTCTGGCTTAGAACGCTCAGTGCGGCCTCGGTCTGGGCTGCCCGTTGCTCGGCGGGCGCGTTGATGCGCAGGGTCGCGGCGCCAGCCAGTTCCGAAGCCCAACGATCCGCGATCCGACCTGACGCCAGCGACAAGGACAAAGCAAACACGGCCAAAAACGCCATGGCACCGGCGACAAACAAAGTCAGGTGGGCCGTGTATCCGGTTGGGGGAACAACGCGGTCGGCCCGTTTATCTCCACGCAACAGATTTTGAAGGTCAGGGCTGATCATAAATCTGCCCCCGCCAGTTGCAGCTTGCGCTGCGAGATACGCAGGACACGTGCCTGCACCTGGCTTTTGGCCGCACGGATCAGGCTCAGGTCATGCGTGGCGATCAGAACGGTTTTGCCCATCCGGTTCAGTTCTATCAGCAGGCGCAACAGGCGTTGCGACATCTCCCAATCAACGTTGCCTGTCGGTTCATCCGCCAAAACCACGTCAGGCGACAGGATGACGGCGCGGGCCAAAGCGGCCCTTTGGCGTTCGCCACCCGATAATTCAGGTGGTCGCGCTTCAAGTCGTGCGCCCAGCCCCACCCAGCTTAGCAGTTCGGTCAGATTGTCCTGTTCTGACGATTCAGACCGTCCCGACACCATCAGCGGCAAGGCGACGTTTTCGGCAAGAGTCATATGGTCCAAGAACTGGCAATCCTGATGCACAACACCCACGCGGCGACGCAGCAGGGCCAGTTGATCCCGATCAAGGGCTGAAACGTCCTGATCAAACACGCTCAGACGGCCTGATGTTGGCAACAAAGCCCCATAGCACAGCTTGAGCAGCGTCGTTTTGCCCGCCCCGGAAGGCCCGGTCAGAAAATGGAACGAACCCGGCTGCAATTGCACTGAGACATCACTCAGCAATTCGCCGCCACCATAGGTATAGCTGACATTTTCCAGCTCGATCACTCGTGCCCCCATTATTTTGCAGCTCTTCTTGCCCGAGCATTGTGGCGGTTTCAATGGCTCTACCGAGTCCAATTGGTGACACTTGACCCGTGAAACCGAAATCGCCCTTTGCTGTTGGGTCTTAACGGAATATCATCACTGAAAAAACTATTATCGGCCCATCGCCCGGCCGAGGAGGCAGCATGCGTCTTACATGTCCGAATTGCAGTGCGCAGTACGAGGTACCTGACGAGGTCATCCCCGAGGAAGGCCGCGACGTGCAGTGTTCCAACTGCGATCAGACCTGGTTTCAGGCCAAGCATCCCACGGAACCAGCAGATGCACCGGCTGACGAAGCAGAAACACCGGAACAAGAAGACGCACCTGCTGACGCAGCCGAAGTTCAGCCAGATACCGAGCCAGACGCAGTGGAACAGCCGGTATCAGAGGACAAGCCAGAGGTTGAAGAACCTGCTGAGTCCACGGGCAATGTCGATCCTTCCGTTGCCAACATCCTCAAAGAAGAAGCCGCCCGAGAGGCAGAACTGCGCGCGCAAGAAGGCAGCAGCCTGGAAAGCCAGCCCGATCTTGGGCTTGATCCGCCGCCGGAACCCAAGGTGCGGCCAAAACGGCCTTCGGCTTCGGAAACGGCTGTCGATGCCGGCCAAAAGGATGCCTTGCCGGATGTTGAGGCGATCAATTCCACCATGCGATCGGACGAAGCGGACGAGGCTGTGCCGACACCCCGCAAATCGGGTGGATTTCTGCGCGGTTTTGCGCTGATGCTGATCATTGGCGTGGTGCTGTATCTGATCTACGGAAACGCCCAGCAAATCGGTGAGGCCGTACCTCAGGCCGACCCGATACTCAGCTCTTATGTTTCGCTGGTAGATCAGGCCCGCATCTGGCTTGAGGCTCAGGCAGGGTCTGGCGCGCAGAACTGAGGTCTAGAACCGCTCCAACAGCCGTTTGAGGTATTCCAACTCGATCTGGGGGCGGTCCGATTCTCCGGTGCGGCGGCGGATTTCGTCCAGCAATTCACGCGCGCGGCGATAAACGTCTTCACCCTGTAGCAAATTCTCATCCGTCGAGATCGACCCGGCAGCGCCCGGATTCCGGCCCAGAGGATCACGGTTGTTGGCTTGCATGTCGCCATCCTGCGTTCCCTGCCCCGGCTGGTTTTGCTGATTCTGCGCCATAGCTTCGCCCAGTGACCGCATGCCTTCACGCAGGGCTTCCATAGCCTCAGATTGCCGGTCGATCGCTTCGGCCAGATCATCCCCACGCAGGGCCTGTTCCGCCTCGTCCATTGCACGCCCGGCCCGATCCAACGCCTCACGCGCGGCGTCGCCTTCAGGCGTACCTGCGCCGGGCAGACCCTGCTGCTGACGGCCCAGTTCATCTCTCAGCGCCTGCTGACGATCCGCAAGTGAGCCCTGACCCTGCTGGCCTTCTCCGGCCTGATCCGAACCTTCACCCTGACCGCCCTGGCCTTCGTGGCTTTGTCCCCGGCCCAGCCCACCGCTGCGGCCCTCGTTGCCCTGGCTCTCACCGGTTTGAGCCCCCGGGTTGAACTGTTCCTGCAAATCACGGAAGGCCTGATCGCTCAGACCTTGTTGTTCGCGCAGGGTTTCTGCCAGACCTTCCATGGCCTGCTGACCTTCGGACTGTTGACCTCCGCCCTGGCCTTGGGTCACGCGCATGTTTTCCATCATCTGCTGGAACTCTTCCAGCGCTTGCTGGGCTTCGGCCATACGGCCTTGTTCCATCAGTTCCTGAATACGGTCCATCATGCGTTGCAGGTCATCCTGCGTCATCTGCAGGGATTCGCCGTTCTGGCCGGATTGACGTTCGCCTTCCTCACCATTTTGCTGAGCTAGCCGTTGCAGCTGTTGAAGGTAATCCTGCGTCGCCTCGCGCAACTCCTGCATGAGTTCCGCAATTTCCTCGTCGCTGGCCCCGTTCTGCATCGCCTCGGTCAAACGTTCCTGCGCGCGCCGCATCCGTTCCAGCGCATCTGCCAAGGTGCCGTCCTCGATCAACACAGCAAGGTCCCAGAGGGCCTGAGCGATCTCAGCCTGCTGTTCGGGTTTCAAACCGTATTGGTCAAATGCCTCAAGCCGCCGCAGCACGACTCTCAGACGCAGATAGGCTGTCTCCGAACGGAACAGGTCCTCAGGCAGGTGCGACACAGCCCGCAGCAGCTGCGCAATGCGCGGCGCGTTGGAGCGCGACCAGAGCAGATCACGGCGCTGTTCGATGACAGCCGCCGCCAGCGGATCAAAGAAACGACGAGCAGGCAGGTCGGTCAGATATGGTTCGGACGACGACTGCTGATCCGCCGCGTCCTTAGCCATCAAAGTAATCCGAACGGGTAAATGCGCCCAGGGATGTTGCGAGAAATCCTCGATCAGATCCTCGGAAAAATCCGCCCGATCACCGGTGATGGGCATCGGCAGTTCAATCTCAATCACGTCGCGCGGCTCTGGCTCTGTCGTCAGACCATAGCGGCGATCAACCGCTGCCAGATCAAGTTCGATCAGGGCAGAACCTGAAACCACGCCATAATCATCAGCGGCGACGAATGGCAGTTTCATCTGCCCGCCCGCCTCGGACTCTGCCGCTCCGTCAACCGCGATCTGTGGGGCGGTGTCGTCAATGATCTGCAGTGCCCACTCCCGCCCTGCCGGTCCGTCAATGCGCAGCTGACCCGAGCGTTCGGCCACGAATTCCTGTTCCGGGTCAGTCACAGCCTCGGCCCCCAAGACTGAACTGTTTTCGGTCAAGCTATGCGCACCAACCTCGCCATAGAGCCGTAAGGTGATCCGACTGCCCTTGGGAACGGAAAGTTCGGCATCCGTTTGATCCGCCAGATACAGCGTTGGAAGGCCCGTGTAGCGGGGCGGCTCAACCCACCCTTCCCAGGTCGGGCCTTGCCCGGCGATCGCGGATCCCGGGGCCATATCCGCCACCGACCCCACGCGCCACAGCGAGCCAAAGATCAGCGCAACAAAAAAAGCCAGCAACGCCGCATAGCGTAGCGCATACGGGTCCCGTGACGCCAACCGCAGGTCTGGTTTCACGGCCTCGGCCATCGCGGCACGTTGCGCCATCCGGTCTTTGTGCGCTTGCCACAGGGCAACTGAGTCCCGGTCCGTAGCGCCGATAGCCTGATCATCCATCAAGGCCTGAAGCGGGCGACCCGGCAGCGTCTCATCCAGGCGCATCAGAGCGTCTGCGCGCGATGGCAAACTGACCCTTTTCAGGCCAAGCACGACCGCCACGACAAAAGACACCAAAGACAGCGCGCCAATTCCCCAGACGATTTCCACCGAAACGTGGTCCTGAAGCCCCAGCATCAGTGCCGCAAGCAAAACCAGAACAATCGAGAACACCGGCCAGAATGCGCGCAAAACCTGCTCGGCCACCATGCCGAGATGGGTCAGCCACAGGGACAGGGGCGGAATGGGCAGGTTTGATCTGTCGGTCAAGGCGGGCCTCCGGGTTGGGCCCGAGCGGTTATCGCGTCAAAGCCACGAAGGTATGGTATCGCGGTTTATGATTTCGTCAAAGCTTGGCCGTTCACGAATGACTGCAAATTGATCGCCATTGACCAGAACCTCGGGGATCAGAGGGCGCGTGTTGTACTCGCTGGCCATAACCGCGCCATAGGCCCCTGCGCTGCGGAAGGCGATCAGGTCGCCAGACATCAGCGGTGGCATATTGCGCTGTTTGGCAAAGGTATCACCGGATTCGCAAACCGGGCCCACGATGTCATAGGGTTGCTGTTCGACACCTGCCGCAGGTTCCTGCACCGCGACGATATCGTGATGCGCCTCATACATAGCTGGGCGGATCAGGTCGTTCATGGCCCCGTCGACAATCAGGAAATCGCGACCTTCACCCGATTTCACATAGATGACCTTGCTAACCATCAGCCCCGCATTGCCCGCGATCAGACGGCCCGGCTCGATCTCGATCTCACAGTCCAGATGGCCCAGTGTTTTCTTGATCAACGCGCCGTACTCCATCGGCAAGGGCGGCGAATCATTCGAACGGGTGTAGGGGATGCCCAGGCCGCCGCCCAGATCGAGACGGCGGATGTTGTGCCCTTCGGCACGCAACTGTTCCGTCAACTCAGCGACCTTGGTGTAGGCCAGCTCAAACGGTTCAAGCTCGGTCAGTTGCGAGCCGATATGGACGTCGATCCCGATGACCTCCAACCCCGGCAAGCTGGCGGCGTGGGCGTAAACTTCTGACGCGCGTGCAATTGGGATACCGAACTTGTTCTCGGATTTGCCGGTGGCGATCTTGGCATGGGTCTTGGCGTCCACATCCGGATTCACCCGAACGGTGATCGGTGCCACGACGCCCAGTTCCAGTGCAACGGCATTGATCACTTCCATTTCAGGCTCGGATTCGACGTTGAACTGGCGAATGCCACCGGTGAGTGCCGTGCGAATCTCATCCGCTGTCTTGCCAACACCCGAAAACACGATCTTGTCGCCCGGAACGCCTGCCGCCTTGGCCCGCAGGTATTCTCCGCCCGAAACAACGTCCATCCCCGCACCTGCCTGTGCCAGCGTCTTCAAGATCGCCTGATTGCTGGCCGCTTTCATCGCATAGCAAACGAGGTGATCCGTACCTTCAAGCGCATCATCGAACAGCTGGAAATGCCGCAGCAACGTCGCCGTGGAATAGACATAGAACGGCGTTCCGACCGCGGCTGCGATTTCGGAGACAGGGACATCCTCGGCGTAAAGCGCGCCGTCGCGGTAGAGAAAGTGATCCATATCTGCGCGCTTAGACCAGAAGGCTGCCTCGGATCAATGGATTCCGAGCCCTTCGGCCCGGTTATTTTCGGGTCGAAACGCCAACCCGGCCGTAACCCGAGATCGATATGCCGCTGCCCGATTGCTTGGGTTCTGCCACCGGTTCAGAACGCCTTGCGGAAGAGGGTTCGCACGCCATCAAGGCTGTTAATGCAAAAAGCAGTCCCAACGTTCTCATACTCAGCGCCTTTTCTTTATAAGCCTGCCACACCTGTACCCTTCCCCAACATGAGGCTTGCGGTACCGATGCGCAATGTAGGTTTGGGTCAGAACCCCAGATAGATGCCCAGCGGCCCGCGGCTCAAACCTACGCCGCCGCCAACATACGCACCGCTCGAGCCAACCCCGACGGTTGCACTGACCGTGGGCTGAGCGGGCGCGGGTGGAACAGGCTCACCATCAGCACCGCACCCGGCCAGTATCAGACCGGAAACCGCAATAAGGATTGCACGCAGCGCAGTCATCACACTATTGCCTTCCATCTTTCTACCTGAGCACGCACCTGATCCGGCGCTGTGCCGCCATAGGACTGGCGTGAGTTTACTGAATTATCGACACCAAGGACAGTGTAGACGTCATTTGTGATCTCGGCATGGACCGACTGCATGTCCTCCAACGTCAGATCAGGCAGGTCGCAGCCCTTGCTTTCAGCCATCGCAACCAGCGAACCGGTGACGTGGTGTGCATCGCGGAACGGCAGGCCGAGAACGCGGACCAGCCAGTCGGCCAGATCGGTCGCGGTCGAGAAACCCGAACCGGCAGCCGCGGCAAGGCTCACGCGGTTGGCGGTCATATCCTTGACCATGCCCTCCATTGCCGCCAGCGCCAGCATCCAGTTGTCGGCAGCATCAAAGACCTGTTCCTTGTCTTCCTGCATGTCCTTGGAATAGGCCAGCGGCAGACCCTTCATCACCATCATCAGCGCGGTGTTGGCGCCATAGATGCGCCCAACCTTGGCGCGGATCAGTTCTGCCGCATCGGGGTTTTTCTTCTGTGGCATGATCGACGAGCCGGTCGAGAAGCGGTCAGACAGCGTCACAAAGCGAAACTGGGCCGAGGACCAGATGACCAATTCTTCGGCAAAACGCGACAGATGCACGGCGCAGATCGACGCGGTCGACAGGAATTCCAACGCGAAATCCCGGTCGCTGACAGCATCCAGAGAGTTGGCAGAAGGGCGATCAAAGCCCAGCGCCTCAGCCGTCATGTGACGGTCGATGGGGAAAGATGTTCCGGCCAGCGCGGCGGCACCCAGCGGGGATTCGTTCATCCGGGCGCGGGCATCGCGAACGCGGGACAGATCACGGCCAAACATCTCGACATAGGCCATCATGTGATGGCCCCACGTCACCGGCTGCGCGGTTTGCAGGTGGGTGAACCCGGGCATGACCCAATCCGCCCCGGCTTCGGCCTGTGCCAAAAGCGCGCGGATCAGGGCCAGCAACCCGGTTTCTGCCGCATCCAGTTGATCACGGACCCAGAGTTTGAAATCGGTCGCCACCTGATCGTTACGGCTGCGGCCCGTGTGCAAACGGCCCGCAGGCTCTCCGATCACCTCTTTCAGCCGTGCCTCGACATTCATGTGGATGTCTTCCAGCGCGGTCGAAAACTGAAATTCTCCGTTCTGAATTTCTGACAAAACGGTGAGCAGCCCTTCCCGAATGGCGTTGGCGTCACTATCAGTTATAACGCCTGTGGCCGCGAGCATGGCGGCATGGGCGCGCGAGCCTGCGATGTCCTGGGCTGCCATCCGCTGATCGAACCCGATCGAGGCGTTGATCGCCTCCATGATCGCGTCTGGTCCAGCGGCAAAGCGGCCGCCCCACATCTGGTTCGAGGATTGATCGGTCATGTTGGAAAACCCGGAGTTGATATGCGCCTATTTCGTCTGATCCCCCTTTATATGGCCCTTGCGCTGGGTGCAAATGCCGCTTTGGCGACCGATGCCGAGACACTCGCCCCGCTGCGCGAAGACAGCCTGAAACGCCTGATCCTGCACAAGGAACCCAAACCCGCCAAGTCGATCGAGTTCCAGCTGGAAGATGACGGGGGCGTCGGTACGCTTGCGGATTACGAGGGCAAGTATGTGCTGCTGAATTTCTGGGCCACTTGGTGCGCGCCCTGCCGCAAAGAAATGCCTCAGATCGCTGAACTTCAGGACGAGTTTGGCGGCGACAAGTTTCAGGTGCTGACACTGGCTACGGGGCGCAACTCACCCGCTGGCATCAATAAGTTCTTTGAAGAGAACGGCATCACCAACCTGCCCCGCCATCAGGATCCCAGTTCGGCCGCTGCGCGCGAGTTCGGAGTGATTGCGCTGCCGATTACGGTGATTCTGAACCCGGAAGGTCAGGAAATCGCCCGCCTGATCGGTGACGCCGAATGGAACTCGGACAGTGCGAAAGCGATCATCTCGACGCTTGTTGGCGCAGAAAGTTAACGCGTTTAGAAAAATTTGCGGAATCGTGGTACCCTCCCACGCGTTATGAGTAGGAGGTTCAATATGAAGCATGTTTTTTTCTTCGTCGCTGTTGCAGGTGCACTGGCCATGGCTGGCACTGCACACGCCGACTACAAACGGATCAAAACAGCGAAACAGTTCAATGCTGAGTTGGTTGGCAAGAAGCTGATCGACGAACAAGGCAATGTGTTTGTTGCAAATGCGGATGGCACGATTTCAGCCAAACTGAAAAGTGGCAAAAAATTTAGCGGAACCTGGGTTTGGAACAAAAAATTCTGGTGCCGGAACGGCGTGCTGGAAGGCAAAGCACTGGGCACCGATTGTCAGCTTTGGGAAATTGACGGGACCACAGCCCGAATGACACGTGAAAAAGGCAAGGGCAAAACAACCGTTTATTCGATCAACAACTAAAGACATCAGCCCATTTCAATCTCGTGATATACTGTCTCTGCCCTGCCGGGCAGGGCCGGTGTTATAGTTGAAATGGAGGCAATGATGAAACCCGTCGTACTGCTGATCGGACGGTTGCCAAATGTGATCGGTGATGTGGCACGGCAATTGGATCATCTGCCGATCCAATGGCTGGGTGCGCATGATCCCGATGAAGTTCGCAGGCAGTTGGAAGCTGAGCCGCGTATTGTCTGCGCGATTATGGGCGCAGGTCTGGATGATACCGTGCGCGGTCAAATGGTCGGCATGATCGCTGCGCGCAGACCCGATATCTGCATCCACCTCAAGGATCGGGCATCCGGCCCTGATGGGCTGGTGCCCTTCGTCGAACGTGTGGTGCAGCACGAGATACTGGAACGGCTGGAAAAAAGCTGACGTCACGCCACCTTTGACACAGTTTCAACTCCTTTGCACTCTGCGCTCAGGAGGATGGAATGCCACTCGAAATTCTATTGGTGCTGGTGGTCGGCGGCATAGCCGGTATCACCCTGTTGCTGCATCTGTCTGGCAGATCGCGGCAGGTGATGCTGACGCCGGACATCGCACGCACGCAATGGGCGCGGCATTTTCCGGACGACGAAGTGGTCGACGTGACGGTAGCCCATGATGGCCACGCCGCAGTGATCCGCACCAGTACCGGTAACGGACTGCTCTGGTCTTTTGGGGCTGACACCGTCGCCCGGCATCTGCAGGGTTTTGATCTTCTGGAACATTCCGAAGGCTTTGAGATTCAGTTTCACGAATTCTCGGTGCCCAAAACACTCATCCGCCTGGACGAATTCGAACGCCGCCTTTGGCGTGACCTGATGGAGCCCGCATGACAGACCACATAAGTTTTCCCGATGCGGTGCAATGGGCCGTCCCCTTTTTCATTGCTGCGATTCTGGCCGAATTCCTGTGGATCGCGGTCAAAGGCAAAGGCGGGCGGTATGAAACGCGTGATGCGGTGACCTCGCTGATCATGGGGGCCGGAAACATCGCGTCCGGCTTTTTGCTGGGCTTCATCGCCTACGCGTTTTTCATGTGGTTGTGGCAGATCACGCCGCTGAATCTGGGCACCTCGATTCCCATAATCATCCTGTGCTTTGTGCTGGATGATCTGCGCTATTATTGGGTGCATCGGTTTGGGCACCGCATCCGCTGGGTCTGGGCCAGCCATGTGAATCACCACAGCTCACAGCATTACAACCTGACCACCGCGTTGCGGCAGACATGGACCTATACGTTCACCTTCATGATGGTGGTGCGTGCGCCGCTGATCCTGCTGGGGTTTCACCCCGCGATGGTTCTGTTCGTCGGCGGCCTGAACCTGATCTATCAGTTCTGGATCCACACCGAGGCGATCGGCAAAATGCCGCGCTGGTTCGAGGCCGTGATGAACACCCCCAGCCATCACCGCGCTCATCATGGGCGAAACGCCCGCTATCTGGATTGCAACTACGCCGGGGTCTTCATCATCTGGGACAAGATGTTCGGAACGTTTGTGCCTGAACAGGAAAGCGACCGGGTCGATTACGGGTTGGTTCACAATATCGGCACCTTCAACCCGTTGCGCGTGGCGTTCCATGAATGGGTCGGCATATGGCAAGACGCCACACAACCTGGCCTGTCCCTGCGCCAGAGGCTGGCCTATTGCTTTGCACCGCCGGGCTACAGCCATGATGGCAGCCGAGACAATTCCGAGCAGATCAAGGCCAAGCATCTGGCCCGCCACCCAGAGGATCGCGGAACGCCCGGATTTGAGCAATTCGACAAAAACCTGCCCAGCGGACAGGCAAAACGGGCCTGAACCTGCCTACTAAGACCTCCCGGCTCCTTGAAATTCTCTCTGTCCACGCCATATCGGAAGTCAGGTTTGGCGTAAGAGTGAGCGAGGGTCGGCATGAATCGTCTAGCAATCATCTCAACCTTTGTTGGGTTGTTCGGGGTACTGCTTGCAATGTTTGCTGCCCTTGTTGGTGCTGTCGCATCTCTGATCGCGCTGGGTTTTGCGATGATGGCTTTGGGGGCCATGGGGGCGATACTCGGAGCAGCGACGTCACTGGCGCGCGCATGGCAATCGGCCCGCTGAAGCCACCTTCCAAAATTCTTCTGATCCCTTAACCGCAGATTCATCTCTTTACCCCGAGATTGTGTCCAGACACCTATCCCGGACACATGGGAACTCGCGATTATGGGAAACAAGAAATTGGCGAACCTGCCCGCAGGATCGGACAGCCCGCTGAACGCGGCGGTTTCGACGCGGGATCACTCGGTTGTTCAGATGGCAACCGACGCGGTGAACCACAAACAATGCAAACTGGCCTTTCAGCCGGTGATCCAAGCGCGCGCGCCGCATGGCGTTGCGTTTTACGAAGGGTTCATACGCGTTCTGGATGAAACCGGACGCGTCATCCCCGCGCGCGAATTCATGCCACAGGTTGAAAATACCCCCATCGGTCGCGAACTGGACTGCGTCGCGTTAGAGCTCGGGCTGCGCATATTGGTAAAAAATCCCGACATTCGCCTGTCGATCAACATGTCTGCCCGCTCAATCGGCTATTCCAACTGGTCCAGCATACTGGACAGATTCCTAAAACGGGATGCCAGCTTGGGAGAGCGGTTGATTCTCGAGATTTCCGAAAACTCGGCCATGCAGGTGCCGGAATTGGTCGTCGATTTCATGGATCGATTGCAGGATCGCGGTATCGCCTTTGCTTTGGACGATTTCGGCGCCAGCAATTTCAGTTTCCGCCATTTTCGCGAATTTTTGTTCGACGCAGCCAAGATCGATGGGCAGTTTGTGCGGGGCATAAGCACCAATCCTGACAACCAGACACTGGTCCGCGCCCTGATCGCTGTGGCGCGCGAATTTGAAATTCTGGTCACGGCCGAATCGGTCGAAACACAGGAGGACGCCGCCTTTCTTGTCGCCAGCGGTGTGGATTGCCTGCAGGGCTTCCTTTACGGCGCACCCAGTGTCTCGGAGCCCTGGAAGCCTGAAAATAGATCAAAAACAGGAAGTTGAGCACCTGCTGATCTACATATTCTTGCTTTTTCCGACAGTGAGACAAGCTGCCCGTTGCTGCATGTGCAGCATTACGCTATTGCAAGAGTACTTGAGCGGGGGATCACGGGGCGCTCTTGTTTCGAGAGGGCAACTCTCGGCCTGCGCCGTCAGAAATTCCGCTGGCCCATGACGGTAAAGGACTGATCATATGACCAACGTAGTAATCGCATCCGCCGCACGCACAGGTGTCGGCAGCTTCAGTGGTTCGTTTGCGAACACCCCTGCACATGATCTGGGCGCTGCCGTCCTAGAAGCAGTTGTCGAGCGCGCCGGAGTTGAAAAAGGCGAGGTTAGCGAAACCATCATGGGACAGGTTCTGACCGCAGCCCAGGGACAGAACCCCGCACGTCAAGCGCACATCAATGCCGGTCTGCCGCAGGAAAGCGCAGCCTGGGGCATCAACCAGGTGTGCGGCTCGGGTCTGCGTGCCGTTGCGCTGGGTGCTCAGCACATTCAGTTGGGTGACGCCGAAATCGTTGCTGCTGGCGGTCAAGAAAACATGACCCTGTCGCCCCACGCCGCCGCGCTGCGCGCCGGTCACAAGATGGGCGATATGAAATACATCGACACGATGATCCGCGATGGTCTGTGGGATGCGTTCAACGGCTATCACATGGGTCAGACCGCTGAAAATGTTGCCGAGAAATGGCAGATCAGCCGCGATATGCAGGACGAATTCGCCGTTGCTTCGCAGAACAAAGCTGAAGCCGCGCAGAACGCTGGCAAATTCGCCGACGAGATCGTCCCGTTTACCATCAAGACCCGCAAGGGCGACATCGTGATGGACAAGGACGAGTACATCCGTCACGGCGCAACAATGGAAGCGATGGCCAAACTGCGCCCGGCCTTCACCAAGGACGGCTCGGTCACTGCGGCCAACGCTTCGGGCCTGAACGACGGCGCGGCCGCCACCCTGCTGATGTCGGCTGAAAACGCCGAAAAGCGCGGGATTGAGCCTCTGGCCCGCATCGCATCTTACGCGACAGCTGGTCTGGACCCGTCGATCATGGGCGTCGGTCCGATCTACGCCTCGCGCAAGGCGCTGGAAAAGGCTGGCTGGTCGGTTGACGATCTGGACCTGGTCGAAGCCAACGAAGCCTTTGCCGCGCAAGCCTGCGCCGTCAACAAGGACATGGGTTGGGACCCGTCGATCGTGAACGTCAACGGCGGCGCAATTGCCATCGGTCACCCAATCGGCGCTTCGGGCTGCCGCGTTCTGAACACGCTTCTGTTTGAAATGAAGCGTCGCGACGCGAAGAAAGGTCTCGCGACCCTCTGCATCGGTGGCGGCATGGGTGTCGCCCTGTGCGTGGAGCGCGACTAATTGCGTTGATAGCCAAATAGAAACGGGCGTCCGCTGGGCGCCCTTTTTTGTTACATTGAGACCCTACCCCTTAGATGCGACGATATTGCCACCCGGAATTCTGATATTCATGACGAAACAATATTGCGCACGATCACCTCTCAAAGTAACAGCATTACCAAGACGACTTAAATTGGAGGATTCCTAAATGGCACGTACAGCACTCGTTACCGGCGGCTCTCGCGGCATCGGCGCAGCAATTTCCAAGGCGCTCAAAGCCGAAGGGTACAACGTTGCGGCCACCTACGCGGGGAACGACGAAGCCGCGGCCAAGTTCACCGAAGAAACCGGTATCAAGACTTACAAATGGAACGTCGCCGATTACGACGAATCCAAAGCAGGCATCGAAAAAGTTGAGGCTGAGGTTGGCCCCATCGATATCGTCGTCGCCAACGCGGGCATCACCCGCGACGCGCCGTTCCACAAAATGACACCCGATCAGTGGAAAGACGTGATCGACACCAACCTGACCGGCGTGTTCAACACCGTGCACCCCGTCTGGCCCGGTATGCGTGAACGCAAATTTGGTCGCGTCATCGTCATCAGCTCGATCAACGGTCAGAAAGGTCAGTTCGCTCAGGTGAACTATGCTGCGACCAAGGCTGGCGACCTGGGCATCGTGAAGTCTCTGGCGCAGGAAGGTGCGCGCGCCGGCATCACCGCCAACGCCATCTGCCCCGGCTACATCGCAACCGAAATGGTTATGGCCGTGCCTGAAAAGGTACGCGAATCCATCATCGGTCAGATTCCGGCCGGTCGCCTGGGTGAGCCTGAGGAAATCGCGCGCTGCGTGGCCTTCCTCGCTTCGGACGACTCGCAGTTCATCAACGGCTCGACCATTTCGGCCAACGGTGCGCAGTTTTTCGTCTGATCCAGGTTTTAGAAGAAAAAGCGGGCCGGTCCTTTTGGACCGGCCCTTTCTTATCCCGTAAGATCGCGCGCGCTGCGATCAGCGGGAACCGAAAATCCATCCCCAAAACTGCCAGACCACCCGGCTACGCTCTTGATGGGCGCGCAGGATCGCCATCTGGGTGGCGGGATTTGCTGTCATCTCGATCATGGCGGTCTCCTTTCAAATCAGTTTTGTTTGACCTGAATTGAATATGAAGGCTAAGAAAGAAGTCGACAAACGAGCTTTTTGGATCTTCAGTTAAGTTTTACTTCACTATGAGCGATTACCTGCCCCCGCTGACCGCACTGCGCGCTTTTGATGCCGCAGCCCGGCACATGTCTTTCGCGAAGGCGGCAGAAGAGCTGCATGTGACACCGGCTGCGCTGTCCTTTCAAATCAAATCACTTGAGGAACACCTGGGGCGACCGCTGTTTCGCCGCCTGAACCGCGCCGTCGAACTGACCGAGGCGGGCCGGTCCCTTGCCCCCGGCGCAGCAGAAGGGTTTGCCGCCTTGCAAGCCGCGTGGCGTGCTGTGCGGAGGCAAAATGATGAAACCAGTCTTACCGTAACCGCAGGCCCCGCATTGACCGCGAAATGGCTGGCCCCGCGCCTGTTCGAATTTGCCCGAATCCATCCCGAAATCGAACTTCGGCTGTCCGCATCCCTAAAGGTCGTCGATCTGCGGCGTGATGACGTGGACGTCGCGATCCGTTTCGGGATTTCGGACGACACCGGTCTGGCCTCCTATGCCGCCCGTCCTGATTGGGTAACACCGGTCATGACACCGGAACTGCATGAGCGATTTCAGTCCCCCGGGTCGCTTAGCGATGCGCCATTGATATTCGACGACTCGCTTGTTCAGGTCGCGCCCGGCTGCGACTGGCCATCATGGTTTCGTGCGGTCGGCGTACCCTATTCTCCGTCCACCGGCACGCACTTCTCGCAACCTGATCATGCGATCGATGCGGCCTGTGCCGGCCTGGGTGTTGCACTGGGGCGGCGGCCTCTGATCATCAAAGACGTGCGCGAAGGTCGGCTGGTCGCGCCCTTCAAGGTGGCTGTCCAGACCCAGGCGCGGTTCCGCTTTTTGTGCTTGCCTGAAATCAAGAACCGCCCGCAAATCGCCGCCTTTCGGGAATGGTTCTTTGCGGAAATCGAAAAGACCGCGCATATGTGGGATGATTTTGAGATCATCTCCGAAAAGGAACTCAGAGATTCATGACCCGATCCCGCGCCACCGTTATCGGTTTCGTCGCAGTTTTGCTGTGGGCTTTGCTTGCGCTGTTCACAGTCGGGTCAGCACCCACACCACCGCTGCTGCTGAACACCATCTGTTTCACGATTGGCGGCACGCTTGGGCTGATCTGGGCGGCGTCTACGGGCGGGCTGAACGGGTTACGGCAGGTTCCCTGGACGACCTATCTGTTTGGCGCATTGGGCCTGTTCGGCTATCACGCGCTGTATTTTTCAGCCCTGCGCATGGCCCCTGCCGCCGAGGCTGGGCTGATCGCCTATCTCTGGCCTTTGCTGATCGTTCTGCTGTCTGGCCTGTTGCCGGGTGAGCATTTGCGCGCTGGCCACCTGATCGGAGCCTGTCTTGGCTTTGCCGGTGCCGCCGTAATCATCACCGGAGGCGGCAGCGCAGGCTTTCAGGCGCAACATCTGCCGGGATACGCGTTGGCCCTGCTCTGCGCCCTGACGTGGTCGGGCTATTCCGTTCTGTCGCGCAAACTGGGTGACACACCAACAAGCTCTGTCGCGGTGTTTTGTCTGGCAGCGGCGCTGGCGTCCGGTTTGCTGCATCTGGCCCTAGAAGACACGATACTACCAGAAACGACCCTTGGCTGGATGTCGGTTATGGCACTTGGCCTCGGACCCGTCGGACTGGCGTTTTATGTGTGGGACATTGGGGTCAAGCAAGGGGACATCCAGATGCTCGGAACCTCATCATACGCGGCCCCGTTACTGTCGACCCTTGCTTTGGTTGTGGCCGGGATCGCCGCCCCATCCTGGGGGCTTGCGATCGCGGCCGTTTTGATCACCGGCGGGGCATTGATAGCGGCCCGCGCCAGCCTGAAAACTTAAGCAGACAGGCGTTCGATCTCTTCTTTCAGCTTGAGCTTCTGTTTTTTCAGCTGAGCAATATGGAGATCATCGATGCCTGGCGAGCGTTGGGCTTGTTCCACTTCTAGACCGAGAGATTCGTGCTTTTTCTTCAGTTCCGTCAGATGTGCGCTCACGCTCATTGCGATCCTCCTTGTTTACGTGTCTGTATGTCACGTAAGAAGTTGATCACATCGTTTCCACCCTGTCACGCTGCAGACGCACAGATTCTGTAATAAATCCGACAAATTCGGCTGGTCATTGCCGATGGGCGTCAGAACCGGGGCAGCGCGGCGGCCTGCCGAAGCACTGCCGAGACCGCCTTTGTATAGCTTTCGCCGTCTTTTTCGTGCCGTTCACCTGCGTGCAGAATCAATGGCGCGTGAAGGCGAAAAGCCGCACGCCCCGCTTTGCGGGCGCTCAGGATGATCAGTTCCGCCTCGCGGCCCACCCGCGCGCTGAGCGGCAGGACCTCGATTGAACCCAGCTTTTCCTGACAGGCTGTCAGCATATCGGGCAGACGATCGGCTTTCTGGATCATGTGCAGGTACCCGCGCGGGGCAAGGCGTTTGGCCGCGACGATGATCCAGTCACTCAGTGGGGTATCTTCGCCCAGCGCTATACTGCGCCCCGTGTCGCTGGCGGGACTATGCGCCCCGGCACGGTAGTAAGGCGGGTTCGCAATAATGTGATCGAAGTGACGCTGTCGGAACTCATCGGGCAAGGCTGTCAGGTCCGCCTCGACGACATCCAGCTTGGCACCGTTGATTTCGGCGTTCCGGCGGGCCAGATCGGCATAGGCTGGCTGCAATTCAACACCGGTCAGTTGCAGCCCGGGCACCCGCGCGGACAGGCACAGAATGGCAGCGCCAGCGCCGCATCCCAGTTCCAGCACGGACTGCCCGGCCCTGGCAGGCACGGACGCGGCCAGCAAAACCGGGTCTACCCCGGCGCGATATCCTGACGCAGGTTGCAGCAATCGCACCCGGCCACCCAGGAAATCGTTGCTCGTCAATTCATTGTCGGCAAAGCGCGTCATCGGCCCAGCGGGATCTCGTTATCGCGCATCACTCGCTCGGCCCGGCTCAGGTCTTCGGCCCGCACCATAAGGCGGCGGGGAAAGATTCCAATGCCGCCTTCGAGGATGCTCATATTTACGTCCATCTGAAAGCAGTCTATATCCTCGCCTTCAAGGAGAGCGGATGCAAAGGCCAGAATGGTGGGATCGGTGCTGCGCAGAAGTTCTTTCATGGGGATGGATGTAAGGGCAAGGCGAGGCGGAAGTCGAGCCTTGTATCAGGAGTGTGATGACCGTCGACATGATCTCGAAACCGCATGAGCGCCTCGCTGAAATTCTGGCGGGTGAGATGGAGGCCGTGAACGGGCTGATCCGCACTCGGATGGCGTCGGACCATGCGCCGCGTATCCCGGAAGTGACTCAGCATCTGGTGGAAGCGGGTGGAAAGCGTCTGCGCCCAATGCTGACATTGGCAGCCGCGCGTCTGTTCGGCTATCCGGGTGACCACCACGTGCGCCTTGCTGCGACGGTCGAGTTTATCCACACCGCCACCCTGTTGCATGACGACGTTGTGGATGAGAGCGCGCAGCGGCGCGGTCGTCCAACCGCAAACCTGCTGTGGGATAACAAATCCAGCGTTCTGGTTGGTGACTACCTGTTTTCCCGCAGCTTCCAACTGATGGTCGAAACCGGATCCCTTCGGGTTCTGGACATTCTGGCCAACGCCTCGGCCACTATTGCCGAAGGCGAGGTGCTGCAAATGACCGCGGCAACCGATCTGCGAACCGATGAAAGCGTCTATTTGCAGGTCGTGCGTGGCAAGACAGCCGCATTGTTCTCGGCCGCAACCGAGGTGGGCGGCGTGATCGCCGGTGCCTCGGAAGAGCAAGTGAAAGCATTGTTCGACTATGGTGACTCTTTGGGGATCGCGTTCCAGATAGCGGACGACCTGCTGGACTATCAGGGCGACAGCAAGGCTACCGGCAAGAACGTCGGCGATGATTTCCGTGAGCGCAAGCTGACTCTGCCTGTCATCAAGGCGGTGGCGCAATCCACGGCTGGGGAGCGCGCCTTTTGGGAACGCACGATCGAAAAGGGCCGCCAGCAGGATGGTGATCTGGAACATGCGCTGGGTTTGATGGACAAGTACGCCACGCTCGAAGAAACCCGGCAAGACGCACTGGGCTGGGCCAACAAAGCCAAGGCATCGCTGGACGTGCTGCCAGATCATGAGATTCGCAGCCTGTTACGCGAACTGGCCGATTACGTGGTTTCGCGCCTCAATTAAGCTGAGTGGCGCGACACCACCAATCGGGATGGGCTGCGCCGATCTCATAAGCCGCAAAATGCGCGTCTTTCATCGTCGGATACAGCGCGAAACAGGTCGAGCCCGAGCCCGACATGCGCGCCACCAGCGCGCGATTTGTCGTGTTCAGTTCATCCAGAACCTGCTCAATCTCGGGCGCGACGCTCGTGGCTGGCACCTGCAGGTCATTGCGCTGTTCACGCAGCCACTGGGCGCAATCGTCTGCGCTTACAAACTGCGGGATACCGTCAGGCATCGGCGGATTGTCACTGGACGCCAGCGCATTGAAAACGGAGCCTGTCGGCACCGGCACGTTCGGGTTGACCAGAACCGCTGGCAGGTGCGGAAGGTTCACCGCAGTCAATTGATCGCCAATACCTTGCATCCTGATCGCGCGGCCTTCCAGGCAAACGGGCACGTCAGCCCCCAATGACAACGGCAGGTCCGCCGGAACGTCGTGACCCTGCCCTGACAAAGCCCGAAGCGTGGCCGCCGCATCCGACGATCCACCACCGATGCCGGCCCCGTGAGGCAGAGATTTGCTCAGATCGATATGCCCAGTCCAACCGACGCCCTCAGCCGCTTTCCAGACCAAATTTCGGCTGTCCGTGGGCACGCCATCGGCAAACTCGCCAAGCACATCCATGGACAGCTCGGGACCGGGTCTGAATGTCAGCTGATCGCCCAGATCGGCAAAAACCACCAATGAATCCAACAGATGATAGCCGTCGTCTCGACGGCCAGTCACATGCAGGGTCAGGTTGATCTTGGCGGGCGCAAACGCCTTAATTTCCATTGGCGACTTTCAAGGGCTCGGCACCTTCTTCGGCCAGAACGGTATCCAGCCCGACCTCGATCTTGCGCCGAATGCGACCCGGATCCGCCTCGCCATCGGTATCTTCCGGATCAATGAAAGACAGGGCACGGCTCCACTGGAACTCGGCCTCTCGCGCGCGTCCGACGGCCCAATAGACATCACCCAGATGATCATTGACCACAGGATCGACGGGCATCAGCTCGACCGCTCGCTCCATGTGTTCAACCGCCTCGTCGTAGCGACCCAGACGGAACAGCACCCAGCCCAGGCTGTCAACGATATAGCCGCTGTCCGGGCGGGCCGCGACGGCGCGTTGGATCATGTCCAGCGCCTCATCCAGCTTCTCTTTACGTTCCACCAGAGAATAGCCCAGATAGTTCAAAACCTGAGGCTGATCGGGGTTCAGCTCCAGCGCCCGACGGAAATCGGCTTCGGCCTGATCCCACTGCTTCAGGCGTTCATGGCTAATGCCGCGCGCATAGTGCAGGAACCAGTTTCCGCCCGCCGCGCTATCCGTCAGGGCAATCGCAGTGTCATAGGAGGCTACCGCAGCCGCATAGTTCTCCTGTCGCCGCTGCAAATCCGCCAGAGAAACATGCACGCTGGGCAGATCGGGGTCTTGCGCTGCCAGATTCTGCAAAACTTCAATTGCCGCGTCGGTTTTTCCCGACCGGTCCAATACTTCGGCCCGGCCCAATTCAGCCGCGTGATGGTCGTTGCTGTCTGTCGGGACAGTACGATAGGCCGCAACGGCCAGATCATATTGCTGCAACTTGTCCAGCAACTCTGCGCTCAGCAGAATGGCGTCGACGTGGTCAGGGCGCAGAAAATTGGCTAACCGCGTGTAGAGCAGGACATAATCCGCCGAGGCTTCGCTGTTCAGGGCAGCACCCACGGTAAAGAATATCTCTGCCATTCCGTCCGTGGCCGAGCGGGCGTGCGTAAACGGCAAAGTCTCACCCACCGCCAATTGGCTGGTGTACGCTTCAATGGTCGGGTCGCTGCCTGCGACGAACACATCTTCCAGAAACTGAATGGCGTCTTCGTTTCGATCCAGCTGAGACAAAACTTCGGTGCGGGCCAGCGCAGCCCGGCGCGAGAACCGGGCAACCGTGCCGTCGTCGATACCAAAAACCGCCTCGGCAGCTTCGAAATCACCGATGGACGCCAAGGCCATGGCCTTGTGATACAGCGCGAATTCCTTGAGGCCATCCTGCGTGGCGACAGAATCGAACTGCTCCATCGCTTTGGTCATCTCACCCTGACCCAGATAGGCCCAGGCGGTCATCAAACCGTCAACCAGAGGACCGATACCCTGCGTTTCAGGGTCGCGAGCCAGAAGTTCGTCCAATTTTCCATCTGCAATCAGGTTGGCCGAAATCGCCATGCGCGCGGCCTGACTGGGCAAATTGGCTTCTTCGATTTGTTCTGCGATGGGCAGGGCGCGGGCAACTTCGCCCAGAGCGATGCGGGCGACAACAACGCTTTCCAGCAACAGCGCATTTTGAGGATCAAACCTGAGGGCCTGCGCGTAATACCGTTCAGCAGCAGAATAGTCGCTTTCGTAAATCGCCTGCCGCCCGGCCAGATATGACCCGGCACCCGAATCCGAAAAAGCCGGTACTGCGACCGACGACATGAGAAGCACGGACAATGCCGCGCGACGAACCAGGGAAACCACCGAAATCCTGCCTTGCTATCGTTGACTGTCAAACAAGCTAGGGCTTCGGTCGGAAAGAGGCAATGGCAGAGCCTTCACGACCCTGCCATTGTCCATGTTTTTGCTTACATGTTGGGATAGTTCGGACCATCCCCACCCTGCGGTGTGGTCCAGGTGATGTTCTGGCTGGGGTCCTTGATATCGCAGGTTTTGCAGTGGACGCAGTTCTGGAAGTTAATGACGAATCGCGGCCCGTCCTCATCCTCGACCATTTCATACACGCCTGCGGGGCAGTAACGCTGCGCTGGTTCGTCGAACTTGGGCAGGTTGACCTTGACCGGAATATCCGGGTCCGTCAGGCGCAGGTGGCAAGGCTGGCTTTCCTCGTGGTTGGTTGCCGCAAAGGACACGTTGGTCAGACGGTCAAAGGACAGCGTGCCATCGGGTTTGGGATAGTCGATGGGCTGATGCTTGCTGGCCTCTTCGGTGGATTCCGCGTCGTTCTTGCCGTGGCCCAGCGTGCCCAGCAGAGAAAAGCCCAGCGTGTTGGTCCACATATCCATGCCACCCAGCATCAGGCTGGCGGTCAGGCCGTATTTCGACCACAGCGGCTTGACGTTACGCACTTTCTTCAGGTCCGCGCCAATTGCGCCATCGCGCACGTCGGCCTCATAAGCGGTCAGCTCATCACCCGAACGCTCGGCCTTGATGGCGTCAAACGCGGCCTCGGCGGCAGCCTTGCCCGACAGCATCGCGTTGTGGTTGCCCTTGATGCGCGGCACGTTGACCATGCCCGCCGAACAACCCAGCAGCGCCACACCCGGAGCCACCAGCTTGGGCATCGACTGGTAACCGCCTTCGGTGATTGCACGGGCGCCGTAAGCGACGCGCTTGCCGCCTTTCAGCAGTTCGGCCACCATCGGGTGATGCTTGAAGCGCTGGAACTCCATGTAGGGGTACAGGTGCGGGTTCTTGTAGTTCAGGTGAACCACGAAACCGACATAGACCTGATTGTTTTCAAGGTGATAAATGAACGACCCGCCACCCGCGTTGCTGCCCAGAGGCCAGCCCATGGTGTGCGTGACGCTGCCTTCTTTGTGCTTGGCCGGGTCGATCTCCCAGATCTCTTTCATGCCAACGCCGTATTTCTGCGGCTCTTTGCCAGCAGACAGATCGTATTTGGCGATGACTTCCTTGGATAGCGAGCCGCGAACACCTTCCGACAGGAAGACATATTTGCCGTGCAGCTCCATACCAGGCTCAGTTCCCGGACCATAAGACCCATCGGGCTCCAGACCAAAGACACCGGCAACAACGCCTTTGACTTCGCCATTGTCGCCGTAAACCAGCTCGGAACAAGCCATACCGGGGAAGATTTCAACGCCCAGTTCTTCGGCTTGCTCGGCCATCCAGCGGCAGACGTTGCCCATCGACACGATGTAGTTGCCATGGTTGTTCATCAGCGGCGGCATCGGGAAGTTGGGGATGCGAATCTTGCCCGCCTCACCCAGCATATAGAAATTGTCTTCGTGCACCGGCACGTTCAGCGGCGCGCCCTTTTCTTTCCAGTCCGGGATCAGAGCGTCCAGGCCGCAAGGGTCCAGAACCGCGCCCGACAGGATATGCGCGCCTACTTCGGAACCCTTTTCCAGAACGACAACGTTCAGGTCGGCATCCAGCTGTTTCAGACGGATGGCCGCCGACAGGCCCGCGGGGCCTGCACCCACGATCACCACATCGTATTCCATCGCTTCGCGTTCAATCTCGGCCATCGCGGGCTCCTTAGCTAACTTTCCGAATTAGCGCTTTCTTCGTGCGGTCGGCGCAATTTTGTTTCACGGCTGATTACATGGTCCGAAAGACCTTGGTCAATCGAAACACGGCGTAACAGTGCCGCTATTCGACACTTCAGGCATCCGGCTTGTCCCCCATCAGGTATCTGGGACCGCTACCATTGGATTTTGCGCGGTCATCGGGGTTGTAAAGCGCACATTTCGGTAGGCTGAGGCACCCGCATCCAATGCAGCCGTCCAGATTGTCGCGCAACCGCGTCAGGGTATCGATTCGCTGGTCCAGATGAGCGCGAAGTTGCAGGCTTATCGCCTTCCAATCCTGCGGTGTAGGCGTTCGATTTCCCGGAAGACCCGACAACACTTCGCGGATTTCAGGCAATGTGAGACCGAATTGCTGTGCGATCATGACGAAACTCAATCGCCGAATGTCAGCCCGCTGATAGCGCCTCTGCCCACCAGCGTTGCGCCAGGGCGAGATCAATCCTTGGGCTTCGTAATACCGGATCGCTGACACGGCCAACCCGGTGCGCCGGGCCAAAGCGCCAATTGCCAGCCCTTCCGATACCGCCATCGCAACCTCAAAAATACCTTGACCTAAAGTTAGGTTTAGAAATTACGGTGAGTCGGGACAAGCCTAAAAAACAGGAGATTCCATGATGGCGACGCTTGAACATACCAATTTCACTGTCCGCGACCCGCAGGCCTCGGCCGCGTGGATGGAGAATGTCTTTGGCTGGAAAACCCGGTGGGAAGGCCCCGCGATTGCTGGTGGATACACGGTGCATGTCGGCTCGGCCCACACCTACCTTGCGCTGTACACACCTGACAAACCGAAACAGTCGGGCGAAAGCAGCTATGACGTCATTGGCGGGCTGAACCATGTGGGTGTTCTGGTCGAAGATATCGACGAAACCGAAGCCAAGGTGCGCAAGGCCGGGTTCGAACCCCACAACCACGCCGATTACGAACCGGGACGTCGGTTCTATTTCCGCGACGACAACGGCATCGAGTTCGAAGTGGTGCAATATGATTGAAATGTTGTGGCTCTGCACCCCGTCCCAGCGGTGGCTTAAATCAAAGCATCCGGATCATCGCCACCGGCCGCATCCCAAATCAAACCGGCGCGAAGTCGCGAATTGATCGCTGTAACCGTTGTCACCTCTTGCAATTCACGTGGCATTTGGGTCAGGTACTCGTTGACCCAACATTCGCCCCGACGCTTCCGTGCGGCGGGGCGACTCAATTTTTGCGTGGACGTAGAGAGTATGGAAAAGATCCCGATGACGCCTGCGGGCAATGCCGCACTCGAGGCAGAGCTGAAAAACCTCAAATCCGTCGAACGCCCGGCGATCATCGAAGCCATCGCATCGGCGCGGGAACTGGGCGACCTGAAGGAAAACGCAGAATACCACTCTGCCCGCGAAAAGCAGGGTTTCATCGAAGGCCGCATCAAGGAACTGGAAGGTATCCTGTCTTTGGCCGACGTCATCGACCCAGCAAAACTGTCGGGCGCGGTAAAGTTTGGCGCAAAAGTTACATTGGTCGACGAAGATACCGATGAAGAAAAGACCTGGCAGATCGTTGGCGAATACGAGGCCAATATCGAAAACGGCCTGCTGAACATCAAATCCCCCATCGCCCGCGCCCTTATCGGCAAGGACGAAGGGGACAGTGTCGAGGTGCGCACGCCCGGCGGTGTGCGCTCATACGAAATCCTGAGTATCGAGTACGCCTGACCGGAGCGCATATAATGTCGGGGCCCAAACCTGACCCGGAAACCGAAAGACCGACGTCGCTGGGAATCTACGATCGCCCAAAGACACCGTCTGTGACCGAAATTGAGATTGCCGCACTGGTGCTCAGCCTGATCTGGCTGGTGGTATCGGTTGTCTTTCTGGTGCTGCCAGATCAGGCGCAAAGCGGTGGCTTTGTCGTCACGTTTCTAGCCGTTTTCATGCCCGTTGCGATGATCTGGGTTGCGGCCACAGCGATGCGCGCCAGCCGCGTGATGCGCGAAGAAAGCGCGCGTCTGCAAACTGCGATTGACGCGATCCGACAGGCCTATGTGGCACAGCAGCAGCGTGCCTCCAGCACCTATGAACCTGCGGTGACGAAAAAGCTGGATGAGATTGCAGCTGCCACCCGGAAGACCGAGGATGCTTTGGCGACGTTCTCGACAAAGCGAACTGCTCCGTCCTCTGCCCCGGAACGGGTCTCCACACCGGGCGGCCAGACCTCGCTTGAGCTTGGCACACCCGCAGAAGAAATCGCGCCACCACTGAGCACTGAGATTTTCATTCGCGCCCTGAATTTCCCGGAAACGCAGGACGACACCGAAGGGTTCAATGCGCTGCGCGTGGCATTGAAGGACCGCAAAACGGCACAGCTTGTGCAGGCCTCGCAAGATGTTCTGACGCTGCTCAGCCAGGAAGGCATCTACATGGATGACTTGCGCCCCGACATGGCCCGGCCTGAAATCTGGCGCCAGTTCGCACAAGGCACACGCGGGCGCGCCGTTGCGGCGCTGGGTGGCGTGCGCGACAGGTCTTCGCTCGCGCTAACTGCTGCACGTATGAAGCAGGATCCGATTTTCCGTGACGCCGCTCACCACTTTCTGCGCCGTTTCGACAAGATGATGGCCGAGTTCGAACCCACGGCAAGCGATGCAGACCTGAGCGCACTGGGGGAAACCCGCACGGCGCGCGCGTTCATGTTGTTGGGGCGCGTGGCCGGGACGTTTGATTAGTCCTCGGTCACAGCCCAGGACATCTTTGTCGCGCTGCTGAAACCGAACAGGTACTTCAGTGGCCCGGTTTTTTCTTCACCCACAGGTCGGAACCCTTCGCGTTCATACAAGGCTCGGGCGCGGGGGTTTGTGTTGATGACATCAAGCTGAACCTCCGACATGTTCTGGTCGCGGGCTTCACACTTGATCGCATTCAGCAAAGCAGTGCCCACCCCTTTGCCGCGTGCCTCGGCGGCAACAAAGATACCATCCATCTGAAACACTCCCGGTTTCAATTCGCGCTCCATCACGCTCAGAACGAGCGCGCGCCATATGGCTCCAAACCAGCCGTAGATCCCTGCCAGGTCCGACATGCTGCCACCGGCTAAGGCACCGTCGCGGGTCTTGAACCCCGCCAGACCCAGCATCCGACCTGTTTCATCCCGCGCGACCAGCGCAAAATCCGGGTTCAATACAACTTCAAAGAAGGCCAGACCTTTTTCATCCGGGCCCATGACCTTGTTTAGCTTGGCTGCAAATGCCTGCCAGAACAAAGCCGCCACCTCCGCGCGTTCTTCGTCAGCAAACCCGCGCGAAATTCTGACGGTCACACCCCGAAACTCCCGTAAGGCAAGAAACGAACCATATCACCGGGCTTGATATGCCGCGCGCCATCCTCGATTTCGACCAGCCCCTCGGCCCAGCTGAGCCCACTGATCCGGCCCGAGCCTTCCGAGTGGAATACCTCGGCCCGCCCATCCCGTATTCTTGCACGCAGATATTCGCGGCGGCCGGGTTTTTTTCGCTTTTCAAAGGCGGAAGGCACGTCGAAACCCTGTGGCTCGGCCCAGCCCTCGCCGGACATCAGGCCCAAAGCCGGGCGCGCGAAGATCAGGGTGCAGACCATGGCGGCAACCGGGTTTCCCGGCAACCCAAACACCGGCGCGCCGGACCAAAGACCCAGCGCCAGCGGCCGCCCGGGCTTCAACGCAATACGCCAGTGTTGCATTGCCCCGGCCTGACGCAACAGGGCGGACACGTGATCTTCGTCGCCCGCGGATGCCCCGCCGCTGGTCAAAATCACATCAGCCTGTTCAGCCGCCCGATCCAACCGATCCCGAAGGGCGTCACGGTCATCCGAAACACGCCCCATATCCACGGGCACAAACCCCATACGTTCGATCAAGGACAACAGCATCGGGCGGTTGGCATCGAAGATCTGACCCGGACCGGCACGCTCTCCGGCTTCGATCAGTTCGTCACCGGTCGAGAGGACGGCCACGCGCAGCGGCTTGCGCACCTTCACTTCCGCGATCCCCACGGCTGACAACAACGCAAGGTCGGCGGGCGTCAATCGGCGTCCGGCGGGCAGAGCCATGTCTCCTGTGGCCACATCCTCACCCGCGCGCCGCGTATTGGCCCCTTTTTTCAGCGGACCGCGGAACGCAATATGCCCGTCTTTGACCGTAACATCCTCTTCCAGAATAACGGTGTCCACCCCATCGGGCAGCGCTGCACCCGTCAGCACACGCAAAGCCTCACCTTCTGGTACGTCACCGTCAAAAGGAATACCCGCCGCCGCACGTCCCTCAGTCAGCGGCATCACCTGCGGGCCATTGGGGGCGGGGCCCGCGAATCCGTACCCGTCCACCGCCGTGTTCGGCTGCGGCGGGTTCGAGCGTTGGGCGATCACATCCTCGGCCAGAATCCGTCCGGTCGCACGCGTAAGTACCACCGTTTCGGCAGGCGTAATCGGATGCAACCTGTCCCGCAAATAGGCCAGCGCGTCATCCACCGGGGTCCACTCCACACCCGCCGGAAGCGCAAAACAATCATTGCGTAAGGGGGGTGGGGCTATGTTCGGCTTGTCCTGAGGTACACCCAATATCCAACCTTCCTCTGCCGCTGAGACATTCAATTGCGCATCCAACTCCTGCTCTGTCAAACGCGACAGAGTCAAGACGACCTGTTCGACCTGCCAAGCATCCTTGATCCGCCCGTCAGGTGGTGCGCCCAAGGTCAGAGAAGGCCAGATTTCCACAAAGGCGACGGGTTGATCCAGCGGCTGGAACGGCCAGATCGCGACTTGTCCGGCAAAGCGATGACGTAGCCGGTTCAGAACCGGAAGACCCATCATCACCTGCCCACCAACTGCACCTGCACCGGCCATTTGCCAACAGGTGAAGCTGCCTTTCGCCAAGGCTTCAACCGCACGACGCTCAGGAAAAGGATTGGCATAGTTCGCTTTGGTACGTGGCAAACCGTCAATATCGCGGCGCAGACCATTCATCCAGAACGGGCCTTTACCCCCGAACTTCAAATTGATCCGGCCTGCCAGATCGAACCGATTGTTGGCATTGGGGGTGTCTTCGATATGTTGCCCGAACCAGTCCCACAGAGCCAGCGGATCGTCCGTGCCGGTCATCGCCCGGGCAAACCCTGCGGGATAGCCAAAGGGAAAATCGAACCCCAGAAACAGGTGGCGGCCGGCTTCGAGCTCGGTTCGGATCAGGGCCTCCAACCACTGTTCTGCAACCACCCTATTGCGCAGGTATTCGGGTTCCAGCAAACGCCCTTCGCGCACAACGCACGCCCAGATCGCATCTTTGCGCGGGGTCGGACCGGTATCGTTTCCACCAGACCAATCCACCATCGCAAAGGTCTGGAACTGGCTCACAAACCGACCTCTTTCAGTATGAAATCCGCAATCCCGGCGGTGTCGTTCAGGTCGAAAACCGGGCGGCCCAAATCCAAGGGCGTATCGCTGGCCACGGCGTGGATGGTGCTGTTTTCTGGCGCCATCAGTTCGTTGCCTGCCTCAGCACGGAACGCTTCGATCTTGGGGTGATCTTCTCGCTTGAAGCCTTCAATCAGCACCAGGTCAACCGGCGAAAGCCGCGCCAGCAGTTCGTCCAATGGAGGCTCCGGCGCGCCGCGCAATTCCTGCATCAGCGCAATGCGTTGGCCCGAGGCAAGCAGAACCTCGCTGGCCCCCGCGACGCGATGACGGTGACTGTCAGTGCCGGGTTGATCCACATCGACGTTGTGATGCGCATGTTTGACCGTCGAGACCGTAAAGCCCCGCCCTGTGATCTCGGCCACCAGCCGTTCCATCAGCCCGGTTTTGCCGGCGTTCTTCCAGCCGGTGACGCCATAGACCCTCATATCTGCTCCAACAATGTCCGGGCGCGGTCCAGGTCTTCCGGCGTGTTGACGTTGAAGAACGGGTCGAACGGGTCAGCCTCGAACAACGCCTCGCGCCCGTCATGCTGGTCGGTCCACAGCACGACCTTACGCAGCCCGTTTGTCAGAGCCGCCCGCAAGTCATCACGCAGCGCCACGGGCCAGAGCCCAAAGGTCGGGTGCCGGTTGACCCGTTTACCGCCGCCCGATTTCAGCGCTTCATCGCTTGTACGCGGCGTAGTGGCCAAGACCAGAGGGTGCGCCTGTCCTTCCGCAGCCTCTTGCAAGCGCGCCACCAAATCTCGCGGGAAGAACGGTGTGTCTGCGGCGGCGGTCACGATGCTGTCAGCCCCCTGCTTTGCCGCCCAGTCGAGCCCGGCCAGAACACCGGCCAGAGGCCCGGCGAAACCTTCGATTGTATCAGGTAAAATGGGCATGTTCAGATCGCAGAAGCGAGACGGATCGCCATTGGCATTTAGCGCCAGTCCACTCACTTGCGGAGACAAGCGGTCAACGACATGCGACAGCAGACTCTGCCCTCCGATCTGCAGCAGGCCCTTGTCGCCACCCCCCATCCGGGTGGCCAACCCACCTGCGAGGATAATGCCGAGAGGCTTCTTTACAATGTCACTCATTGGCACTCTTCCGACGATGTTTCCTGTCCTCGACCGCGACGGTCGCCGGGTCCACGTCGCGCAGCAGGCGATCCTCACCCGACAGGCAAACAAAACGTTGTCCGCGCATCCGGCCGATCAGGGTCAGACCAACCTCGCGCGCGATTTCGACGCCCCAGGCGGTGAAGCCTGAGCGGGACGCCAGAACAGGGATGCCCATCATCGCTGTTTTGATCACCATCTCGGATGTCAGGCGACCGGTGGTATAGAGGATCTTGTCCCCAGCACTCTCACCTTCGGACAGCATCCAGCCTGCGATCTTGTCGACGGCGTTGTGGCGACCCACGTCCTCCATATAGACCAACGGACGGTTTTCACGGCACAGGACCGTGCCGTGGATTGCCCCGGCCTCAAGATACAGCGACGGTGTGCGGTTGATCTTGGAAGCCAGATCGTACAGCCAAGAGGTCCGCACCTGCACCTGTGGCAGGCGCACATCCTCAAGACCTTCCATCATATCGCCGAACACCGTTCCCACGGCACACCCGCTGGTACGGGTCTTTTTCTTCAGCTTGTCTTCATACGACGTCTCGCGCGCCGTGCGGACAACCACGGTCTCCAGATCGTCATCATAATCCACGCGGGTAATCTGATCATCGGCCAGCAACATGCCCTGATTGCGCAGAAAGCCCAGCGCCAGATATTCAGGATAGTCGCCAATTGTCATCGCCGTCACGATTTCCTGCGAATTGAGGAAGATCGTCAGGGGACGCTCTTCGACCACCGAGATCTGGCTGGCCTCGCCATTCTGGTCCACGCCCTCGACCGCGCGCGTCAGGCGGGCTGCACCCGGATCGGGGGCGATAAGATAGTCCGACAGGTCGAATTCCGTGGCCAATTGCAACCCCTTCCCAAGACAGTTACTTCTGCAGCATTACCATAGGATTTAGCCATGGCCTCTGCCACATCCAAGTCATACTTCTGGAAAGGTTTTCGGGACGGAACGCCCTTTATCTTCGTCGCCGTCCCCTTTGGCCTGTTGTTCGGTGTTTTTGCAACCGAAGCCGGGCTGAATATCGTACAAACCATCGCCTTTTCGGCCACAGTATTTGCCGGAGCGGCCCAATTCACGGCGCTGCAACTTTTGCAGGACCAGACACCAACGATCATCGTCTTAGTCTCGGCACTGGCTGTGAACCTGCGCGTGGCGATGTATTCCGCATCGCTCACGCCCTATCTGGGTGCGGCCCCTCTTTGGCAGCGCGCCTGCGCCGCCTATCTGATCGTCGATCAGTCTTATGCCTGTTCCATTGTGCGATTCGAGAGAGAGCCTGACCTGACAATTCCCCAGCGCATGGCGTATTTTGTCGGCTCGGTTACGCCGATCACGCCGCTCTGGATTTTGGCAACCTGTCTTGGGGCTGTTCTTGGCACCCAGATCCCGGAAAGCTGGGCACTGGATTTTGCGTTGCCGATCACGTTTCTGGCCATGATCGGACCGATGATGCGCACACTGGCTCATGTGATCGCCGCTTTGGTTGCGATTGTCGTAGCTCTGCTGGCCGTAGGTGTGCCCTACAATCTGGGCCTTTTGATTGCAGGCGCTGCCGGGATGATAGCAGGCGCACAGGCGGAATTGATGTTGGAGCGCAGAAGGTCATGACCCAGATCGACCCAACCACCATGTGGATCATTATCGTGGGATTGGCAGTGGGCAGCTATGCACTGCGTTTCACCTTTATTGGGCTTGTGGGGGATCGTCCGATGCCCGCCTGGCTGCTCCGCCATCTGCGTTACACAGCCGTGGCCATCCTGCCCGCATTGATTGCACCTTTGGTGGTCTGGCCTTCGGCCACCGAGGGGCAGCCGGACCTGCCCCGCATGTCAGCGGCAGCGGTTGCATTGGCAGTGGGAGTGGTCAGCAAGAACGTATTGGCGGCCATCTTTTCCGGGGCCGCCACGCTCTATGGACTGCTGTATCTATTGGGTTGAGGTTGCGTCTATCTGATTGAGAAGCGCATTGTTTGCAGCCAACCCTTTTTGCAGATCGGCATCGTCACTTTCACGGTATTCCTGCGTTACGACACCGGGAATCTGCCCGAACTGGTCGGACAGTTTTACTGGGCTGAAAGTGACGTCGATCTGTTCAAATCCGGGGACTTGCTGCAGCAGCCGAGCCGTGGAATTCGCGCAGAACGCACCGGCAACAGGACCAGTCTGCTTTGCAAGCTGATAGGCTATCTCTGCCTGTTGCGGGGTGACGACCAGTGTCTGGATACGCGCATAATGGCTCTCACGCGCATGTGCGCTGCGATATGCGCGCTCAACGGCGGGTGTTATGCCGTAAAGGACATCATCCTTCAAAGGGACGACATCGGCCCGAAACGAACCCGCAGGATCAAAGATCACACGTTCACTTGCACCAATCATCAAAGATGTATGCGCCCCCGAACCGGTGCGCGTATTGATCATTGTATAGAGCGTCAGAGTAGACGGCCCGGGATCGCGATAAGATCTCGAGACGATTTCGGCCTGATCCGCCTGCGGACGGTTTGAACCCGCACAGCCCGCGACCGTAGCGACCAGAAGGCAGGCGATCAAAAACCTGAGCAAGATAGCCACCGAAACGCTTAGGCGGCGAAAACTGCCAGGAACAGGCACAGGAAGGCAATGGCCACCACACACCATGTGGTGGCTTTGATGAAACCATTGAAAGTTTTGGTTTGGACCGTGATGTCCATTTCGCCGTGCTTGTGTTCAGCCATGAGTCTCAGATTCCCAATTCACGTGTTTGATCTGTTGGATAATAGAAAACAAAACGCCTGTCACCACGTCATTCGCGCGCAGGGCGTGCTTACTTGAAAACCGAACAGCCAGGATACCCGAACCCCCAGCGCCACGGCAGGCCACTGCATGGCCCACCACCGAATCGCACCGCCCCGTACATGGCATCCGCAGTGATCGCGTGCACGCTGCGAATCTGTTCCGGTGTCATGCCGTATCGAACGGCATAGTCGTCTGCATGGCTGTCTCCGTGCGCCTCCACGCAGGCGTGCAGGGCATTATCTGCGGCCAGACGCGCGTCATAGCTTTCCTCGGTAGACATCGCACCGCCAGCGTTATGATACGCCCGGTCATGGGTCACGCAGCAATATTCCCATGGCGGGTGCTCTTCATACAACTCGCCGACCTGCGGGAATTGCTTTGCCACCCAACGCCAGCTGGCTGACAACCCGCCGGAACAGCCGTCGGTTTCAAACGCGGTCAGTTCGGCACCGTCGCTTTGCTCGATCAGTGCGCGGTGGCTGGGCAGTTCAAACCCGCGCATCAGGTCCTGAGCCATAGCAGACATCGGCAACACCGACAAAAGCAACGTCAGGTTAAGGGCTTTCATCGCGCATCGCCTCGGTATCGACCTGCAATCCAAACGTTGTGGCCAACCACAGCAACAGCCTCTCACCCGGCCCCATTTCAGCACGCACGCGCAGAACCTCATTGGCCATGGCCGGGCGATCGGTGATCAGGCCATCCACTCCCATCGAGGCCATTCGCGACATCTGCAAAGGATCATTCACCGTCCAGACGTAGATATCCTTGCCCGCATCCTGCACTTGCCGGATCAACCCCGGTGTCACCATCCCCGCATTGACCGCGACGAATTCGCCTTCCAGCCCCGACAAGTCTCCTACGGCCGTGGCGGCCAGCACGCCGGACCGCCAGTCAGGTCGCAGTTTTTTCATCTTTTGCACCGCCGGATACTTCAGGGACATGGTGGCAATGTCGTCCTGCATCTCTAACTCTTCCACCAGATTGATCACCCGGTTTTCGAGATCAACATCGTGACCATAGTATTTCAGCTCAATCAGGACCTTGGACCTGCCCTTGGCCGCTTCCAACACCTCGCGCAGAGTCGGTGTACGCTCCGAGGCATATTCCGGCCCAAACCAGCTGCCGATATCGATATCTGCCACATCCTCCATCGTCGCATCCCAGACCTTCAGGTTTACCCCGGCCAGCTTCATGAAATCGCTGTCATGGGCGACGATGACCACATCATCAGCTGTTTCCTGAACGTCTATTTCGACCCAATCCGCGCCATCCTCGATCGCTTTCAGAACAGCGGCCATGGTGTTTTCAGGCCGTATGGCGGCGGCACCCCGGTGGCCGATGACTTCGGCATGATCCGGTGCTTGTACCCGTTCCAGCAGGCTTTGACCGAACCAAAGGCCAATGCCCAACGCAGCCAGAGCCGCCGCGACGGTCACAAAGACAGGGGCGCGGATCTTTCTCGGCTCGGGGTGAGGGACCTCTTTGAGGTCTGTGTCGAAAAAACCGTCCAGCAAGACCGCCAGAGCGCCCAGCGCCGTTGCCGCCAGAACCAAACCCGCCAAGGACCACAGCCCTGCAATGATCAGGCTCAGGATCAGGGCAAGCCTGAGGCTATCGCCGCCTTGAACTGGCACAATCGCAAACAACAGACCGGCCACCGCTGCGATCAGAGCGGCAATCGCAAGGCGCATCCCCAACCACAAGACAAGTTCGATCTTCAACCGCCCGCGCTTGCCTTCCATCTTCTGGTCGCTTTGGGCGAAGGCCACGCGTGGTGAAGCCCCGTCGAACAGAACAAGATGCAGGGCCAGCGCCCAACCGGACAGACGCCGGATCAAGACCCAGGCCAACGCAAGAACGACCAGCCCGATCAAAATGACGGCCACCTGAAACGCGGGCGGGTGAAAGGTCAGGTAGTAGTTGATGTCATATTCGGTCAGCGTCCACCACGCGATCAGCCCTGCAACTGCCACAAACGGCAGGGCAAGCAACAGGACACGCAGGATGAAGCGCACGGCAAAGCCGAACAACGCCGGAAAGCGGGACAGGTTCAACGCCAGCGCCGCGCTGCCCGCGCGCCACGGATCGCTTTCGCCCATCCGCAGCGACCCGGCCATGACCGAGAACACAAAGACCTCGGCCAGCAGAAACAGGCTCAGCGCCGCGATACCTGCGATAAACCCCGCCGGTGACAGCAGGAACATCGCAATGTCCTGATCGGTCAGTGCCGTCTGATCTGACAGAGAAACCGCCAGATTGACCGCCACCGCAACCCCCGGCGCGATCAGTGCCACCAGCAGCAGGCGCACGGCGATATAGATGGGCACAAAGACCCGGCGCCGGGCCCAGGCCCCGGCGTAGGCATGTGTTACTGCTTGGAAAAATCTGGTCACGCGACGGCCTCCGGACTGATGCAGTCATTCAAAGGCGCGCAAGCGTGAATTGCAAGTCAGCTGTCTTCCAGATCCGCCGCCAGACGGAACCCGATGCGGTTGGCGGGTTTATCTTCGACCGATTTGGGCAACGCCCTCAGCATCACGTTCAACTGGCTGACATGCTGCACCAGCTGCGTGCGGGCTCCGGCCCCGTCCGAGCCGTAGAAGGTGATCATATCGGGGTCGAAATACCCCATCCCTTCGATCCGCATCACGCCAGCATCACCACCGGTAAAGCCCATTGCGACCTCGTGATCGCCGTCCAGCGTCTTTTCGAAATTCTGGATATACATGATCAGCCGCTCATAGGCCCATTGCGCCGGGCTTTTGCTTTCCACCGGCTTGTTCAAGGGCTCAGGCAGGTTTTTCTTTCCCGATTCAGCCTTTGGATCAGCGTGTACCTCATAGCATCGTGGCAAAGCGGCGGCTTCGGCGGCCTCGGCCGAGGTTTCGATCTGGTCCTGCATTCTTCTACCCTTTGCGCTGATACAGCCAAGCCCCGTCCGCATGTTGCGTCCGGGTTACTGCTCCAATGTGGTAAAGATGATTCACATGTGCAACCGCCTCGACCAGCGCGAGGCCGTATTCCCCTTCGCGGATCGTACGCTTGAAAAGTGGCAGAAAACACTCCGCAGCCGCTTTGGGCTGATCCAGATGATCCAGCAGGCGATCCAGTGCACCATGGTGGTTATCGATCAACTGCTTCATGCGCAGCGGCAGGCCGGTAAAGGGCAGTTTGTGCCCACCAAGGACGAGATGATCGGGGCGGGCCAGTGCTTGCAACCGCTCGCACGTCTCAAGCCACGCCGAAACCGGATCGGCCATGGGTTCAGTCGCATAGACACCCAGATTTGGGCTGATTGAACTGAGGATCTGATCCCCGCTCAGCACCAGGTTGTCGTCTCGGCTCCAGAAGGTGGCATGTTCCGGGGCGTGGCCGTTGCCCATATGCACATCCCAGTCGCGCCCACCCATGCGGATCACATCGCCCTGCTTGATCCGGGTAAAGCCCAGCGGCATGGGATAGACCGTATCGGCAAAGTTGAAGGGGCGGTCTTTCATCCGCGCCTTCAGAACCTCGGGTGCCATGCCAGCGCTGCGATAGAAATCAAGCGTCTCTTCCGGCCATGTTTCCTGAACGTCCAGCGTCAGCATCCGTGCAAACAGCCATGAGGTGCGGCTTGTGATCAGCTCGGCCCCGTGTTCCGACTGAAACCACCCGGCATTGCCGACGTGATCGGGATGGTGATGGGTCACGACCACCCGTTTGATGGGTTTCCCTTTCAAGGGGCCATCCATCAGATTTTCCCAGATGCGCCGTGTTTTGTTCGAGGACAGCCCCGTGTCGATCACCGTCCATCCGTCGCCATCGTCCAGAGCATAGATATTGACATGATCCAGCGCCATCGGCAGAGGCAGGCGCATCCACAGGACACCCTCGGCAATCCGGGTGGCTTCACCCGGCGCGGGCGGTTCAGCCCACGGATATCTGATCCCCAAAACGCAATCCCCGTCCATCAGGCTGCCAACTCCTCCGGGCTGAGCGCAAAGAGGTCATCCGCCCCGCTTTGCACCCGCGCCAACAGGCCCGAATGTTCGGGCAACAAAGCATTGATATAATAGCGCGCCAACTTCGCCCGTGGTCCATCCGGATCGGCCAGAGCGGCGGTCAGGTGGTAATGCCCACCCAACACCCGGGCAAAAGCCTGCAGATAGGCTGTCGCACCTGCAAAGCGGTCGTTCACGTCGTCTTGCGCCACCAGCCACTCGGTCGCTTCGCGCAGGGTTTCGCTGGCCTCCCACACGGGACCGGCCAGATCGGGCATCGTGGCACGGGCCCGCTCGGCATGGTCTTCGATCTCGTCCAGAAGGTTCGAAGCGGCCTCACCCCCGTCCATCATCTTGCGTGCAACAAGATCCATGGCCTGAATGCCATCGGTTCCTTCGTAAATCGCGGTGACGCGCACATCGCGGGAATATTGCGCCGCGCCGGTTTCCTCGACAAATCCCATGCCACCGTGCACCTGAACTCCGGTTTCAGCCACACGAATCCCAGTACGTGCCCCAAAAGACTTTCCGATAGGGGTCAACAACGCGGCCCGCGCAGCCCAATCGGCGTCGCCCGTGGCCTTCGCCATGTCAATTGCGGTCGCATTGGCCAGCAAAATCGCACGCGCCGCGAAGATATCAGCGCGCATATCCATGATCATGCGGCGCACATCCGCATGATCGATGATCGCACCGGACGGCGTCCTGCCCTGTTTGCGTTCCAGCGCATAGGCCAAGGCGTGCTGATAGGCGCCTTCCGCGACACCTACGCCCTGACCGCCCACACCCAGACGTGCGTTGTTCATCATGGTAAACATGGCCGCCATACCACCATGTTCCGCGCCGACAAGCCATCCCTTGGCCCCGTCGTACTGCATCACGCAAGTGGGTGAGCCGTGCAGACCCATCTTATGTTCCACTGAAACCACTTTCAGGTCATTGGCCACTCCCGGATTGCCATCCGCATCAGGGATGTATTTCGGCACCAGGAACAACGAAATCCCCTTGGTGCCCGGCACGCCATCCGGCAGGCGGGCCAGAACCAGATGGCAGATGTTTTCGGCAAAGTCGTTGTCACCCCAGGAAATGAAAATCTTCTGCCCGGTCACCGAGTATGTGCCGTCGCCATTTGGTTCAGCCTTTGAGGTTAACGCCCCTACGTCCGATCCTGCCTGAGCCTCGGTCAGGTTCATGGTGGCAGACCATTCGCCGGAAATCATCTTGGGCAGGTACAACGCCTTCAATGCGTCGCTTGCGTGATGCTCCAACGCCTCGATCTGACCCTGCGCCATCAGTGGCGCCAGTTGCAAGGAAAGGCACGAGGCGCTCATCATTTCGTTCACGGCAGTGGTGATGGTCATCGGCAATCCCATGCCGCCATATTCAGGATCAGCGCTGATCCCAACCCAGCCGCCTTCGGCAACCGCCTTCCAGCCATCACCAAACCCCGGAGAGCTGCGCAGCACACCATTCTCAAGCCGCGCAGGTTCCAGATCACCGGCGCGCTGCAACGGGGCCAGAACCTCTTCGCACATCTTGCCCGCCTCGGTCAGGATGGCGCTGACGACGTCCGGGCTGGCATCTGCGAATGTTTCTGTGGCGGCGACCTGGTCGAACCCGACCACATGGTCCAGCAGAAATTGATAATCTGAGATTGGGGCGCGATATGGCATGGCTTCTCTCGGGGTCTAACGGGTCAGAATACATCGGCGGGCTTGGAATCATGTGCAAGCACCGGTAAGCGTATGGGCTTGGACAGATTACGTACTCTTCCTCATGTTTCAGGCAACCAAAACGCGGCGTCATCAGATATGATCTCATCCGGCACTCAGGAACTGACGGCAGATCCCGACGGCATTGCCCGGGCCGCCGATCTGTTGCGTCAAGGCCTTCTGGTCGCCTTTCCGACCGAAACGGTCTATGGGCTGGGCGGCGATGCCCGCGATGGGCAGGCCGTTGCATCGATATACGAGGCCAAGGGGCGGCCCAGTTTCAATCCGCTGATCGCCCATGTCGCCTCGGTCAGCTCCGCGCAGCGATTTGTGCAATGGTCGGATCAGGCCGAGCAACTGGCGCAGGCCTTCTGGCCCGGCCCACTGACATTGGTTCTGCCTTTGCGCGACGGGCATGGGATTTCCTCACTGGTCACCGCCGGGCTGGACACGTTGGCGGTACGCGTGCCCGCACATCCGACAGCGCGCGCTTTGTTGTCCGATTTTGACGGACCGGTCGCGGCCCCGTCAGCAAATCCTTCGGGTCAGATCAGCCCGACAACGGCAGCCCACGTGTGGTCGGGTCTTGGGGGCAAAATAGCAGGTGTTCTGGATGACGGTCCCTGCGGCGTCGGACTTGAATCCACTATCGTGGGTCTTGCCGGAAAGCCCACATTGCTGCGCCCGGGCGGTGTTGCGTTGGAGCAGATCGAAGACCTGCTGAACCTACGCCTGCAATTCCATCAATCCGGTGATCTGCTAACCGCGCCGGGGCAGTTGCAGTCGCATTATGCACCGGATGCACCGGTCCGGTTGAACGCCACGGCGCGCCAAGGGGAAGAGGTCTTGCTGGGCTTCGGGCCGGTCGAGTGCGACCTGAACCTGTCTGTCGACGGAAACCTGACCGAGGCGGCCGCGAACCTCTTTGCCGCGCTACATCAGCTGAACGAGAGCGGCCGACCGATAGCCGTATCTGCGATTCCTGACACCGGACTGGGGGCCGCAATCAACGACCGGTTACGCCGCGCCGCTGCTCCCCGCGACAGCTGATCAGGCGCGGCCTGCGCTGGCCGACAAAGTCAAAGGATCCACGCCCAGCGTTGCCAATGCTGCTTCCCACTTCTCGTCATCAGGCACATCAAAAACCAGCTTCGATGTCGCCTCAGTGGTCAGCCAGCCGTTCATGGCAATCTCATCCTCAAGCTGGCCGGGGCCCCAGCCTGAATAACCCAGCGCCAGCATCGAATTCAGCGGCCCGGTGCCCGAGGCGAGGTCTTCGAGCACATCCAGCGTCGCGGTCATGCTGAAATCCTCGGAAATATGCATGGAATGCAGGTTGGCCTCATAATCGGCGCTGTGCAGGACAAAGCCACGCGACATCTCAACCGGGCCGCCGAAATGCACAAGGCGTTCTCCGATCACCGGTATACGACAGGCAATGTTCAGCTGCCCCAGCAAGGTCTTGATTCGCAAATCCGACGGCTTGTTTACGATCAAACCCATGGCGCCATCGTCGCCATGGCTGCACATATACAGTACCGAATGGTCGAATCGCGGATCGCCCATGCCGGGCATCGCAATCAACAGTTTTCCGGTCAGGTCCATATGCCGCCATCTCTTTCTCAGCTCACTTCAACAATGGCCCCCCCGAACCTCTGTTTGCAAGAGAACAACGGATATTTCGACAGATTTCATCGCAGTGACCCGATCGTGACTTGGAATCCGGCCCTGGCCCGCGCATGTATGTGGTTATGAAGACGTCAATGAAATCCACCGCTGTCGCCGCATTCGCGTGTCTGAGTCTGTCCGCTCCAGTAGCTGCGCAGGGTCTGGACGGCGTGGTTCAACTGGATGTTCTGGACGGTGGCCGGACTGCAAACGGCACCTATCTGACCGCTTTGAAACTGACGCTCAAGGACGGCTGGAAAACCTATTGGCGCGCGCCCGGAGATGCCGGCATCCCGCCCGAGTTCGACTGGAAACGTTCCAGCAATGTCGGTCACGTGGAAATCACCTGGCCTGCGCCTGCAATTTTCGACCAAAACGGCTTGCAGTCCATCGGCTATGAAAACCAACTGGTTCTGCCGATCGAGATCACACCGCGCAATCCCGCCAAACCGGTCCGCCTGCAAGGTGAAATGGATCTGGGGGTCTGCAAGGACGTTTGCATCCCGGAGCGTCTGGGTTTTGACCATACGCTCGACGCCGATGCGGACCGCAACCCGGCGATTGCCGCGGCGCTGGCGCAAAGGCCCTATTCTGCGCGCGAGGCACGCGTCTCCAATGCCACCTGCAATCTGACACCAACAAAAGACGGTATGCGGATCGAGGCGCGGGTGACGATGCCGTCGGCGGGTGGCCGTGAAGTCGCCGTAATCGAGCCCGGCAATCCCGTCCTTTGGGCCTCGCAACCCGTTTCCGAGCGGCAGGGGGATACATTGGTGGCCAAGGCCGAGATTATCAACGCGTCCGGCGAGCCGTTTGCGCTGAACCGGTCCGAGGTTCGGATCACTGTTCTGGGGGCAAATCACGCGGTCGATATTCAGGGCTGCAGCGCAGGCTGATTGCATGAGCCAAACTCCGAAGATCGGCGCCTTGGCGGTTGTTTTGCATCAGGATCAGGTTCTGCTGGTTCAGCGCAGCAAACAGCCGGATCAGGGACTTTGGGGCTTCCCCGGCGGCCATGTGGAATGGGGGGAAACCGTTTTGCAGGCAGCGCAGCGTGAGTTGCAGGAGGAAACTTCGGTCATCGCGCAGCCCTCGCATTACCTTAACAACCTGGATCTGCTTCGGCAGGATGACGATGGGCAGGTCGTATCCCATTACCTGCTGGTGGGTGTCGCCTGTCACTATCAATCCGGTGCGCCAAAAGCCGGTGACGACGCGTTGGATGCCCGCTGGTTTCCGATTGACCAAATACGTCAGGGCGAACTGCCGATGAGCGCTCGGGTCATTGAACTTTTAGAGTACGCATTGCGCGCGGGTTAAGCATCTGCCGATCTTGTGAGCCGACCATAGAGCAATCCTGACAGCAAGACACTCAGGACCACGATCAGTATCGCCCCGGCCAGAAACGCGCCCAGCCCCATTTGCAGCACCGCCACACCGTCTCCACCTGCATAGAGGCTCTGCAATGCGCCAATCGGCGCGCCGGTTGCGGCGGGCCAGACCATCGTCAGGCCGAACCAGAGCGCCAATGCGCCTCCGGTCACCGCCAGCGCGCCACGAACCACCTTGTCAGGTGCCCGCGCCGCGCGGCGCATGGCCGTCATCGGCCGCGCCACGTCATTGAGGATCGCCAGCAGAGCAGGCACCAGAATCAGCACCAACAGCATCCCGAACCCAAGACCGTAAACCAGCGTGATCACGGTGGGCTTCAGGAACTGCGCCTGCTGCGAGCCTTCGTACAGCAATGGCGCAAGTCCCAGAACGGTGGTCAGCGTGGTCAGCATCACCGGCCGCAACCTGTCTGCCGTGCCTTCGACAATCGACGGAACCAGCCCGCGATCCTGTTGATAGGCATCTATCGTGGTCACCAGAACGATCGAGTCGTTGATGATGATCCCCGTCATACCAAGCAATCCGACCACGGTGAACATACTCAGCGGCACCTCCCAGATGTAGTGACCCCAGATCGCACCAACGAGACCGAATGGGATAATCGCCATAACCACCAGCGGTCTTGTCCAGCTGGCGAATACCCATGCCAGTACAAGGTAGATCCCGGTCAGGCACAAGATCAGACCGGTGCGCGCCTCGGCCAGGAATTCGTTTTCCTGCTCACTCAGACCCGACATGCGCCATTCGACCTGTCGTTCCGCCGCGATATTGGGCAGAATCTCGTCCTGCATCGCCCGTTCGATTTCAGCCGCGCGCGCCGGATCGTCTTCCGAGATGTCGCCATATACCGAAACAACCCTGAGGCCATTTTCGCGCCGGACGGTCGAGAAACCTGACTTGCGCTCGACCGAAACAATGTCGGCCAACGGGACATAGACCCCGTCCGGAGAGCGCATGAGAGTACGTTCAAGGAAATCCGCCGTCAGTTCACCTTCGGGCAGTTCCACCCGGATTTCGGCACTGCGGGGCCCGTCCGGGAAGGTTGCCGCTTCGATTCCGTTCAGGCGGTTGCGCAGGACACGCCCCAATGTTTCGATCCGGAAACCCAGCGCCTGCCCCTGCGCGGTCAGGTCCAGAAGGAACTCTTCCTTGTCATAGGCCAGATTGTCTTCAAGCGCCGACACTTCGGGGAATTTCGACAGTGCGGTTTGCAGATCTTCCGAAGCCGCCTTCAACACGTTCACGTCCGAGCCATAGAACTGCACATCAATGGCGTCGCCGCCGGGGCCGGATCGCCAACCGCGGAAACTGATCACTTCGAGCTTTGGATGACGCGGCACGAAATCCTGCAACTCGCCCACAAATTCAAAACTGGAATAGGGGCGCAGGTCGGCGTCGATCAACTCGATTGAAATGCCCCCAAGGACACTGCCATCTTTTCCGTCTGCCGCAGCAAGGCCACGACCAGCGGTACCGCCGACCTCGGCCAGGACATAGTCAATCGGGTTGCGGCCATAGCGCTCTTCATAGATCTGGCCCAATTCGTTGGTTGCGTCCTGCAACATGTGCATCATTTCAAGCGTATCAGACCGCACCGACCCTTCGCGCATGATAAAGCCGCCAGTCACCGAACTGCGTTCAGGTGCGTTGAAAAAGCGCCAGTTGACGTCACCACGAATGAACAGAGCGACCTGGCTGGCCAAGATGGCGATCATCAGCGCAACAACGACATAACGCGCCCATATCACCCAAGCGACAAGGGGGCGGAACAGGTTGTCCCGAACCCAGCGGAAACCGCGGTTGACGACACGATTTGGCAGATCGTACCAGTGTTCCTTGGCTGAATGGGCAATCGCGTGCGCCATGTGATTGGGCAGGATCAGAAAACACTCGATCAGCGACGCGATCAGAACCGCAATCACCGTGAACGGAATATCGCGGATCAGCTCTCCGAACCTTCCGCCAACCAGCGTCAAACCAAAAAACGCAATCACCGTCGTTACCGTCGCAGCCAGTACTGGCATCGCCATACGCCGGGCCGCACGTTCAGCGGCCACCACAGGCGCTTCGCCCAGACGACGGGCGCGGAAATCTGCGTGTTCACCCACCACGATGGCGTCATCGACCACGATACCCAAAGTGATGATCAGGCCGAACAGAGAGACCATGTTCAGCGACAGGCCCCCCAGATACATCAGCGCAATGGCCGCCGACATCGCCACTGGAATTCCTGCAGCGACCCAGAAGGCGATGCGCGCATTCAGGAACAGAAACAACAGGCAGACGACAAGGCCAAGGCCCATCAGCCCGTTATCGACAAGGATGTTCAGCCGGTCGGTGATCGCCTGCGCCCGGGTGCGGATCAGCTCGATCTTTACACCTTCAGGTACGCTGGCCTGCATGGCGCGGGCAACATCTTCAACCGAGCGCTGGATGGCTATCGCATCGCCCAGATTTGACCGGTCCACCCTTATGGACATGGCCGGGTGTTCGTCCACAAAGTAACTGCGATGCCGGGTCACACCTTCGACCCGGATCGTTGCGATATCACCAACCGTCAGCTTCGATCCATCGGCATTGGTCCGAAGCGCGATGCCTTCAATCTGCTCAGGGGTGCGTTTTTCTATCCCGGCCCGAATGCGTGCGCCTGCGCCTTCCACCTCACCAGCCGGATCGGTATTCACTTCGGATCCGATCGCTGCTGCAATATCTGCCATGGAGATGTCGTTAGCGATCAGTTGCGCCGTAGCGACTTCGACAATGATCTGCGGTGCCGCTATGCCCCGGATGGTCGTACGGGTAACACCGGCAGTGAACAAACGGTTGATGAGCTCATCCGTCATTTTCGCCAGTTGGTTGGTATCGGTGGGTCCACTGACTACAACATCCGTCACCCGGTCCCGCCACGCGCCGCGTTTGATTTCGGGCTCTTCGGACCCTTCCGGCAAATCCGTTACGCTGTCTATCGCTGTCCGGACCTCTTCAACAGCGCGGGACATGTCCCAGTTGGGTTCGAACTCCAATCTGACCTGCGTCCAGCCGGGATGCGAGCTGGCCTCGGTACTGGTCACGCCTTCGACGGCCAAAAGTGCAGGTTCCAGTAGCTGCACGATTCCGGCGTCCATATCCTCGGGACCGGCACCATCCCATGTGACGCTCACATCGACACGTTCCAAAACAACATCCGGAAAGAACTGCGCCCGCATGTTCGGTATTGCTGCTGCGCCGAGAACCAGCATCACAAGCAGCAACAGATTGGCAATTGTCTTATGCCGGGTGAAGTAACTGAGTAGGCCGCCCGCCGCGCCGGGTATCTCGCGCATCATGGCGCTCAACCTCCGGCCCTGGTTTCAATGCTGTGTACCAGAGACGCTGGCACGCGTGCTTCCTGCAACTGACCCAAAACCTGCGCTTTTTCGTCCTGCGGCATAGCATCGTTGGCCTCGACCCGGGCCATAAGTTCGGCACGTTTTGCATCGGACAGCTCAACCATGCCGGGGTCGGCCACAGCTTCGAGCCTTTGTGGGCGCACCCGCACGCCCGGCCCAAGCAACGGCGTACGTCCGGTCACAACTTCGCGCCCTTCCAGCCCATCGCCGCGCAACAAAACCTCGTCACCCTGCCTGCGGACCAACTGCACCGGCAGGCTTTCCAGACGGTCATCCGGCCCAAGCACCAAAACCGTTCCCGACGCATCCAAAGCCGAGGACGGGAAGCGGAACACACCGGCAAGCGGCTGTTCCTGAACGGATACCGTAACAAAATCTCCGGGTTTGAAACCCGATGCCTCTTGCAGGCGCGCATAGATCAAGCGTCCGGTCTGGCCTTCACCAGCTGACCCGCTGTCGCGGCTGATATGGCCCGTGGCGGTCAGATCGGTGCCGGTTACCTCAAGCGATATGGTGACCGGCGCATTGATCAACCTGTCGTTCTCATCCAACAGCCGCACATATTGTGCAGTCGATACCCGAAACGCCACCTCAAGAGCGTTGGGATCAACCAGTTCCGCCAGCTTTTCATTGGCCGACACCAGCCGTCCTTCCACAAGTGTCACATCGGTCAGGGTACCGCTGAAACCGGCCCGCACCGTCATATCGTCAAGGTCGCGTTCCGCCGCTTCCAGAGCGATCACCGCCCGGGCCTGCAATGTCGTTGCCTGATCGACGCGGGATTCCGCCTGCGCAAGTGCAATGCGACGCGCCAGAACCGCCTGTTGAGCAGATGTAGCCGCCAGTTCGGCCTCTTCCACGCTGGCCGCGGCTCCTACGCCCCGGGATTCCAGGTCGCGTTGCCGCTGCAACGCCCGTTCCCGCAAGTCCGCCTGCGCTTCGGCGGCTTTCAATTCGTCCTGCGCCAGCAACAATGACCGTTCCGCGTCACGCTCTTCGAATTGGGCGTCCAAAAGATCAGACTTGGCCCGATCCAGCGCGGATTGGGCATCTGCCGGGTCCAGTTCAACCAGAACTTCGCCTGCCGTTACCGTTCCCCCATCTTCAAAATCTTCCGCCAGCGCGATAACGCGGCCACCCAGTGCCGCCCGCAGTTCCAGCCTGCGACGGCTCTGAACCTCTCCGAAAGCCTCTAGATAAGGAATGACGGTTTCCGCCTCAGCCGATCGCACCGCAACCGCAAATTCACGTTCACGCGCAGGGGGCGTTGCATCTTCCCGCGTCAGGACATCCTGCACCGCACCCACGATGGTCTGGGCGGCGACAAACAGCAATGCCAGCGTCAGAAACGCCAGAAAGATACCGACAAGACTTTGCCGTAGAAATCGCATAAATCAGTTACCCCGGTTGCACCAAGCTGCCGTCCACAAAATGTAGCTGGATCACGAATTATGCCAAGCCACAAAGCGGTTATACGGATTTGAACGTACGACCAGTCTACTTCCGTCGCAGATGTTCGTCCAATCTGGGCATTATTTCCACAAAATTGCAGGGGCGATGCCGGTAATCGAACTGTTTTTCCAGAATACCGTCCCACGCATCCTTGCACGCCCCCGGGCTGCCGGGCAGCGCAAACAGGTATGTCCCACTTGCAACACCCCCGGTTGCGCGCGACTGAACCGCGGAGGTGCCGATTTTCTCCATCGAGACGATGGTAAAGACGGTGCCAAAAGCGTCGATCTCTTTCTCATAGACGTCCCGATGCGCTTCGACGGTCACATCGCGCCCGGTCAGTCCGGTGCCTCCGGTCGAAATCACGACGTCAATCTGATCATCCGCCACCCAGACACGCAGCTGATCGGCGATCTGAGAACGCTCATCCCGGATGATCTTGCGATCCGCAACCACATGGCCCGCCTTTTCGATCCGGTCCACCAATGTCTGGCCCGAGCGATCCTCTTCCATTGATCTGGTGTCCGAGATCGTCAGGACGGCAATTCTGACCGGAATGAACTCCTTGGTTTCGTCAATGCGTGACATCTTGCGTCAGGCCCTTTCCATAATGGCAAGCCGGATCGCGAGGGCCGCAAAAATACCGCCCGTGATCCAACCAATGATGCGAGAGGCGCGCGGATTGCCGATCAACACTTTGCCTGCACCCCCGGCAAAGATACCGACCAGCCCGTTCACCAAAAACCCGCCAAACGCGATGATCAGCCCGAAGATCAGGAATTGCAGCAGGACAGAGCCCAAAGTCGGGTCGACGAATTGCGGAATAAAAGCAAGTACGAACAGAATGACCTTTGGGTTGGTCAGGTTGACCAACATTCCGTCCCGAAAAGCCATACGCGTCGACCGCATAGGCGCATCCCCCGTCGCAGCACCGTTTCGGATAGCACCCCAAGCCAGATACATAAGATAAGCTGCACCCATCCAGCGGATCACTTCAAACAGCCAAGGCAGCGCTGACACCGCCGCGCCCAAACCCAGCCCGGCCAGCAGCACATGTATCATCGAGCCCACAGACACCCCGGCACTTGCCGATACCGAGGGCCACGCCCCGGACCGCAGCCCCTGCCCAAAGCAGAACATCATATCGGCACCCGGTGTCAGATTCAGTGCCAGGGCAGCCGGAATAAAGACCAGCAAGGTCTGGAATTCGATCACGTACCCACCTCAAACCAATTCAGAGTCGGACCCAGATTGGCCAAATGTGTCCGGCCCAATGTCCCGCGATAACCCCAGCTTTCATGCACATGGCCGAAGACTGCATATCCGGGCTGAAGACGTTCTATCGCATCCCGCACGGCTGTCGATCCGACCGACAGGCCTTGCGAGGTCTGATCGCCGTACCCTTTGGGCGGTGAATGAACGACAAGGATGTCCGCCGCGTCGCACCTATCGAGCATCTCGGCAGCAGCCCCCTCGGTCAGGTCACAGGACCAGTCTCCAAAAGGTGTCGGCGGTACGCCGTATCCCAGACCGAAAAGACGCAGCCCATCTACGCTCATGCCGGTCCCGTGCAGGACGTGTACGCCTTCGGGTGCAGCGTCAGCCAGTTCACCAGCGCTTTCGGCATTGCCGGGGATCAGGACCAATGGTGCCGAAATGCCTGACAGCATCTGCATCGCCTCGTCCAGCCCTTGCCGCATGTTGCAATAATCTCCGGCTCCGATGACCAGATCCGCCTCGGCGCTGGCGGCAACCAGATCGGCTGCCCGGTTGCGCGCCATGTGCAGGTCGGAGAATGCCAGAATTTTCATGCGCCACCTCTCAACCGTGCCTTCAACTCCAGCAAATCCGCCCAGGCCTGCCGTTTCATCTGCGGCTGACGCAACAGGTATGCAGGGTGGAACATCGGGATCACAGGCAGGTTCATCGCCTGATCCCATTTGCCACGCAGACGGGTGATGCCGCGTTTCCCCAGCACCGCCTGACAACTGATATTTCCCATCACCACCAGAACCTCGGGCTTGGCCAACGTTACATGGCGTTCCAGGAAGGGTTTCATCATCCCGATTTCCTCGGGCTTGGGGTCACGGTTCTGCGGGGGCCGCCATGGCAGCACATTGGTGATATAGACGTTCTCATGGCGATCCATATCAATCGCCGCCAGCATTCGATCCAGCAATTGACCGGCGCGACCGACAAAGGGCTTGCCTTCGCGGTCTTCGTCGCGCCCGGGGGCCTCGCCAATAATCATCACCTTCGCGCCGGGGGTGCCGTCGGCAAAAACCAACTGCCGCGCCCCGCGTTTAAGCTCACAATGGTCGAAAGCTTCCATCGTAGCGCGCAATTGATCCAAAGAGGCCGCCCCCTGAGCTGCCGTCTGGGCGATCGAAACCGGGTCAACCTGCTTGGGTTTGGCAGGGGGCGCGGGGGCCGCTTCTGTTTTCTTGGTTTTGGGGGTGGTATCGGGCAACGCATAGCGATCAACCGGCGCATCTCCGATTGCCTCGGTCGCGCCCAGTTCGATCTGCCATTCCAGCAGCGCCCGCGCAGAATAATAGTCCAAGCCCGATTCCATACGGATAATTTACCTGCCTGAGGGCTGAGGGAAAGCGAATAGGGCTTGATCGGTCGCTCTGTCGCGCCGACCATCCGGGGGCGATGCTCAGAATTCTGCAATTCCTCCTGATCGGGCTTGTGCTGGCTATTGCCGGCGATCCCGCGATGGCGACGTTCCACAACACCCAAGGACAATGCCGTGCGGGCCAATTCAAATGCGGCAGCACCTGTTGTTCGGGGGGCCAAAGATGTAGCTTCGATGGCCACTGCATTCCGCTGGGCGGCACCTATTGCGGCGGCGGGCGCACCTGCGGACCATTCGAACGCTGCGTCGCGGGCGGAACCAGATGTGCGCCGGCAGGCGCGAACAAATGCACATCACGCTTGGATTGTCCGGGCGGCAGTTTCTGCAACGGACGTGGCGAGTGCGAACGGATCGCACCCGAGCTGGACACCACACCACCCAAAACTTGCGACGACGGCCGCACCTGCGCGCGCGGCTCCTTCTGCTTGCCCGGCGGCGGTTGTTCCCGTCCGGGATGGTTTTTGTGCGAAGAAACCGGATCGCAGTGCCGCCCCGGCTTCAAATGCTCGGCGCATCAGGGCTGTGTTCCGATCAAGGCCGTCGACTGCGGCTATGGCAAATGGTGCAAACCGGGCGAACTATGCCTGCCCGAGGGCGGCTGCGAAAAACTGCCAGAGGGCACGGAACCTTAGGTTGCCTTGGGCCGCGCAGCTTTCTATAAGCGGCCCGATTGTCAGACAGGAGCCCGCCCATGCGTTTCGCCCATCGTCACCTTCTTGGCATCGAGCATCTGTCCCAATCCGATATCACCGAAATTCTGGATCTGGCCGAGACCTATGTCGCCATGAACCGCCAGTCGACCAAACATTCGGACGTGCTGTCGGGGCTGACCCAGATCAACATGTTCTTTGAAAACTCGACCCGGACACAGGCCAGTTTCGAACTGGCGGGCAAACGACTGGGCGCAGACGTTATGAACATGGCGATGCAGGCGAGCTCGATCAAAAAGGGTGAAACCCTGATCGATACCGCGATGACATTGAACGCGATGCATCCTGACCTTCTGGTGGTCCGGCACCCGCATTCCGGCGCTGTGGACCTGCTGGCGCAAAAGGTCAACTGCGCCGTTCTGAACGCGGGCGATGGCAAACATGAGCACCCCACACAGGCCCTGCTGGACGCGCTAACCATCCGTCGCGCCAAAGGGCGGCTGCACCGGCTGAACATCGCCATTTGCGGCGATGTCGCGCATTCCCGCGTTGCGCGCTCGAACCTGATCCTGCTGGGCAAGATGGAAAACCGCATCCGCCTGATCGGGCCACCAACGTTGGTGCCCGGCCAGTTCGCCGAATTCGGGGCCGAGATCTACGACGACATGAACGAAGGCCTCAAAGACGTCGACGTCGTCATGATGCTGCGCCTTCAGAAAGAGCGGATGGATGGCGGGTTCATCCCCTCGGAGCGCGAATACTACCACCGCTATGGTCTGGACGCTGCCAAGCTAGCACAGGCCAAACCCGATGCCATCGTCATGCATCCCGGCCCGATGAACCGCGGGGTCGAAATCGACGGTACGCTGGCCGATGACATCAACCGATCCGTCATTCAGGAACAGGTGGAAATGGGCGTCGCCGTCCGCATGGCCGCGATGGACCTGTTGGCCCGCAACCTGCGCGAAGCCGCATGAGCGATCTGACCATCGCCCCCCATGAACGCGGCGTCTTGCGCCTGTTCGCGTTGGACATGCGCCCGGAAGAGGCGAAGTTCCTGCGTGAACCGGGTGCCGCCGATCAGGTACTTGGGGTCAACGGTCTGGATCCTGAGCAGATCGATGTTTTCCCGGTATCCGACCTCGAAGATCTCGGGCTGTACGGCTATCTGACCGAGGGCTGCGGCGTACCCGCTGACCAGTTGGACCGGGATGCTTTGGCCGCGATCGACGGTTGGGTCATTGTCTTGCGCAGCGCGGCCTTCCGGGGACGCCCCGCGACATTGAAGCCCGATCCGCGCCTGCGCATGATCGGCCTGTTCACGGAAGAAGCCACAAACTGGACCGGAGGGGTCATCGATACCGAAAGCGCCAAGCCCTTCTCGGCCCCGCAAGCCACTCCAGCCGATGACAAACCCCACCGCGTTGGGTCGGCCATTCTGGCACTGGCCGCGTTTTTGGTCATCGGAGGCGTCATATGGCTGATCTTGTGACCTTCGCCCCGGACAAAGGGGCCTATATCCGCACAAATGCATGGCTGGCTGCCGTTGCTATGGCCGGTGCCATGCTCGTTCTGTGGCTGATCGGAAACCCGTACATCTGGACCGGAGCCCCCGCAGGTCTGGCGGCCATCGGCTTTCGCGCGTGGTATCTGGCCTCGGAAGAGCTGGTTGCCAATTGGGAGATGTCGGACACCACTTTGACAGGCCCGGGTCCGCGCAAGGTGCCGCTGAACCAGATCCAAGCGGTCAACACCATGGGCAGTTTCGTCCAGATCGTCACCAAGGGCGGCGACAAGCACCTGATCAAATACCAGGCCGATCCCGCCACCACCAAAGCTGCTATCGAAAGGGCGATGGTATGAACGGCGAATGGTGGCAAGAACAAATTCCTGACGGCGAAGATGTTTTGTGGGTTGGGCAACCGGATCAGGGTTTATTTCCACTTCAGTATGGCTGGGCCTACAAAGTCTCTATCATTCTTCTCATAGGGGTTTGGGCAGGAAGCCCTTGGATCATCGACAGCGCTTGGGACTTCTGGAAAATCTTTATCTCAACAATTGCTTTTCCGTTCTTAATCTACGGAGATCGGTTGGTTCGCACACGACGTGTCTATGTTGTCACGTCGCGAAAAGCGTGGGAGTTCAACAAGGACCTGAAGTCCAAAGACCTTGAAATCGACCGATTTCTGGACTTTTCAAGCCATCGAACACGAGTGACTTTTGACCGTCACCCGTTTTTCTCATTTAACAACCTTTCCGACCCCGATGCCGCTTTGAAGGCGTTGACCCAAGCCCGAGAGGCCTCGACATGACTGATCTCATTTTCGCCAACGCCCGCCTGATCGACCCCGAGGCCGGGACGGACACAACTGGCTGGTTGCAGGTGGACGATGGCCGGATTGTCGCCCGAGGCGAAGGAAGCGCGCCGAAGTCTGCAGGCCAGATCATCGACTGCAACGGTAAGTGCCTCGCCCCCGGCATCATCGATATCGGCGTCAAGGTTTGTGAACCCGGCGAACGCCACAAGGAAAGTTATAAATCGGCGGGCCTCGCCGCTGCGGCCGGGGGTGTGACCACCATCGTGACCCGCCCCGACACCACCCCCGCAATCGACACACCCGAGACACTGGAATTCGTCACCCGCCGGGCACAAGCCGATACACCGGTCAATATGCTGCCGATGGCCGCCTTGACCAAAGGGCGCGAAGGGCGTGAGATGACCGAGATCGGGTTCCTTCAGGATGCAGGCGCGGTGGCCTTTACCGATTGCGACCACGTCATCACCAATACCAAGGTATTTTCCCGCGCCCTGACCTATGCAAAATCCTGCGGTGCGCTGGTGATTGCCCATCCTCAGGAACCGGGGCTCAGCGCCGGGGCGGCGGCGACCAGCGGCAAGTTTGCAGCCCTGCGCGGACTGCCTGCCGTTTCCCCCATGGCCGAACGTATGGGGTTGGACCGCGACATCGCCCTGCTGGAGATGACCGGAGCCGCGTATCACGCTGACCAGATCACCACCGCGCGCGCGCTGCCCGCGTTGGAACGGGCCAAGCGCAACGGGCTGGACATCACCGCTGGCACCTCGATCCATCATTTGACTCTGAACGAGCTGGACGTGGCCGACTATCGCACCTTCTTCAAGGTCAAACCGCCCCTGCGGTCTGAGGACGACCGGCAAGCGGTGATCGAGGCGGTACGATCAGGGCTGATCGACATCATCAGTTCAATGCACACACCGCAGGACGAAGAAAGCAAACGCCTGCCGTTTGAAGAGGCGGCGTCAGGGGCCGTGGCTCTGGAAACGTTACTGCCCGCAGCGCTGCGTCTGTATCACGCCGAACAACTGGACCTGCCGACCTTGTTCCGGGCGATGGCGTTCAACCCGGCCAAACGGCTTGGTCTGACAAGCGGTCGATTGGCGGAAGGCACCCCGGCAGATCTGGTTCTGTTCGACCCGGATGTGCCATTTGTGCTTGATCGTTTTGCCCTAAAATCCAAATCGCAGAACACGCCGTTTGACGGCCAGCGGATGCAAGGTAAGGTCATTTCGACCTATGTCGCAGGTAAAGAAGTGTTTCGGAGTTCCTGATGCCCCCTTTCGACAACTCGACGAGTGAACTGTTCCAATGGGCGGTGACTGGATATCTGATGGGTTCTATCCCCTTTGGCCTGCTCCTGGCCAAGGTCATGGGGCTGGGCAACCTGCGTGAAATCGGGTCGGGTAACATCGGGGCGACGAACGTTCTGCGCACCGGGAACAAGGCCGCTGCCGCACTGACCTTGCTGTTTGACGCGGCCAAAGGCGCGGTCGCCGTTTTGATTGCCCGCGCCTATGCCGGAGAAGACGCCGCGCAGGTCGCGGCCCTTATGGCCTTTCTAGGTCATTGCTATCCCATCTGGTTGGGTTTCAAGGGTGGAAAAGGAGTGGCCACTTTTCTGGGTCTTTGGCTGGCACTGGATTGGCGTGTCGGGATCGCTTGTTGCCTCACCTGGCTGGTCGCGGCATTGATCTGGCGAATATCATCGGTCGGAGCGCTGGCCGCTGCCGCGCTCTCGACCGCATGGGTGCTGGTGCTGACAAACGGGCAACCCTTTATCTTGGGGATTATCCTGACACTTTTGATTTATTGGCGCCACAGCACCAACGTTGCGCGGATCAAGGCCGGAACCGAGCCGAAAATCGGAAAGTCGTGACCGCGCCGGACAGTTTCGTTTCCGCCTTCTTTGCACTGCCCGAAGGCAGTTTCACAGGTACGTCCGGTAACCAACGTTATGTCGTCGTGCGTCAACAGATGGCTGGGGGAAAATCCCACAAGCTGGTCGCGCATGAACTGGGCGGGACCGACTATGTCAGCTTGAACATGTATCAGACGCACGCCAGCGGTGCGTTGCTGAAACCGTGTGAAATGCCGGCCAGCAAAGTCATTGCGTTTGTCCTGAACCTAAAACCGGACGCCGAATGCTGACCCTGCATAATTGAACAGGTGTTATTCTCTGACGCACAATCACAATTCATTGCTTTGAACGTGATCGAACCGCTCCCCAAATCGCTGTCGTGACGGTCAATTACGGGCCACACAGGACAACAACCGGGGCCTTCGGGAACTCACTGAACAGGCTCCTTTCACGAAAGGTGAAGCAATGAACAAGTTTAAATCTCTGGTCGGCGGCGTCGCTCTGTCTGTTGCACTGGCAACTTCGGCTTTGGCCGCTGGTGTGGAAATCAACGCAAGCTCGACCGGTCTGGCGATGCAGGGCTATGACCCGGTTGCCTATTTCACCGATGGCGAAGCAACCAAGGGCGACTATCGCATCACCACGCTGCATGACGACGCGATGTACCGTTTCTCGTCGGAAGAAAACAAAGCTGCATTCGAAGCCAACCCGGAAGCATACCTGCCCGCATACGGTGGCTACTGTGCCTTCGGTGCGGCCATGGGCTTCAAATTCGACGGTGACCCGAACCACTGGAAAATCGTTGACAACAAGCTGTACCTGAACCTGTCGCAAGACATCCAGGAACGCTGGGAAGGCGACATCCCGGGCTTCATCGAAAGCGCAAGCGCAAACTGGGAAACCATTGCCGACAAGACCCCGGCGGAACTGCAAGCGCAATAATCCGCTGAAAAAATCGGACGTGTCGGCGGCGGAGTGTTCCGTCGCCGCATGTCGTTTGAAGACTTCTCAATCCTTCCTACCTTTTCTGTATCAGAAGTGCCCGGATTCACAGGGCACCGGCGTGGCCTTTCGGGGTTTAGCGCCAGAATTTGGGCTGGAATTCGTAGGTAACACTGATCCGGTCACGCGGTCGGATCGTAATTGTCTGCATAAGTGAGCTGAACTTCACCGAAGCAGAGTGACAATCGAAAGGAAATGAGATGACTTTGAAACTGGCTCTCATCACCACTGTCGCGACCGTGGTTGCGGGATCGGCCATGGCGCAATCCTCGGGCAACTGGACCGGATTCTACGGCGGTCTGCAATTGGGTTATCTTGATGTGGACACCAATGTGGCCGGCGTCGATGGCGATGGTGCGATTGGCGGTATTATCCTGGGTTATGATTATGACCTAGGCGACTGGGTCGTTGGCGGCGGTTTTGACTACGACTGGACAGACGTGGACTTGTCTAACGTCGCGGTGACCGTAGAAGATGTATGGCGCCTGAAAGCGCGCGCAGGATACAAGGTGAACCCGCAAGGCCTGCTGTACGGAATTGCCGGATACGCCGAAGCAGGAACAGACAACCTCGGCAGCGATGATGGCTGGTTCATCGGCGCTGGGTACGAGCAAATCGTGGCACCGAACGTGAGCGTCGGTGGAGAGTTGCTGTACCACGAATTCGATAACTTCAATGGAAGCACGGTGGATGTGGACGCAACCACACTGCAAGTCCGGGTCGCCTATCGGTTCTGACCTGCTTTTGGACCCGGCTTTTCTAGCCGGGTCTCAGTTCAGAGGTCCAGAATTGTGCTGCCGGTCGTCTGTCGTGCCTCAAGCGCACGGTGGGCATCGGCGATCTGGTCAAGCGCAAAACGCTGATCAATGTGGATCTTGACCTCTCTGCCCTCGACCTTGCCAAACAAACGGCGCGCCATTGCCTGACATACGGTGTGATCCGCGATATGCGTGAGCAAGGTGGGCCGGGTGATCTTGAGCGACCCTTTCTGAGCCAGAACACTGATGTCGACGGGTGGCACCGGACCAGAGGCGTTGCCAAAGGAAATCATCATCCCCAACGGCTTCAGGCAATCCAGCGATCCTTCGAACGTGTCAGCCCCGACCGAGTCCATCACCACGTCCACACCTTGACCTTTGGTGATCTCAGCCACGCGTTCGGCAAAGTTTTCTGTCCGGTAATTGATGCAATGCGCGGCCCCGTTGAACCGGGCCAGGCTGCATTTCTCGTCTGTCCCTGCCGTCCCGATCAGGGTGATCCCCTCGGATTTCGCCCATTGGCAGGCGATCAGCCCTACCCCACCAGCCGCCGCGTGAAACAGCACCGTATCCCCTCGTTTCAGCGGCGTGGTTCGATGAAACAGGTATTCAACGGTCAATCCCTTCAGCATCATTGCCGCGGCGGCTTCGAATGTGATGTCATCCGGCAGCGGGCATACCTGTGCCGCAGGCATCACGCGGGCCTCGCAATACGCACCTGGGGGGACTGCCGCATACGCCGCCCGCTGACCCGGTTGCAGATGTGTCACCCCTTCCCCAACCACCTCGACGATACCTGCGGCTTCCATGCCCAAAGCATGGGGAAGATCAAGGGAATAGAGGCCAGTACGTTGATAAACATCAATAAAATTCAAACCACAGGCCTGATGACGAATACGCACCTCACCCGGTCCGGGATCGCCCAATGGCCTGTCCTCGATCCGCAACACCTCGGGCCCGCCGAATTCGTGAATTACAACTGTCTTTGCTGTTGTCTGCATCCTGACCTCCTGTTGCTGACATCAAGCTAACATGCCTGCGAGGCAGGGCAATCCGTCCGGTGCCGCAGTGTTTATCGGGATTTCGCCAAACTGTGCTATACTGGGTCAGGCGTTGTCGGCTGGTCCGGCCACGGACAACGAATTGCCGGATCCGCTCCGCGGCGCGACTCTCGCCAGGGAAGGGGATGAAAATGGCTAAAACAATCGGAAATCCGATCAGCTGGGCCGCCCAGAATCTGGGGGCGGCCGGTGATCACGTCTCGGAAAGCGTCTCGCAACTCGGCAGTGCGGACACCAAGCATCTGCCAATGGTGCAGACCTTGACGATGCAAGACCTGCGCGCCTGTCTGAGGGCGGGATATCAGGACTTTATTGAAACACGGGCGGACGCCGTTTTCATTGTGTTGATCTACCCGATCGCCGGACTTTTGATGTTCGGCTTTGCCCTGAACATGAACATGGTCCCGCTTTTGGCGCCTCTGGTCGCTGGCTTTGCCCTGATCGGACCTGTTGCCGCCGTGGGCCTTTACGAAATCAGCCGGAAACGCGAGCAGGGCAGCGCGGCGCATTGGCTGGATGCATTCGGTGTGTTCCGATCACCGTCATTCGGCGCAATTCTGGTTTTGGGGTTCTATCTTGTGATGCTGTTGCTAATCTGGTTGATGGTCGCACAGAGCATCTATACGCACACAATGGGCCCTGAAGCCCCCGCATCGCTTGGCGCATTTGCTCAGCAGGCCTTCACGACGACTGCAGGCTGGACGATGATGATCGTCGGAATCGCTGTTGGTTTCGTGTTTGCGCTTTGCGCACTGGCCATCAGTGTGGTCAGTTTTCCGTTGCTTCTGGACCGGAAAGTGGGTCTGCCCGTGGCGGTCGTGACATCGTTTCGCGTGTTGCGTCACAATCCCGGCGTCGTCCTGACCTGGGGTTTCATCGTGGCGGCTCTTTTGTTTCTGGGTGCCCTGCCGATGTTGTTGGGCCTGATCGTGGTAATGCCGGTTCTAGGCCATGCCACGTGGCACCTGTACCGCCGCGCGGTTGCGTGAGCGCGCAGGACGGACCCGCGCGCCCGGTTTTCAACCCGCGACTTTCAGGACGATCTTGCCAATATGGCCCGAGCTTTCCATGCGTGCATGGGCAGCGGCGGCCTCGGCCAGATCAAATTCGCTATCCATAACAGGTGCAACCTTGCCAGCCTCTAGCAGCGGCCATACGGCCTCGCGCAAATCTTGCGCGATCTGAGCCTTGACCAGATCGCTTTGCGGGCGCAGCGTGCTGCCGGTCAGGGTCAGGCGCTTGACCATCATCAGGGCAAAATTCAGCTCGACCTTCGGACCTTGCAGGAACGCGATCTGAACCAGACGCCCATCCTCGGTCAGGGCTTTGACGTTGCGCGGGATGTAATCGCCACCCACCATATCGAGGATCAGGTTCGCCCCGCCTTCGGCCCGCATGACGGCCACGAAGTCCTCGTCGCGATAGTTGATCGCCTTTTCCGCACCCAGCTTGACGCAAGCCTCGCATTTCTCGTCCGACCCTGCGGTGGCAAAGACCCGAGCACCAAAGGCATTGGCCAGTTGGATAGCCGTTGTGCCGATTCCGCTAGAGCCCCCATGAACCAAAAACCGTTCGCCCGCCTTCAGCCCTCCGCGCGTGAAAACGTTGGACCAGACGGTGAAAAAGGTCTCGGGCAGGCACGCCGCCTCTTTCATTCCCATGCCTGCAGGCACCGGCAGGCAATGGGCGGCAGGGGTGGTGACGTATTCGGCATAACCTCCGCCCGGCAGCAATGCGCAGACCTGATCGCCGACGGACAACCCTTCGATCCCCGCACCCACCGACACAACCTCGCCCGACGCCTCAAGCCCCGGCAGATCGCTGGCACCCGGCGGCGGATCATAAGCGCCTGCGCGCTGCAACGCATCGGGGCGGTTCACCCCGGCATAGGCCACTTTCAACACCACCTGCCCGTCACCCGGTTCTGGGACAGGACGCTCGGTCATTTGCAATACGTCAGGGCCACCCGGTTCGGTGATCTCAACAGCGCGCATCATCTGGGTCATAGGCACCTCCTTTGCGCAATGCCTAGCAGGCATCAGCGCCAAGGCCCAGCGCCAAGACGCACTACTTTCGGGGGTTCAGCATGCCCGGCAGGTCAGCGCGCATTTTCACCGGCGCCTTGACCTGACCTGCCAACCAGTTCGGAACCGCCAGAAACGGATTCAACACCGGGTTGTCGCGCACCTGAGCTTTGAGTTTCTCAAACTCCATGACATTTTCAATCCGGCGGTCCAGAAATTCCCACGTGCGCTGATGATCGGGGCTGTCATCCCCCAGCCAGAACAACAGAGTCGAGGAATAGACCCCCGACAAAGTGGCCCGCTTCGTGTACCAGTTCACATCATCCGAGGTATCGCCCAGCGCGTCCCAGATCAGATCACAGGTCTGCCAAACCGCCTTGGCACCGTCGGCCGCATGGGTCGGCAGGGAAAACAGCGTCATACCCCTGCGCACCAGTTCTTTGTCTTCAACGGCCTGCAACCGGAACCGAACAGCAGCGGCAATCCTATCGCGGAATTTCAGCCCGCCCAGGTCCTCTGACTTGATGCGATCCAGCATCGCCTGATCCCCGAGCGCGTGATAGGCCAGTGCCAGATCAACCGCCCCACGCGGACAAATCGCGCGGGCCAAACCGTCATCGAGACCACAATCGGAAATGGAGGCGCGAAAGCTGGTTTCTGACCACCCATCGAAGGGAACATGGGTCAGCATCGCGTCCAAAAGCTGCTGTTTTGCATCTTCATAGGTGGTCGTCATGGCAGTTCTCCGGTTGTCGGACCCAGTACTAGACAAGTTAGAGCGGCTTTGCTATACGGCCAACTCCTGCAATTTCCTTGCAACTCTATCTAGAAAGGTGGTGACAACCACATGCAGGTTAGTGTTCGCGACAATAACGTCGATCAGGCGCTTCGTGCCCTGAAGAAAAAGCTGCAGCGCGAAGGCGTGTTCCGTGAAATGAAGCTGAAGCAACATTTCGAGAAACCGTCCGAGAAAAAAGCGCGCGAGAAAGCTGAAGCGATTCGCCGTGCCCGTAAACTGGCGCGCAAGAAAGCCCAGCGCGAGGGTTTGCTCTAAAACCTCGCTCGTCCAGCTTTGGATGACACTATTTGACGACCCCCGAGGCACCGCCCGGGGGTTTGTCGTTTCAGGGTTCGGTTTTATTCCGCCGACACCTGCTTTTGGATGTGCGGCAAGCCGCCGTTTTCCCACCAGCAACATTTTGCCCGGCATTTTGCAGCGCAGCGAATCCCGCATCGGTAGCATTGCCCTGCCAGAATTCGCCTAAAATTTCCGCACCACTATCTGACCTCCGCAAGGCGCCTGTAACTGGCCTCGTCCAATCAGACGACACCTATAACGGAGGCTACCATGTCGACTGCAAGTACAATCGAGCAAGAAATGCTGGCGCTTATCAATGCCGAGCGCACATCCCGCGGGCTGAACCCGTTGCAGCTGGAAAGACAGCTGAACCAATCATCCGAAGACCACAGCAGTTGGATGCTGAACACGGACACGTTCAGCCACACCGGTTCGGGCGGTTCCACCGCAACGCAACGGATGCAAGCAGCGGGCTTTGATCTGGAAGGCAGCTGGCGCACTGGCGAAAACATAGCCTGGCAATCGGAACGCGGCGCACCCGGTATCAGCGACGACGTTGCCCAACTGCACCAGAACCTGATGAACAGCCCGGGGCACCGTGCGAATATCCTGAACCCTGATTTCAAATACATCGGCATCGGTGTTGAAACGGGAGACATGCAAGGCTTCAACGCCGTGATGGTCACGCAGAACTTTGCGACTACCGACGCGGCAGTGATGCTGGACAACGGCAATGCTCCGGTTCCACCGGCACCGACCCCACCTGTTGACGAGGTCGCAGAGCCAGAACAACCGGCACCTGAAACGCCGGACACTGGTGTGACTCAACCGGAAGAACCTGTAGCGGAAACGCCGGATACTGAGGTTTCCGAGCCGGAGGCACCCGGAACCGAAACACCCGACACCGACGTTGTCGAAACGGAAGAACCGGGAACCGAAACTCCGGGCGTTGAAGAGCCGGACAGCGGATGTTTCGACGTGGCTGCCTTCCTCGCCGAATTGGACGCCTTCATCGATGCTCTTCAGGCGCGTTTCGATCAGTTTGACTGGAATGACGATGACATGACCACGGCCGATACGGCCGGCGACGACATGGACATCGTTTCGGGTGAAGACACGGACCCGGTTGAAGATACGGTTGGCGCCTGCTCTGGCGCAGCAGGAGAAGACGACGGAGATACCGACATGTTTAACGTCTTCGATTGGGGCTGCATGATGGAAGCAGCCTGACAAGGTTCTGGAGCGGGGCAGTCACGCTGCCTCGCTTCGTCCGTTTCAGTAAATCTTCGGAACGTACAGCTCGTCCGGCAAAACGCGGCGCTCGTATTCCGGGTTATACCGCCGGTCCGGCAGATTGACCTTTTCCTGCGGAACGTCCGTATAAGGAACCTTGGTCAATAGGTGCTCGATACAGTTCAGCCGCTCGCGTTTTTTGTCGTTGCCTTCGACAATGTACCAAGGGGCCTCGGGAATGTTGGTGCGGAAAAGCATATCCTCTTTCGCCTTGGTATAGGATTCCCAGCGGATGCGGGATTCCAGATCCATCGGCGACAGTTTCCACTGTTTCATCGGGTCGTGAATTCGCATGAGGAATCGCAATTGCTGCTCTTCATCCGTGATCGAGAACCAATATTTCAACAATATGATCCCCGACCGCACCAGCATCCGTTCGAATTCGGGAACGTCCTGAAAGAACTGTTCAACCTGATCCTCGGACGCAAAACCCATTACCCGCTCGACCCCGGCCCGATTGTACCATGAGCGGTCGAACAGAACGATCTCTCCCGCGGCGGGCAGATGCGGCACGTAGCGCTGGAAATACCACTGGCTTTGTTCGCGACGGCTTGGGGCAGGCAAAGCGACAACACGTGCGACACGTGGGTTCAGACGCTGCGTGATCCGTTTGATCACGCCCCCCTTGCCCGCGCTGTCACGGCCTTCGAACAGAATACAAACCTTGGCCCCGGTATGCTGAACCCAGTCCTGAACCTTGATCAGTTCGGCTTGCAGGCGTAGCAGATTGCGGAAATAAACCTTACGATCCAGCATGTCGGGATGCTGCTCCCGATAGATTTTCCGGACTTCCATTGACAGCATCGGCTCGCTGAATTCAATCTCGAAATCTTCGTCCAGCGTGTCCTCCAACTCGGCTTCTAACCAATCTTTGGGGGCGCCATTGTTTTCGTATGCCAAAGTCAGCTCCTTCTTATTCTTCGGGTCCGGACCATATCGAGCTAGTGTAACCACCTAATGTCATCAGATAAATTGATGCCTAATGCTACGACGCCTGCAACTGGTGCTCATCTGAAAAACAGGTCCAGCGCGGGTATACAGCCTTTAACTTAAACTTGTACGTCTGACCCACGGGATACAAGCGTCAGAATTGACGCAAGGCATCCGGCTTCCGGTTCGCTGCTTGCATTGCCCTGTTTTTGTGCGGCAAGACGGGGTGCGATTAACTGATGAGACCGCTGTGACCTTCTTTCTTTCCCTGATGCCTGCGATCTGGCCCTGGCTGATCCTGATCTCTGCGCAAGTGACAGCCCTGACCCGGCGAACTGGCATCGCTTTGTCGCTGCTGGCTTTGTTTGTCAGCATCGCCTCAGTAACAGGGTTGATGTCACCTGTGGCGATCGCTGCGGTGGTTTTGGGTTTGGTCGGGGCCTCACTGCTTCCGCACCTGAAAGGTTGGCCTGCTGTCACTGGGCACGTAGTATTGATCCTCTGGTGTCTGGCCATGGGGGCACATCTGCTGCCCGGCTTCCATAATTTGAAGGTGCTGGATCAGGTTCAGGCGGGTGTCGGCGGTACAAGCTTCACCATGCATCTGAATCTGGACAAACCCATGGTCTTCTTTGCCGTTCTTCTGGCGTGGGCCGGCATTCTGCGCGGCGCAATTCAGGTCAAACCCATGCCGTTGCTGGCTGGTTTGCTGCTCCTGCCCGGTCTGTTTATTTTGGGTCTGTCCCTGGGGGCGGTGCACCCGGAGTTTTCAGTGCCCAACTGGTGGCTGGTGTTCGCCCTGTCCAACCTGTTCCTGACCTGCCTGACGGAAGAGGCGTTCTTTCGCGGATATCTGCAATCCGCTATCGCCACGCGCCTTGGGGCCACTGGTGGTGTGATCGCAGCCAGCCTGCTGTTCGGACTGGCACATTTCGGCGGGGGTCCGGCGCTTGTGATCTTTGCCTCCATTCTGGGGTTGGCGTGTGGCTTGGGATACTACGCGACCGGGCGCCTCTGGGTGCCGGTGGCAATGCATTTCGGGTTCAATCTGACCCATCTGCTGATATTCACCTATCCCAGCCCCGCCTGAAGATCAGACCGGCAAAGCCGTGGTCTTGAACACGGTGCGCAGCGCAAACGAGCTCTGCATTTGCGCCACGCCCGGCAGCCGGGACAGGTACTGCCGATGGATACGGGCGAAGTCTTCGGTGTTTTCCGCGACCACTTTCAGGATGTAATCCGCAGTGCCCGCCATAAGGTGACACTCCAGCACATCCGGTATCCGGGCCACCGCCTTTTCGAATGCATCCAGAACCTCTTCGGCCTGACCTTGCAACGTGATCTCCACAAACACCGTTGTGGGTACGTTCATTTTCCGTGCATCGAGCAGGGCCACATAGTTGCGGATATAGCCATCACTCTCCAGCCGTTGAACGCGCCGGTGGCAGGCAGACGGAGATAGATTGACCTGCTCCGACAACTCCGAATTCGACATTCGGCCGTTTTTCTGAAGCGCGGTCAGAATCTTGCGATCAGTCGTATCCAAGCTCATTCGTGCAACTCCTTTGCAAAGTTTTTTAAAAATACGGGAAATTATTCCAAAGAAAAGTCCATTGGCACGTTTTCTTTCACAGAAATTGCACTGAAAACTGCACATAATTTAGGCAGTTTATAAACGGAGAGCCCCATGAAAATCGGTTGCCCCAAGGAAATCAAACCTCAGGAATTCCGCGTCGGGATGACGCCCAACGCCGCTCAGGAAGCGATTGCGCGCGGTCACGAAGTCCTGATCGAATCCGGTGCAGGCATCGGCGCGGGTTTCGACAATGACGCCTATGTCGCGGCCGGTGCCCAGATCATCGACACAGCAGAAGAGGTGTTCGCCACCGCTGACATGATCGTCAAGGTCAAGGAACCTCAGGCAGTGGAACGCAAGATGCTGCGCGAAGGGCAGTTGCTGTTCACTTATCTGCACCTGGCTCCAGACCCAGATCAGACGCATGACCTGCTGGAATCGGGCTGTACCGCGATCGCCTATGAGACCGTGACCGACGCGAACGGAGGCCTGCCCCTGCTGGCCCCGATGTCCGAAGTCGCCGGTCGTCTGGCGCCTCAGGTCGGCTCGTGGACCTTGCAGAAGGCCAACGGTGGGCGCGGGGTTCTGATGGGCGGCGTACCCGGTGTCGGACCGGCCAAAGTGGTGGTGATCGGCGGCGGCGTCGTCGGTACGCACGCGGCAAAGATCGCGGCCGGCATGGGCGCTGACGTCACCGTTCTGGATCGGTCCTTGCCGCGGCTGCGCTATCTGGATGACGTCTTTGGCGGAACCTTCAAGAACCAGTATTCGACAGCGGGTGCCACGGCCGAGCTGATCCAGGATGCCGATATGGTCATCGGTGCGGTTCTGATCCCCGGCGCTGAGGCTCCGAAACTTGTCTCGCGTGCTCAGTTGTCGACGATGAAAGCCGGTGCCGTATTGGTCGACGTTGCCATCGACCAGGGCGGGTGTTTCGAGACGTCGAAAGCCACCACCCACGCCGACCCGATCTATGATGTCGATGGCATCATGCATTATTGTGTGGCCAATATGCCGGGTGCCGTGGCGCGCACCTCGACCATCGCCTTGGGCAACGCGACAATGCCCTTCATGCTGTCGCTGGCGGACAAAGGCTGGAAACAAGCGTGTCAGGACGACCCGCACCTGTTGGAAGGCCTGAACGTCCATGCCGGCAAGCTGACATACTACGCTGTCGGCAAAGCTCTGGGCATCGACGTGGTTTCGCCCAACGTGGTCGTCAAGTCGTAAAACCTCTCGCCCCTGAAATCGCTTTTGAAAAAAGCGATTTACAGCGTTGGGCGCAGCGCCACGCCAAAGGCGTGGCGCGGTTGGTTCAAAGCCAGAGGGTCGGACAAAGAAAAAGGCACCGCGCCTCTGCGCGGTGCCCGGCCCAACCGGAGGAGGGCATTTCCAATACCCGCTCGACGGGCGGGAGCCCTCACCCCTGTTTCTGTATTTCCACCGAATGTGGATAAGGGATCGAAACACCCTTGGCGTCGAAGGCTTCCTTGATCGTTTTCGTAAGCTCGAACTTGACGTCCCAGTAATCAGCCGCCGCGCACCAGAGCCGAGCCGTCAGGTCCACCGAACTGTCGCCCAGATTTGTGACCCGAACCCATGGCTCGGGATCGCTGTGAATACGGCTGTCCGCTTTGGCCACATCCAGAATGATCTTCATGGCATCATCCGCACTGTCCCCGTAGTCGATACCAAACACGAGATCGACGCGGCGCGTGTCATGGGCGGAGTAGTTTGTGATGATCGAGCCCCAGGACTGACCGTTCGGCACGATGATCTGCACATTGTCGGGCGTGACCAGTTCGGTCGTGAACAGGTTCAGGTCCTTAACCGTCCCCGCCGTGCCACCGATATCTACATATTGGCCCAGCTTGTAAGGGCGGAACACAACCAGCATCACACCGGCCGCCAAATCGCTGAGCGTGCCTTGCAGCGCCAGACCGATGGCCAGTGACGCAGCACCCAGAATGGCGACGATACTGGTGGCCTCGATCCCGAAGATTCCCAGAACGGCAACCAACACCATGGCCAAAATGGCCCATTTGACGAGGCTTGCCATAAAGTTCCCAAGTGTGGGATCGATATGCGGGGTCGAGTTGATCCGGCGGCGCACCATGCCCCCGATGGCGCCAGCTACGATCCAGCCCAGGATCAGAACGACAAGCGCTTTGACCGCATTCATGATCAGCGGGGCATATGCTCCCACCTGTGTTACGACCTCATCCACGCGCATCTCCTTTCAACAGCAAGAAACCCGCGAAGTTTTCGCGGGGGTCGGCAAATAGTGAGCCAAGTTTACCTGCAGGTCTAGGTGCGAGTTTCCTTGGTTTTCCCCGTTGTTCGCCAGAAAACACAGCCTGACCGGAAATACACATCCCGAGGGCTTACATGCTCGGGGAATGATCCTTAGTTTTGACAGGACATCCAAACAGGAGCCTTCAATGCTGGACACCGAACCACATCCGATCATGGCCCGCTGGCCCGCGCAATCCCCTGAAAAGATCCAACTGTACTCCTATCCGACTCCAAACGGCGTGAAGGCGTCAATCATGTTGGAAGAAACCGGCCTGCCCTATGAGGCGCATCTGGTGACGCTGGCAGACGCGGATGTCAAAAGCCCTGAGTTTCTGTCGCTGAATCCAAACAACAAAATCCCGGCGATCATCGACCCCAATGGGCCGGATGGTGAACCGCTTGCCCTGTTCGAAAGCGGCGCGATCCTACTGTATCTGGCCGAGAAGTCAGGCATGCTGCTGGGTCAGAACGCCTCAGACAAACATCGCGTCACCCAGTGGCTGATGTTTCAGATGGGCGGGGTTGGCCCCATGCTCGGCCAGCTTGGCTTTTTCTACAAATTCGCAGGCAGCGAAATCGAAGACCCCCGCCCCCGCGAACGCTATATCAACGAAGCAAAGCGCCTGCTGAACGTGGTCGACACTCAACTGGACGGGCAGGACTGGATCGCGGGCGATTACTCCATCGCGGATATCGCCCTTGCGCCGTGGCTGAATGCCTTGGACTTCTACGGTGCGAAAGAGATTGTTGGCTGGCACGACTACGCCAACGTCGTCGCCTATGTCGACCGCTTCATGCAGCGCCCGGCGGTGCTACGCGGTAAAAACATACCCCCGCGCCCCTAATCATATCGCCATTGGAAGGGTGCCCATTCGGGCCCCTCTTTCCACAGTTCAGCCTGGTAGCGTACCCGTCAGCACGTATCGCAGGATTTCGACCACCTGAGCGGGCTCCTCGGCCACGGCCAACGCGGCCGCGTCCACCTCTTTCAGCGCGTGCTGATGATCGGGGCCATGCAGCACGATGATGGATTTACCCAGTGCCGCAGCATAGCCCGCGTCAAAAGCTGCGTTCCACTGTTTGTACTTGTCGCCAAACCGAACAACCACCACATCGGCATCCGAAATGCCCTTGCGGGTGCGGATCGCATTGACCATCGCACCCTTATGGTCATGCCAGTACTTGTTCGGTTCATCCCCCAGAATGGCAATGCCGCAATCGTCGCTGGCTGCGTGATCGGTCACTGGGCTGTTGAAGGTCACATCCAGCCCCTGCGCGCCGTCGATGATCTGTTCACGCCAGTCAGTATGGATTTCACCAGAGAGGTAAACGTTCAGCATCTTTCGTCCTCCGCAAAAACGGAAAGGGCGCAACCGCCCCTTCATCTTTTCAAAAATACTCCCGCCGGAGGCGGTCCGACATCAGCCGCGCAGAACGCCGCCGGTCGCCTTGGTGACCTTGGTGATGATCTTTTCGGCCACAGCCTCGATGTCTTTTTCCTTCAGCGTGGCGTCCGTTGGCTGCAGACGCACTGTGATGGCCAGGGATTTCTTACCTTCACCCAAGCTGCCACCGATGAATTCGTCAAAGACGCGCACATCTTCGATCAAAGCCTTATCCGCCCCTGCGGCTGCATTTACCAGCGTCAGCGCCTCGACATCGGCATCGACGACAAAGGCAAAGTCACGCTCAACCGCTTGCAGATCGCGCAACTCCAGCGCGGCGCGGGTCGCTCCGGATTTGCGCGGCATCGGCACTTGATCCGGCCAGATGGTGAAAGCCATCGCCGGGCCTTTGATGTCCATCGCCTGCAGGATACGCGGATGCAGCTCACCGAACACGCCCAATACCTTTTTCGGTCCCAGACAGATCTTGCCGTGGCGGCCCGGATGCCACCAGGCGTCGCCATCGCGCATGATCTGAACCTTTGCCGGAGCTCCAATGGCAGCCAGTACAGCCTCGGCATCCGCCTTGGCGTCGTACAGATCAACCGGGCGGGATGCGCCATGTACATCCTTGGGTCCGTCGCGTCCGACCAGCAAACCTGTGATCTGCGTTTGCTGATCACCGGGCTCGCCGTCATGAAATACCGGGCCAACCTCGAACAGGGCAACATCGGCGTAGCCACGCGCCTGGTTGCGGGCTGCGGCCTGCAACAGGCCGGGCAGCAGATCGGGGCGCATATGGCTCATCTCGGACGATATCGGGTTTTCCAGCTGCGTCGCCTCATCGCCACCGCCGAACAGCGCCGCCGAGGCCTGATCGATGAACGTATAGGAAACGCATTCGTTATACCCCAACGCCGCACAGGTGCGCCGCGCCATGGACTGACGACGCTGCGTCGGAGTCATCACCGGTTTCGGAATACCATCGGTAATACGCGGCAGAGGTTTGCCCTGCAGCTTGGTCAGGGACGCAATCCGCGCCACCTCTTCCACCAGATCGGCTTCGCCCATGATATCGGGGCGCCAGCTTGGTACATGAGCCATCTCGCCTTCCAGACGAAAGCCCAGCCGGGTCAGGGTCTGACGTTGTTCGCTTTCGGGAATGTCCATACCGACCAGAGACTGCACACGTTCGGCATCCAGCTTATAGGCACGTGCATGGTTTGGCGCTTTGCCTGCATCGACAACCTTGGACGCCTCACCGCCGCAGATATCCAGGATCATCTGTGTCGCGTGCTCCAGCCCTTCCAGCGTGTATTCGGGGTCTACACCACGTTCAAAGCGATAGCGCGCGTCCGAGTTGATCTTCAACGCACGGCCCGTCAGCGCGATCTGCACATGATCCCAGAACGCACTTTCGAGGAAGACATTCACAGTCTCTTCGGTACAGCCGGTTTCCTCACCACCCATGATGCCCGCGATGGATTCAGTACCTTTGTCATCCGAAATCACCATCATGCCGGGCTGCAGGGTGTATTCCTTCTCATCCAGCGCCACCAGTTTCTCGCCACCTTTGGCGCGATGTACACGCAGGTTGCCTTGCACCTTGTCGGCGTCGAACACGTGCAGAGGGCGGTTGTGGTCGAATGTCATGTAGTTGGTGATATCGACCAGAGCCGAGATCGGGCGCAAACCAATCGCCTTCAACTGATCCTGCAGCCATTGCGGGCTAGGGCCGTTCTTGACACCAGTGATCAAGCGTCCGGTAAAATGCGGTGCACCGTCCAGCGTATCCTCGTCGATCGTTACCTTGATTGGGCTTTCGAAATCGCCCGGGACCGGCACGTAATCGCGTTCCTTCAGCGTGCCGACGCCCCGCGCCGCCAGATCGCGGGCAATACCTGCGACACCCAGCGCATCCGGACGGTTCGGCGTGATCGCAATCTCGATCATCGGATCAACTTTCGACGGCTCATTCTCGGCCAGCCAATCGACAAAGCGGTCACCGACCTCACCCGAAGGCAGCTCGATGATGCCGTCATGTTCGTCCGACAGCTCCAGTTCGCGCTCAGATGCCATCATGCCAAAGCTCTCGACGCCACGGATCTTGCCGACGCTGATGGTCAGATCCAGACCGGGGATATACATGCCCGGCTTGCAGACCACGACGGTGATCCCTTCGCGCGCGTTCGGCGCACCGCAGATGATCTGCAGCTCACCCTCATCGGTGTCGACCTTGCAGACGCGCAGCTTGTCGGCGTCGGGGTGTTTCTCGGCATGTTTCACATAGCCCAGGGTAAAGCCCGACAGCCGGTCCGCCGGGTTCACGATCTCTTCGACCTCGAGCCCGAGATCGGTCAGCGCCTCGGCGATCTCGTCAACCGACGCATCCGTATCGAGGTGGTCTTTCAGCCAGGACAGAGTGAATTTCATTGCAAGCGGCCTTCTTGGGCAAACATCCGTTTGGCACAGGCAATGGCAAAGATTGCGCCGGGGTGCAAGCGCTGCGCGTCACGGATAGGTGGGGGTGCGGCCCAAAAGCTCATCCAACTGCCGCCCGATCCAACCATGCGGGATGAAATGCCCGCCGGGATGGGTATCGAGCGTGACCTGCCCCTGCGCGCAATCGGCCCATTCCACCCGGCTGAGGGTCAGGATCGGCACCACGCTCCAATCCCCGGCCGGGGTGGCGGTGTCGCAACCATATTTCTGCCGCCACAGCGCCACCGGATAGGTGGTGTCGCCATTCGCGCCGTAAGGAAAATCCATCACCGTATCGCTGAGCCCGTGTACATGGCGCACTTCGCGCGGGGCCTCAGGGCAATCCTCGGTCTGGCGGATGGTTCCGGCCACGCCCAGCAGCGCGCCGATGTCATCCCCCGACTCGCAAGCAAAGCGCCAAGCCATCGCGCCGCCGAAGGAATAGCCCGAGACATAGATGCGCTCCGGGTCAATCGGATAGCGTCTGGCCACGTCCTCTAACACCCGGTCGGCAAAGGGCACGTCGCCAGTGTCCGAGGTCCAGAAATCCCAACTTTTGCCCAGCCCGTTAGGGGCCACCAGCAACACGCCACGCCGTTTCGTGGCCCCGGCGATGCGTTCGTGATTGACCACCACAGTCCCCTGCCGCGCCCAGCCGTGGAAATGCAGCAGCACGGGCAGAGGCGTTTCACCGTCCCAGCCATCGGGTTCCAGCACATGGTACGAGCGGTCGCCGACCTCACAGGCCGTATCGCCGTGGCATTCGGTGTTCCAAGGCCCCATGGCGAAGGTGGGTGAGGCGGTCAGCAACAGAAGGCAGAGCAGTCGATAGATCATGCTGGTGACCCTACTCGGCCCGCGACCGAAGTCACTTAACAACCCTGTGGGATATTGTGACAAGCCGCGCCATCGCCAGACCGCGGGATGGCGATCCTCGGGTTGTGTCGGGCACTTTTTTCCAGCCAAATCCGCACGCTGTTCGAGCGGGGCTCTGGCGGAGACAAATCGCCAGCCCGTGCGGGCGGTCTGGCGATAGCGCGGCGGCCTATCGGCCTTTACTCCGCGCCTAGTAACTTAAAGGGAAACCAGTTTGTTTCTCATATCGCCTATTCTGCTTAGGTATCCGTTGGTTATATCGACTTCTGTTCGTTACAGTCTCAATCAACAGTAAATCGGTACGCATTGACTTAAGCATATTACTCTTTGCAGCTTCGAAGTCTTCGCTTGAAATCGGGTTTTCTATTCCCCTCAACGCACCAATTGACATTGCTTGAAGCCGTCCGTTCACGTTCAGAACAGAGTGAACCACAAAACTTGGGCAGTTAACCTGAATCTGCATAGCTTCTGTATCTAGAGAGCTACACACCTTTTCTAGGTTACTTCGCATCTCCAAGTCAGGCAGGACGCTACGACTTCTCTCAATGTAGTCAAAATACCAAAACAAAGCAGCATTCATCTCACCGATGAACTTACTATATTGCTGCATTCGCTCATCTCGGAACTGGAAATGCCTCTCCATGTGTTGAACTTTGGACTTTTGCCACATCGCAAGTAGTGCTGCGATCACAGCAACAAATACTGTAACCAACGCTTGCAATAGCACCGCAATTCGAGACCAGGCCTCGGGAGAAATTTCCTCCCAAAACACCTTACCTACTCAAACCACCATGCAGGTTCGGCATATCCAGCGCCGCAAACCCATAGTGGCGCAGCCAGCGCAGGTCGCTATCAAAGAACGCCCGCAAATCCGGAATCCCGTATTTCAGCATCGCCAGACGGTCGATGCCGATGCCAAAGGCAAAGCCCTGATAGACCTCAGGATCAATCCCACCCGCAGCGATCACCTTGGGGTGGACCATGCCGGAGCCCAGAATCTCCATCCAGTCGTCGCCCTCGCCGATCTTCAGCTGGCCGTTATCCCAGGAACAGCGGATATCGACCTCGGCCGACGGCTCGGTGAAGGGGAAGTGCGAGGCGCGGAAGCGCAGTTCGACATCGTCGACCTCGAAGAACGCCTTCACGAACTCTTCCAGAACCCATTTCAGGTTCGCCATAGAGATATCCTTGTCGATGGCCAGACCTTCGACCTGATGGAACATCGGCGTGTGGGTCTGGTCATAGTCGGCGCGGTACACGCCGCCCGGACAGATCACACGAATTGGCGCGCCCTGCTTCTCCATCGAACGGATTTGCACCGGAGATGTGTGCGTTCGCAGCACGTGCGGCGGGCGATTGTCGCCCTCGGCGCGGTGCATGTAGAACGTATCCATCTCGGCCCGTGCGGGGTGGTGGCCGGGGATGTTCAGGGCGTCGAAGTTGTACCAGTCGTCCTCGATCCGCGGCCCTTCGGCCACCGAGAAGCCCAGTTCGGCAAAGATCGCAGTCAGTTCCTCGGTCGCCTGGCTGATCGGGTGGATCGAGCCCTGACGACGCGCGCGGGTCGGCAGGGTGACGTCCAGCCATTCGGTGCGCAGACGCTCATCCAGCGCGGCATCGGCCAGCGCGGCCTTTTTCGCGGAAAGCGCCGAGTTGATCTCATCCTTCAGGGCGTTCAGCGCGGGGCCTGCAATCTGGCGTTCCTCGGGCGTCATCTTGCCCAGCTCGCGCATCTTCAGCGCGACTTCGCCCTTTTTGCCGACGGCGGCGACGCGGATCGCCTCAAGCGCGTTTTCGTCGCCCGCCTCGGCGATCTGCCCCAGATATTTTGCCTTAAGATCGTCCATGACGCCCTCTGAATTTGGTCGCCAACCTGCTATCGGCCCCGCCCCGTGAATGCAAGCGGGACGGTGCGGATCAATAGCTGTATTCGGGGAAAATCCGGGTCAGGTCGCCATTCCAGTCGCCATTGTAGTGATCCAGCAACTCATCGGCAGGAACCTTACCGGTATCGATGCTTTCCTTGAGCGCGTTGAGGAAATGCGTCTCATCCGGGACCAGCCCGCCCGCGCCGGGGAAGGCACGGGATTTCAGACCAACCTCGGAAATCGCCACGACCTCACGCGCCAGATCGTGCATGTTGATGTCGCCGACCTGTGCCTGAAGGCCATGAACCGCGGCCTGAACGCGCAGTTCCTCGCGCGTTTCAGCGTCCCAGCCCTTGACCAGATCCCAGGCCGCATCCAGCGCACCCTGATCGTAAGTCAGGCCGACCCAGAAGGCAGGCAGCGCACAGAGGCGACGCCACGGGCCACCATCGGCACCCCGCATTTCCATGAATTTCTTGATCCGCGCCTCGGGGAAGGCTGTGGTCAGATGATCGGCCCAATCGCTGAGGGTCGGCGTTTCACCAGGCAGCGCGGGCAGTTTGCCTTGCAGAAAGTCGCGGAAGGACATGCCCAGAGCGTTGATATATTCACCGTCGCGGTAGACGAAATACATCGGCACATCGAGCGCGTATTGCACGTAGCGTTCGAACCCGAACCCCTCTTCGAACACGAAGGGCAGCATACCAGTGCGCGCATCGTCCAGATGCCGCCAGATGTGGCTGCGCCAGCTTTTCTGGCCGTTGGGTTTACCCTCGAAGAAGGGCGAATTGGCAAACAGCGCCGTCGCCACCGGCTGCAACGCCAGCGCCACGCGCAGTTTCTGCACCATGTCGGCCTCGGACCCGAAGTCGATATTAACCTGAACGGTACAGGTCCGGCGCATCATGGCGCGGCCCATGGTGCCGACTTCCTCCATGTAGTCGTTCATCAGCCGATAGCGCCCCTTGGGCATCAGCGGCATTTCCTCATGCGTCCAGATCGGGGCTGCACCCAGACCGATGAAGCCCACGCCGATCTCATCGGCGATATCCTTGACTTCACGCAAATGAGTGTTCACCTCATCGCAGGTCTCGTGGATGGTTTCTAGCGGAGCGCCCGACAGCTCCAATGCGCCACCAGGTTCCAGGCTGACATTGGCGCCGTCCTTTTCCAGACCGATCAGCTTGCCGCCTTCACGCACCTCATCCCAGCCGTGACGGTCGCGCAACCCTTCCAGAACCGCAACGATGGACCTTGTGCCTTCGAATGGCAGCGGTTTCAGCGTGTCCTTGCAATAGCCGAACTTCTCATGCTCGGTTCCGATTCGCCAATCTGCCTTGGGCTTGCAGCCCGATTCCAGATATTCGGCCAGTTGCTCATGGCGTTCGATCGGCCCGCCGCCGGACTGAGGGATGGACATGAACCGTGCTCCGATCCTGATGTGTCTGTCTTGAAAGTCACTCGTGGTCGCAAATGACGCCAGTGTCAATGCAACCGGATATGTGCCGGGCGCGAAGGTATACGTTCCCAGATGACGACCGGATGCCGCGACTTGCCGTTGAGTTCCGACAGCATTTGCTCGGTTTTCAGGCCCGGCAGGCTGGAAAACACATCGAACAAGGCCTCGGCCCCTTCAGCATTCACAGGAATGTGAAGCGTCGGTTGTCCCGGTTGATCCAGAACCCAATGTGCCGGGCTGGAGGTTGGGTCGAGCGCAAGCCGTTCGATTTCTCGGGTCGCAACGATGCCACCATCCAGCGGGCCCAGATAGGTGATCTGGCCTTCATCAACCGTCACCACACCCTGCCCACCCGCACCGGTTCTGAAACGCGCGCGCTGTACGCCGATCACGGTCAAAGCCGCCGACACCAGGATCAGGAACCAGCCCAACCATGCCAGCAACCCGCCCGGCCCGCTGACCCAGCTGAGGCCAAGGATCAGGACAAAGGCCGCGACCAAAACTTCGCGCCAGCGCCACAGCGCCAGTTTTGCCTCGGGTCGGATGAAACTCATAACGCGGACTCCGTTTGATCATTGAACAGAACCAGTGAGAATGAACCGGCTGGCACGAAGCCAATAGCAATGTAAGCACGAGCGGCTGCATTTGAAGCGGCGAACAGTACGGCTCGGCCCACTCCTGCCTCGCGCGCCTCTTTCAAATGCAAAGCGACTGCGGTGCGCGCGTACCCTCGTCTTCGCAGATCAGGAGGTGTAAACACCCCACCTATCTGAACGACATCCGAAAGCGCAGAGTTAAATCCTGTCATCGCAACAGGCTTGCCGTTGTGAATCATGGCTCTATGACTGTCGCGCAAAAGATAGCGTTCAATATCCTCCAGGGCCTGCTTGTACGGTTCCTTATACAGCAATCCCGGGGTCTCCCTTAGGTATTCCTTCCGCCATGCAATCGCTTGATCGCGATCCACTTCTGACAAAGCAACAAGGCTCACGTCTTCCATCTGCGGAACAACAAGCTCCGCTAGATTTAGCGAGAATGCCGGTTCATCGTCATTGAGACCTGTCGACCTGTCTCGCCAGCCTGCTACGTCGATGATTTTTCGAACCTGTTCTGATTCGCCAATGATTCCCGAGACCTCTCGACTGCCGATCAGATCGCAGATCTCAGCGAGCTCTGCATGCAACGGGCTGGGACATTGCGGGAAAACCATTCCTTCATTGGTAATACCCAAGACACCTCGCAACGGATCCCCCAGCAACCAAAACGACATGCTACGAGGATGGGAACCACTCAGACCGTAGTCTCGCAAGTTACCCAATGGAAACATCGAGCTTTGGATGTGCAGACGTAAAAACCGTTGAACTTTTGGAATGTCCTTCTGTAGCGCTGCGCGCCACATCACGACCAATCCCCCAACGCCTGTTGCCACATAGTCAACGCCGCAACGGCCGCCGTATCCGCCCGCAGGATACGCGGACCAAGGCTGACAACATGCGCATACGGCAGCGCCGTCAGGCGGGCACGCTCCTTATCGGAAAAGCCCCCCTCCGGGCCGATGAGAATCGCCCACGGGTGCCCCTTTTCATTGGCGGCCAAACGCAGGGCCGAGCCAACTTCGGCCTCGTTGCAGAACATCAACTGACGGTCTTCCGGCCAACTTTCCAATACACGGTCCAGCCGTTGCAAATCCGCGACCTCGGGCACGAAGGTTCCGCCACATTGCTCAGCCGCTTCTACTGCGTGCGCCTGAAGCCGGTCCTGCCGGATACGTTCGGAATTGGTGAATTCGGTCTGCACCGGTAGGATGCGGGCCGCGCCCATCTCGGCGGCTTTTTCAACGATGAAATCGGTGCGCGCCTTTTTGATCGGTGCAAACAAAAACCAAAGATCGGGCGGCAATTGCAGAGGTTTCGTCTGCGCGGTGCAGGTCAGAACGCCGCCACGTTTTCTGGCCTCGGCCACCTCGGCCAGCCATTCGCCATCCTGGCCGTTGAACAGCGCCACAGTCCCGCCAACCGACAGCCGCATAACGCCAAACAGGTAATGCGCCTGGTCGCGCGTCAAAGGAACCGATTGCCCCTGACCCAAGGGCTGCTCTACATACAGTCTGATCTTCGCACTCATGAGACCTTACATATGCAAGGCAATGCCCCAACACCAGATGGTCAAGTCTCCGATGCCGTCAGCGGCAACTGGGTCGACACCCATGCCCCGGCCTTTGCTCGGCCCTATCTGCGCCTCAGCCGTGCGGACCGACCTATCGGGACATGGTTGCTGCTGATTCCGTGCTGGTGGGGATTGGCACTTGCCATCCTGAATGACGGCCAGCCTCGATTGGAAGACCTGTGGATTGCCATTGGGTGCGCTCTGGGCGCGTTTCTGATGCGCGGTGCCGGTTGCACCTGGAACGATATCACGGACCGGGAATTCGACGGGCAGGTTGAACGCACACGCTCGCGCCCGATTCCTTCGGGTCAGGTCAGCGTCCGGCAGGCTGCGGCCTGGATGATCCTGCAATGCCTTTTGGCGTTGGGCATCCTGCTCAGCTTCAATCAGGCGGCCATTGCCATGGGCGTTCTGTCCCTGCTGCCGGTCACGATTTACCCGTTTGCGAAACGGTTCACGTGGTGGCCTCAGGTGTTTCTCGGACTGGCCTTTAACTGGGGGGCGCTTCTGGCCTGGGCAGCGCACAGCGGCTCAGTGGGATGGCCGGCGGTGACGCTGTACCTGTCGGGCATCGCGTGGACCCTGTTCTATGACACGATCTACGCCCATCAGGATGCTGATGACGATGAACTGATAGGCGTCAAATCCACCGCGCGGCTATTCGGAAACGATACGGCGAAATGGCTGAAGTACTTTCTGGTCGCGACCGTGTCGCTGATGGGGCTGGCCATCATCGATGCAGGGGTGCCAAACGCGTCATTTCTGGCAATGGTCATAGCGCTGAGCGGCCCTTGGGCAATGGGCTGGCACATGGTCTGGCAATTGCGCGCGCTGGACATCGAAGACAACGCCAAGCTGCTGCAATTGTTCCGCGCCAATCGGGATACCGGCTTTATTCCGCTGATCTTCCTTTGCGTCGCATTGCTGCTCTGATTGCACCTGCTGACCGGGGCCTGTAAAGATCGCCCCAAACGCCTGAGGAGTGTCAAACCCAAACATGCGTCTGCCGTATTTTATCGCTGTTTCCCTGATCTTTCTTGTATCAGCCGGGGTGTCTCTTTTGGCAGCCAGCTATGCCGTTACCAAGATCGAGGAGACATCGGAATTCGCCGTGCGCCGGTCGTTGGACCTGAAAGGACACGACTGGGCCGAGGTCGAATCCGATGGCCTGCGCGTGGTTCTGACGGGCACTGCACCGGACGAGGCAACCCGCTTTAACGCGCTGACCGCAGCCGGAACCGAAGTCGATACATCCCGCGTGATTGATGAAATGGAGGTTGCGGCCACCTCTGCCCTGGCCCCTCCGCGATTCTCGGCGGAAATCCTGCGTAACGACAGCGGTATCTCGATCATCGGCCTGATCCCCGCCAGCGAAGACAGGGCTGAACTGATCCAACGTCTGAGCAATCTGGACCGCGACGTTGCGGTGTCAGACCTGATGGAAACGGCCGATTACCCCAAGCCCAACGGCTGGGATGCGGCGATATCCTACGCGATTGAAGCCTTGGCCAGCCTGCCCCGCGCCAAGATTTCCGCCAGCCCTGATCTGGTCAGGATTACCGCCATTGCCGACAGCTTGCAGGAAAAACAGCGCCTTGAACGGGATCTGACCCGCGCCGCGCCGCCAAGTTTGCGGATCGGGTTGGCGATTTCGGCACCTCGCCCCGTCATCACGCCATTTACGCTGCGCTATGTGATCAATGATGAAGGCGGGCGATTTGATGCCTGCTCGGCACAGGATGAGAAAGCCCGCGATCAGATCGTGGCCGCCGCGCGCGAGGCAGGATTGTCGGGCACTTATACCTGCACTATTGGCCTGGGTGAGCCTTCACCACGCTGGCCCGAGGCCGCCGAACAAAGCATTCAGGCGCTGGCCAGAATCGGCAAGGGTTCGGTCACGATTTCGGATGCGGATATCACATTGATTGCGGCACAAGGCACTGATCCGGCCAAGTTCGATCGGATCGTGGGGGAACTTGAAACAGCGCTGCCTCAGGTCTTTGCGCTGCACGCCGTATTGCAGGAACCTGATACCAGCGAACAGACCGGACCCATAGAATTCTCGGCAACCCGCAGTCCCGAAGGGCTGGTGCAATTGCGCGGGCGTTTGGGCGATGAAACCCTGCGCGATATGGTCGACAGCTATGCCCGTGCGGCCTTTGGGTCGGACCAGGTCTATACCGCAACCCGCATTGTGCCGGGGCTTCCTGCCGATTGGCCTGTGCGTGTTCTGACCGGTTTGGAGGCTTTGGCACAGCTTCACAACGGCTCGCTGACCGTGACACCCGACACGGTCGAGCTGTCCGGCCTCAGCCACGAAGAAGACGCCAATGCCCGCATTGCGGGTCAGTTGTCGGATAAACTGGGTGAGGGGCAGGAATTCACCCTGATGATCACTTATCAACCGCCGCCAGAGCCAGAAGATGCCTTGCCCGATCCTGAAATCTGTGAAGCGCAGATTGCCGAAGTTCAGGGCGTCAGCAAAATCGCTTTCGAACCCGGCTCGGCCACGATTGCCTCCGACTCGCGCGATACGGTGAACCAGATCGCGGATATCCTGCGCGACTGTGGTCCGATCCGTATGGAGATTCAGGGCCATACGGACAGTCAGGGCCGCGAAGAGATGAACCAGCAGCTCAGCCAGGCACGGGCGCAATCCATCCTGAACGAGTTGCGTGGGCGGCGCATTCCCACCAGCAGTTACACTGCGGTCGGATATGGCGAGACACAGCCCATCGCGGATAACGACACCGAAGAAGGTCGCGAAGAAAACCGCCGCATTGAATTCCGCCTGATCCGCCCCGAGCCTGTCGAGAACACCGAAACCGGGCTTGAAGCGCTTGAGACAGAGGTGGAAGCGTCCGATGCGGACCAAACCGATACGACCGCATCTGATGCGGATGCAGGGGACCAGTAACTTGAACAGAACCGAATTCATAATTGCCACGGCCATCATCCTGTTCGCAGCCTTCTGCATGGGCTGGTTTGCCAACTGGCTGGCGCATCGCCTGTCCCGCGTGCGTCAAAGCGACGTGGCCGATCTGGACCGGATGAGTCAGGAACTCCACGAGGCCGAGGAAACCCGCGATCAGGCCATCACCTATCTGCAGCAGCGCGAGGCCGAGCTGACGAACCAGCTGACCCAGACCGAAGCCGAGCTTGCCGCCGCCATGGACGGCCTGCGCGCCGCTCGGCAAGAGGCAGAGGAGCTGCGCGGACGGATCAACAACGCCGACTAAGTGTCCTAACCGAGCGCTTGCGCTTTCTTGTTCTCATTACGTTCTCATCTCGATAAGGTCGTACCGAAACCTGGGGGCGACCAATGTCACGACAACAGATTCAGTTCGACCATTTCAAAAACCTGCATTTCGGACAAAAGGCTTTCGTGATGCCCAATGTCTGGGATGCAGGCTCAGCGAAGCTGCTGGCCGGTTTGGGCTTTGACGCCCTAGCCACTACCAGCGCAGGATACGCCTATTCCCAAGGCAAACGCGATTCTTGCGCGGAACTGGACCAGGATGAAGTGTTGGCCAATGCGTCGGATATCGTCAACGCGGTCGCCCTGCCCGTCTCTGCCGACCTTGAGGGCGGGTTTGGGTACGCTCCCGAAGACTGCGCTGAAACAATCCGCAGGGCGGCAGAGATCGGCCTCGTTGGTGGATCGATCGAAGATGCCACGGGCGATCCCGAAGCACCGATCTATGATCTGCACGAAGCGGTTGATCGCATTCAAGCCGCTGCGGAAACGGCTGCGGACTTACCATTCCTGTTGACCGCACGGGCGGAGAACTACCTATGGGGACGCCCCGATTTGGGCGATACGATCAAACGATTGCAATTGTTCTCCGACGCAGGGGCAGGCGTGCTTTATGCCCCCGGCCTGCCGAATCTGGACGCAATCAAGACCGTATGCCGCGAGGTCGACAAGCCGGTGAATGTTCTGATGGGATTAAGCGGACCGACCTATACCGTCTCTGACTTGTCTGACGCAGGCGTGCGGCGCATCAGTGTTGGCGGGTCTTTCGCACGTGCGGCGTTTGGGGCGCTGAGACGGGCTGCGGAAGAAGTGAAATCCAAAGGCACATTCAGCTATTCAAAAGATGCGATCCCTGACACCGAGCTCAGCAATCTGATGAAGTGAACACGGCTGATCTGATCACCACCGGGTCAGCGCGTCTTCATCTTCATCCTTGGCGGCAACCCATTCCGCACCCGACCGGGTGATTTCTTTCTTCCAGAAGGGCGCACGAGATTTCAGGTAATCCATCAGGTACTCCGCCGCCTCAAACGCATCCTTGCGATGCCGTGCAGCGGTGGCCACCATCATGATCTTGTCGCCCGGGGCCAGACGCCCATGGCGGTGAATCACCAGAACGTCGCCAAGGGACCAGCGCGTCTGCGCCTCTTCGGCGATTCTTGTCAGGGCGCGTTCGGTCATGCCCGGATAGTGTTCGATCTCCATCACATCCAGATCACCGCTCGCAAGGTTGCGCACCACCCCGGTGAAGGTGACGATGGCACCGTTGGCACCGTCCCCGGCAGCAAAGGCGTTGGCCTCAGCCCCCAGATCGAATGCTTCTTCCTGAACCGCGATCCGCATCGCTTAACCGCCTGTCATCGGTGGAAAAAACGCCACTTCCCGAACACCTGCAAGGGACGCATCGAAATCCGACAGCTCCTGATCCAGCGCAACGCGCAGGGCAGACAGGTCGGCAAAAGCCGCGGCATAGCGGTCTTCCCGCGCGCTCAGCTCCGCCACCAGATCGCTGACCGTGGCGGCCTGTGTTTCGACCTTTTCCTTCGGCAGGCCGATGCGTTCGCGCACCCATGCGAAATACAGTACATCCATCGCTTAGCCCTCTTTCAGATGTGGCATGGCTTTACGTAGGTAGTCATAGCCCGTGATCAATGTCAGCGTGGCGGCAATCCACAACAACCACAGCCCAATCTGACCAGCCCAATACATGCCTTCGACATTCCAGCGCAGGTGGTTCACGTCTTCGACCTGACCTGTGATGATCTGCTCCACAAGCTCAGCATCCATGCCGAAACTCGCCATCACGGCATAGTGTTCAAAGATACCCTGCGAAAACAGAACCGCGATGGCGATCATCTGCGCTGTGGTCTTCCACTTGGCCAGTTTCGTGACCTTCAGCGTCCCGGCCACATCGCCCAGATATTCACGCAGGCCCGAGACGAACACCTCGCGAAACAGGATCACGGTGGCGGGCAGCACCAGCCACGGCGTCCAGCTATCTTGCGAGTAGCCCACCAGAATCATAAGCGCAATCACCACCATCGCCTTGTCGGCAATCGGGTCCAGCATCGCGCCGATCTTGGTTTCCTGCTTCCACGCACGCGCCAGATAGCCATCGAACCAATCCGTGATCGCCGCCGACAGGAACAGGAGCAAAGCGAACCAGTCCGCGTACGGACGGGTAAAATACAAAAACATCACGGCCAGACCGGGTGCCGCCAGCAGGCGCAGGACAGTCAGGATATTGGGCAAGTTCCACTTCATGGCTTGGACCCTATATCGCTGGTTCGGGACAGAAAAGCCAAACAGACAAAAAACTGCATCGTGCATAAACGCTTGGTCAAAGCGCCGCAGGTTTGACGTCTCAGAGTTGTACCTCTTGGCCTTTTCCGGCTTTGCGTTCAGATTGCCGGTTGAACGCAAGCCCGAAAGTGCCGGATGACAGCGCATATTCGAACCGACGCCCGATCAAACATGGTCGGCAGCCTTTGGATGATCGCCGCGATGGCGGGCTTTGCGCTTGAGGATGCGTTGCTGAAAGCGGCGTCAGCCGTGCTTCCGATCTGGCAGGTGCTGGTTCTGTTCGGCGCGGGCGGGTCCGTGATCTTTGCTTCGGTGGCATTGTCTCGCGGGCTACGATTACTGCATCCCGACGTTCTTTCCCGTCCGATGAAAGTTCGGGTGTTGTTCGAGGTTTTCGGGCGGCTGTTTTATGTGCTGGCCATTGCATTGACGCCTTTGTCCTCAGCCACCGTGATCCTGCAAGCAACGCCTTTGGTTGTGGTTGCCGGTGCTGCGCTGTTCTTTGGCGAGACGGTAGGTTGGCGGCGATGGGGCGCCATTTTCGTCGGGATGATCGGCGTTGTCGTCATCCTGCAACCAACCGGGGACAGCTTTTCGATACTGTCGATACTGGCCGTGTTGGGGATGTTGGGATTTGCCGGACGTGATCTGGCCAGCCGCGCAGCTCCTGCCACGCTGGGCACCGAGGTTCTGGGGTTCTACGGGTTCCTCAGCATCATCGTGGCTGGCCTCGCCTACAGGTTTTGGGAGGGTGTACCGATGGAGCCAGTTAGCGTCCACACCAGCCTGCATCTGATCGGCGCAGTGCTGATGGGGGTTATGGCCTATGCGTCTCTGATGAAAGCCATGCGCACAGGCGAAGTGTCCGCCGTGACCCCGTTCCGCTATACCCGGCTATTGTTCGGCATCGGGCTGGGCGTGGTCATGTTTGGCGAGAGCCTGGACCGTACGATGTGGATCGGCAGCGCGCTGATCGTTGCGTCGGGCCTCTATATCCTGTGGCGTGGGCGGCAAACCTAGCCCTTGTCGTGGAAGAAGTCATAGACCTTCTGCGCCAGCCCCGCCGAAATCCCCTCAACGGCTTTCAGGTCCGCCAGATTGGCCCGGCTGACCGCCTTGGCGCTTCCAAAATGGGTCAGCAAAGCACGTTTGCGTGCGGCCCCAACACCCGGGATTTCATCCAGCGGCGTTGCACCCACGGCCTTGGCCCGTTTCGCGCGATGGGTGCCGATGGCAAACCGGTGCGCCTCGTCCCGTAAGCGTTGGATGAAGTACAGAACTGGGTCGTTTCGTTTCAAGGCAAAGGGGCGCTGGCCGATCCGGTGGAACTCTTCCTTGCCATGGTCCCGGTCGACCCCTTTGGCGACGCCGACCATGGGAATATCTTCAACGCCATGGGCCTGCATGATCTCGTGCACGGCGCTCACCTGCCCCGCACCGCCATCAATTAACAACAGATCGGGCCAGAGCCCTTTACCCCGATCCGGGTCTTCCTTTTGCAGACGGGTAAAGCGGCGGTTCAGCACCTCTTTCATCATGCCGAAATCGTCACCTGGTGTCAGGTCATCACCGCGAATGTTGAACTTGCGATAGGCATTTTTCATGAAGCCTTCGGGGCCAGCGACGATCATGCCGCCCACCGCGTTGGTGCCCTGAATATGGGAGTTGTCGTAGACCTCGATCCGGTCCGGCGAGCCGTCGAGATCAAACGCTTCGGCCACACCGCGCAGCAACTTGGCCTGCGTGGCGCTTTCCGACATTCGGCGGGCCAGAGACTCTCGCGCGTTGCGCAACGCGCCTGCAACCAGTTCCTGCTTCTCACCGCGCTGCGGGACCAGAATTGCAACCTTACGCCCAGCTTTTTCAGTCAGGGCGTCCTGCATCAAATCCGCATTTTCGATCCCGTCCGACAGGATCAACTGCCGTGGCGGTTCCTTGTTGTCGTAAAACTGGCCCAGAAAGGCCTCCATCACTTCGGCTGGTGAAACATCCGGCCCTACGCGTGGATAGAAATCCTTGTTGCCCCAATTCTGGTTGGCGCGGATGAAGAACACCTGAACACAGGCTTGCCCGCTGTCCATATAAAGACCGATTACATCCGCCTCAGTCACGCCACGCGGATTGATGCCTTGCGAGGTCTGGACCTGCGTCAGCGCCCGGATGCGGTCACGCAGACCAGCGGCGCGCTCGAACTCCATCGCCTCGGACGCGGCCATCATCTGCTCGGCCAAATCCTCCTGCACCTTAGTTGAACGGCCTGACAGGAAGCGTTCCGCATCCTTGACGCTTTCGCGGTAATCCCGTTCCGAAATCAGATCGACACACGGCCCTGAACACCGCTTGATCTGATAGAGCAGGCAAGGCCGCGTTCTGCTGTCAAACATCGAATCCGAGCAGTTGCGCAGCAGAAATGCTTTCTGCAGCTGGTTCAGTGTCCGGTTCACCGCACCAGCGCTGGCAAAGGGGCCGAAATAGGCACCCTTTTCCTTCTTCGCCCCGCGATGTTTCTTGATCTGCGGAAAGGCGTGATCTTTGGCAACCAGGATGTTCGGAAAGCTTTTGTCGTCCCGCAGCAGCACATTGTACTTCGGCTTGAGCTGCTTGATCAGGTTCTGCTCAAGCAGCAGCGCTTCGGTCTCGGTTCGGGTGGTCAGAAACATCATCGACGCGGTCGAAGCAATCATCTTCTCGATCCGCCCCGAATGACCCGGCCTTGTGTAATTTGACACCCGCGCCTTAAGGTTTCGCGCTTTGCCCACGTACAAAACCCGACTATCCGCATCAAGCATGCGGTAAACGCCGGGCGAGCTGTCCAGCGTTTTCACATAACGCTGAATGCAGGCATAGCCGGTGGAGGACGATTCGCTGTCGGTGGTCATGACCCTGAGATATGATTCTCTGACAATGGCTGCAATCTCAGGCCTTTCAGATCAAGAGAAAACAAATCCACGGTTTCTGTGGATAAGTGTGAAGATAAGTTTTCGGAGGATCGGAAATCCCCTTGTTTCCTTGCCTTTTCCTCTACTTGCACAAAAAATAGGCAATATCGCAACTCATTGTTATTAGTGGATATTTTTTCTGGTACTTAGCAAGTGTATGAAAAAAAAGACATTTTTGTAACGTGCAGGTAACGTGAATGAGAGCGGTGCAAAACTTGCGGCAAAATTGTTTATTCTACGCCCAGGACATCCGGTGTTTTCCATCCCAGATGCTGACCCCCATCCACACACAGAAGCTGCCCGGTAACCGCGTGTGCATCCAGAAAATACCCAAGTGCAGCGGTGATATCCGACGGATTCGAACCACGCTCTAATACGGTATTGGATCGCTGTGCCTGAAAGTGCTTTTCGCTCTGGCGGTGTCCCTGCATCGTCGGGCCGGGACCGATCGCGTTGACGCGGATCGTCGGGGACAACGCTTGTGCCGACGTTTGGGTCAGCGTCCACAGCCCCATTTTAGCGATGGTGTAAGACATGAACTCGGGCGTCAGTTTGCGCACCCGCATATCCACCATGTTGACGATAAGGCCAGCGGCTTGCGGCTCTTCGTTTTCGTCGGTGCCAGCGGTCAGCCCCTGATCCGCCATGGCCTGTGTCAGAACAAATGGCGCGCGCAGGTTGCTGTCGAGGTGGCGATCCCAGCTTTGCCGGGTCGCGGTATGGATATTGTCGTACTCGAAGATTGACGCGTTATTCACCAGACAGGTGATCGGACCGCCCAGCGCCTCGGCCGCCTTGGGCAGCAGAGCCCGGACCTGAGCTTCGTCCAGCAGGTCAGCCTGCAAAGCCACTGCTTGACGACCCAAAGCCTGAACCTCTGCCACGGTCTCCTGCGCAGGACCTTCTGATGTGGCGTAGTGCACGGCCACGTCGTACCCACGACCCGCCAGATAAAGCGCCATGGCCCGGCCCAGACGAATACCGGCACCGGTCACTAAAGCTCGGGTCATGCTTCACCTCGTTTTGTCAGATCACACCAGCAATACGGTGACATAAAGCACATAAAGGAAAGTCAACACCAACCCCCATATGCGCGAGATGTCCTGTTTGAAAAACACAAACGGAACCAACAGCAGCGATGCGCCCAGCATGACCCACAGGTCGAATTGCAGGAACTCGGGATCGACCGGAATGCGGCCGAACCAGGTTGCGATCCCGATAATGGCCAGAAGGTTGAACATGTTCGAGCCGATCACATTGCCCAGCGCCACATCGGCCTGCCGACGCAGAGCGGCCATAACGGTCGTGGCCAGTTCGGGCAAAGACGTTCCGACCGCGATCAGGGTCAGGCCAATGACCGTTTCACTGACGCCATAGGTCCGTGCAATGATGGTCGCATTGTCCACCAGCAAATGCGCCCCCATCGGAAGCCCCACCAGCCCGAGGATCAGGTAGATCGATACCTTCCAATAGGGCATGTCAGGGTCGGCTTCTTCGAGACCTTCAAGCTCTTCATCATCGGCACAGGCTGCGCCACAGGCCTTGCGATGCGCCTTTGCCTCACGAAAGGCATTCATAAGAACAAGGCCCAAAGCCGCCAGCAGAATCAAACCACTGAAGAAGGTGAAGGTTCCGCAAAAGGCCAGCCCGATGAACAGCACGGACGCCATCAGCATGAAAACATAGTTCCTGCGGCTATCGCATTCGCTGGTGTGGAGCGTTGCCAAAAGCGCGGGAAGACCAAGAACCAGCAGGATATTGGCCGTGTTCGATCCGACGACATTGCCCAGCGCGATACCCGGAGCGTTCTCTTTCAAAGCGCTGATCGCAATCAGCAACTCGGGTGCCGATGTGCCGAACGCCACAATCGTCAGACTGACGATCAGCGCCGGAACGCCCAAACGCAAGCTCAGGTTCACCGCACCGCGCACCAGTGCATCGCCAGCCAGCAGCAGGATCAACAGACCAAGACCAGACAACAGCCATGTGGTAATCAAGTCCGGCCTCCTTTTTCGCAGGCACAGGGGCCTTTGCCGATGCGATAACGTCCGCAGCGCGGACACTTTGCCGAACTCAGTTTCTTCTGCCCCGGAAAGCGCAGCTTGCCGAACATTGCCAAAACACCCATGGCGATCAGGAAAAGGGTGACTGCCTTGATAATCACGTCACAAACCGAAACGCGCGTAGGCCGCCCGCTCCTCTAGCCCAGCGATGGCGTCCTGCGCCATGCTGGCCCCAAAGCGCGACCAGATCGGTTTGCGCACGCCATAGCGGCGGAATTTTACCTTGTCGCCGAAACGTTCCTGCATCTTGGGTTTCAGATGGGCGATACCGTCTATCAGGCCCAGTTCCTGCGCACGACGCGCCAACCAGACCTCACCCGTGAACAATTCCGCACTGTGATCCAGCTTGTCGCCCCGGCGGGCTTTGACATATGCAATGAAGTTTTCGTGGATGTCACCCAACAGCCCTTGCAAGCGCGCCACATCCTCTTTCTTTTCAGGTGCGAAAGGGTCCAGCATCGATTTCGATTTGCCGGCCGTGTGCACACGCCGCTCAAACCCTTGCCGCGCCAGAAAGACATGCGCACCGAACCCGGCCGAGATCACACCGATCGATCCAAGAACCGAGCTGTCATCGGCCCAGATCTCATCCGCGGCGGCAGCCAACCAATAGCCGCCGGACGCCGCAACGTCCTCGACAAAGCCGATAACCGGCACGTCCAACTCGTCCGACAAACGCCGGATACGCGCGCCAATCAAAGAGCTTTGCACAGGGGACCCGCCCGGAGAATTGATCTCGAGCGCGACAGCCACGGGCTTTCCTTTGCGAAACGCCTTCTCAAGGACCGGGGCCAGAGCGGTGTCGTTCAAAGACCCACGCCCGGCCATACCAATGGCGCCGGACAAGCGGACAACGGCAACACAGGGGTGCTTTTTGACAAACGGCAGGCTGAGTTTCATGGGTGCCGATGTAGAGTGCCCCCAACTCGTAAACAAGGGACTCTGCGAGCCTTAAACGCGACGTGAACCAAATTCCCACAGTCGATGGGCAAAAATGCAACGCCTGAACCGGGGTTAGCTGCGAATGCGCCAGCCGGTTTTGAAGATCCATCCGATGATCGCCAGACAGATCACTGTAAAGGCGACAATGGCCAGCAGGCTGAAGACTATCGGGACGTCGGCCAGCCCGTAGAATGACCAGCGAAACCCCGAAATCAGGTAGACCACGGGATTGAACAAGGTGATGGTCTGCCACAGAGGCGGCAGCATCGAGATCGAATAAAACGTACCACCAAGGAAGATCAGCGGCGTGACGACAAGCTGCGGCACCAGCGACATCTGCTCAAAATTGCTGGCCCAGATGCCAATAATGAACCCCAATAGCGAAAAGCTGAGACAAGACAGGATCAAAAACGCCGCCATCGCAAAAGGATGTTCGATCTGAATGTCCACAAAAAAGGTCGCCGTAACCAATATCACCAGCCCGACGAAAAGAGATTTGGTCGCGGCAGCACCGACATATCCGATCACAATTTCAATGAAATTGACCGGTGCAGACAGCAGTTCGTAGATGGTGCCCAGAAACTTCGGGAAATAGATCGCGAAAGACGCGTTCGAGATCGACAGCATCACCACCGACAACATGATCAGCCCCGGCACGATGAACGCCCCGTAGGAGACGCCCTCGACCTCTTGAATGCGGCTGCCAATGGCGGTGCCAAACACCACGAAATACAGCGAAGTGGACAAAACCGGTGACAGAAAGCTCTGCGCCAGGGTGCGAAAAAACCGGGCCATTTCAAACCGGTATATTGCAGCGATGGCGGTCCAGTTCATGCCGCTTCTCCGGATACCAGGTTAACGAAAATCTCTTCCAGACTTGATTGCCGCGTCTGTACGTCCCGCAACACCAACCCGGCTTGCGACACGTCATTCAGCAGCGTTGTGATACCTGTACGGTCCGCATGCGTGTCGTAAGTGTAGATCAGGCAATCACCCGCGCCGTTTAAGGTCAGGTTATGGTCAGCCAGGCATTCGGGAATCCGGGTGATCGGTTCGGTCAGCATGACCTCGATCTGTTTTTTGCCCATCTGCGCCATAAGCGTGTCTTTGTCCTGCACCAGCAGCAACTCGCCCTTGTCTATGACACCGACGCGATCAGCAATGGCTTCGGCCTCTTCGATGTAATGGGTGGTCAGAATGATGGTGACACCGTCCCGTTTCAGTTCCGCCACGATCTCCCACATGTCCTTGCGCAGCTCGACGTCCACACCGGCGGTGGGTTCGTCCAGAAACAGCACCCGAGGTTCATGAGCCAAAGCCTTGGCGATCAGCACCCGGCGCTTCATGCCGCCGGACAGTTCTTTGATTGCGTTCTTGCGCTTATCCCAAAGCGACAGCTTGCGCAGAATCTCATCTATCCGGGCATTGTCCTTTCCCAGCCCGAACAACCCTCGTGACAGCCGAACCGTGTTCCAGACCTTTTCAAACGGTTCCAGCGCGATCTCTTGCGGCACAAGCCCGATCATCTTGCGCGCCGCGCGATAGTCGGATTGGATATCGTGCCCTCCGACAGTCACCGCACCAGAGGTCGGGGTCGTGATCCCGCAAATCGTGGAAATCAGGGTCGTCTTTCCCGCGCCGTTCGGTCCCAAAAGTGCAAGTATCTCGCCCTCTTCAATGTCCAGTGACACGCCTTTCAGCGCCTCGAACCCGTCGGCGTAAGATTTTCGCAGATCCCCGATGGACAAAATGGTCGTCATATCTGTTCCCCGTTCCAACCGAGACCCTATCGCGCAAGACCAGCGTGTAACAGGTCAATTTCGCACAATACTCTGCGCGTTTTTTCAAAAGTCGCCAGCGCTGTGGCTTAATCTGCCTTGCAATCCACTGACCCACCCGCAAACTTTGCCCACAATGGAGGGCGCCGATGCTGAACGGAATACGTGTTGTCGAAATCGAAGGGCTGGGCCCCGGCCCGTTTGCCGCCATGCAGCTGGCCGATCTGGGCGCGGACGTCATCACCATCCACCGTAAAGACGGTGCCGCAACCCCGGGTATGCCGGAACGCTCGCTTCTCGACCGCGGCAAACGATCCATCGCGCTTGACCTGAAGAATGCCGGCGATCTGGAGGCCGCACGCCGCCTGATCGATACAGCAGATGCGCTGATCGAAGGTTTCCGTCCCGGCGTGATGGAGAAGCTGGGCCTCAGCCCTGACCTTTGCCTGACCCGCAACCCAAAACTCATCTATGGGCGCATGACAGGCTGGGGGCAGGATAGCCCACTGGCTGATACGGCAGGGCATGACCTGAACTATATCGCCCTGTCCGGTGCGCTCTGGTATGCCTCTCACCCCGATCAGCCGCCGCAAACCCCGTCAACGCTGGTTGGCGACATTGGCGGTGGGGCAATGTATCTCGTCACGGGCATTCTCGCCGGGCTGATCAACGCGCAAAGAACCGGTCAGGGCACCGTCGTCGACGCCGCAATCTATGACGGCTCAGCCCATATGATGAACCTTCTGATGACCATGCGCCAAACCGGCAACCTGTCGGAAACCCGCGGCCACAGCCTGCTGGACGGCCCGCATTGGAGCCGCACCTATCCCTGCGCCGACGGCGGTTTCATCACGGTTCAATGCCTCGAACCCAAATTCTACGCGCAGTTTCTGAGTTTACTCGGTCTCTCAGACGATTCGGAGTTCCAGCGACAATACGACAAAACCCTCTGGCCTGCTCTCACACGTCGCCTGGCTGGCATTTTCGCAAGCAAACCTCGCGATCACTGGGATGCACTGTTTCGCGGATCCGACGCCTGCGTCGCCCCTGTTCTCAGCCCGGATGAGGCGCAATCTCATCTCATGAACACATACAGAAACAGCTGGCAAACAATCGAAGGCACCCTGCAAGCCACCGCCGCCCCACGGTTTTCGAACCATGACTGGCACCCCAAGCCGAGCCCCATGCGCGGAGAGCACACAGCAGAAATCCTGGCCGAGCTCGACACTCCGCGCTGATCCGCTCTTCATCTGGCCAAAAATATCCCGGGGGATGAATTGGCCGCAGGCCAAGAAGGGGGCTGGCCCCCTTTCCCCGCTTACCGGCTGCGCACCGTATCGATCATCAACTGAACATTTTCAGGATCCGCGTCCGGCGTGATCCCATGCCCCAGATTGAAGATATGTGGCCCCTTTGAAAAAGCCTCGACGATCCGCCGCGTTTCGTCCACCAATGCCTGCCCGCCCGTCACCATATGCGATGAGGCCAGGTTTCCCTGCACGCAACCGTCAACCTGCACATGCTCAGCACCCCAGTCGGGCGACACGGAATTGTCCAGCGCCACGCAATCCACGCCGGTCGCCCTTGCAAACCCGATATACCCGTCGCCTGCCTCACGCGGAAAACCGATCACAGGGATACCGGGATGGCGTTCTTTTATGGCCTGAGTGATCACCCGGCACGGTTCAACCGCGTATTTGCGGAAAGCCTCACCTTTCAAAGACCCCGCCCAGCTGTCAAAGATTTTGACCACTTCGGCCCCGGCTTCGATCTGAGCAGAAAGATACTCGATCGTTGCTGCGGTGATACGATCCAACAACGCCTCGAACAAAGCCGTGTCGCCTTCGCGCAACGCATGAGCAGGACCCTGATCCGGCGTACCACGCCCGGCGATCATGTAGGTGGCCACCGTCCATGGAGCGCCAGCAAACCCGATCAAAGTGGTTTCCGACGGCAATTCCCGCGACAGAATGCGCACCGTTTCATAGACGGGCGACAGCGTTTCATGAATCGCGTCGACCGGTTTCAACGCATCGAATTCGGATTGCTGCGTGATGGTGGACAAGCGCGGGCCTTCACCGGTCACGAACCAAAGATCGGCACCCAGCGCCTGTGGCACCAGCAAGATATCGGCAAACAGGATCGCCGCATCAAACCCGTAACGCCGGATCGGCTGCAAAGTGACTTCGGCGGCCAATTCCGGGTTATAGCACAGAGACAGAAAATCCCCGGCCTGTGCGCGGGTGGCGCGATACTCGGGCAGATACCGGCCTGCCTGACGCATCATCCAGATCGGCGGCACATCCTGCACCTCGCCCGCCAGCGCCCGCAGCAGTTTCTTTGTCTCGGCCATGTTTGTCCCCAGCATTCCGGTTTTGGCAACGGGTCGTCCTTCGGCGGCAATTTGTCAAGCTTGGCCCCCATTGTCAGGGCAATGTGACGCGACTAAAGCTGTGCCCATGACTTTGAACCTGCCCACACCCGCATCGCCCCTCAGAATCGGCACCCGTGGTTCGCCACTGGCCTTGGCTCAGGCCTATGAAACCCGCCAGCGCCTGAGCGATGCGTTTGACTTGCCTCAGGACGCGTTCGAGATTGTGGTTATCAAAACCACCGGCGACAATCGGGCCATGATCGATGCGGATCGCCCGCTGAAGGAAATCGGCAACAAAGGTCTGTTCACCAAAGAAATCGAAGAGGCGATGCTGCGCGCCGAGATCGATATCGCCGTGCATTCAACCAAAGACATGCCCGTCGCACAGCCAGACGGGTTGGTTCTGGACACGTTCCTGCCGCGAGAGGACGTGCGCGACGCCTTCATCTCACCGCGTCTGGGCTCGATCCACGATCTGCCCGAGGGAGCCGTGGTAGGAACGTCCTCTCTGCGGCGGAGGGCGCAGTTGTTGAACCGGCGGCCCGATCTGAAAGTGGTCGAGTTTCGCGGAAATGTGCAGACACGTTTGAAAAAGCTGGAAGACGGGGTTGCGGATTGCACTTTTCTGGCCATGGCCGGCATTCGCCGGCTGGGTATGGATGACGTTCCGGCCAGCGCAATTTCACCCGATGACATGTTGCCTGCCATTGCGCAGGGCACAATCAGTATCGAACGACGCGGCGATGACATGCGCGCGGCAGAAATGCTTGAAGCGATTCATCATTTGGAAACAGGTCAGCGCCTGGCGACAGAACGCACTCTGCTGGCGGCGCTGGACGGATCATGTGAAACCCCGATCGCAGGTCTGGCCGAGCTGGACGGTGGCACAATCAGGCTGCGCGGCGAAGTCTTGCGCCCCGACGGAACAGAAACCGCGAACAGGGATATGACGGGCGCGGTCGAAGACGGACCCGAGATAGCCCGCGCGATGGCTGCGGAGCTGCTGGAACAAGCAGGCCCTGATCTATTCGATTGGAAAAATTCAAAATAAATTTGCCGAATGTGAACTGGGTCACTGTAGAAGGTGTCGCAGTCGTGCATTAAAGTGACATACCGATAAGGAAGTCGGGTCAGTCTCGAAAGTATCGAAAGTTTTCAGATTGCCGGTGTTTTAATCAGTATTCGAGGGGGCGAGACTGACCCCCGGCTTCCAAAGGTAGCGGGTCGCTGTTGGGTTCAACAGCGACCCGTTTACCTTTCACACAACCCGCAGTCAGGAAATTGCAGCAACGGCGTGGCGCACGGCCTCTCTGGTCTGCTCCAGATCCGCTTCGGTCACCGCCAGCGACGGGTACAGCTTGCCCGGGGACTTGAATATCCCATGCGCGCGCAACGTATCGTTGTAGAGTGCATTGCGGCTCGGATCGTCATGCTTGGCACTGCGATAATCCCGGCAGGCGGCTTGGGTAAAGTAGATGTCGAACAGTGTTTCGTCCCCGCAAACCTGATGCGGGATACCAGCCTTGGTCAGTTCATCTACCTGCATTTTCTGCAACGCCGCCCCGGTTGCGCGTAGCTGGTCATACACACCATCACGCCGCAGAATCTCCATGGTCTTCAATCCCGCGACCGAGGCCACCGGGTTGCCGGACAGGGTTCCCAGCTGCATCAGCCAGCCGTCTTCCCCGACCTGCGCCTTGTTGAAGTGCTTCATGATCTCGGCACTGGCCCCCAGCGCAGCCAGAGGGAAGCCGCCGCCGGTGATCTTGCCCAAAGTGCAGATATCGGGCGTGACACCGTATTTCTCCTGCGCGCCGCCATAGGCGAGGCGGAAGCCGGTGACGATCTCGTCGAAAATCAGCAGGACGCTGTGTTTGTCGCACAGATCACGCAACCCCTGAAGATATCCGGGCAGGGGCGGAATGATCCGCTGCAGCGGCTCGACCATGATCGCGGCGATGTCGTCATTTTCGTCCAGCAGGGCCGCGACGGCGCCTAGGTCGTTGAACGGGGCGATCAGCATCTGTTCGGCCACGCTGTCGGGAATACCGGCACTGTCCGGCACCGCCTGCGGAAAATTGACCCGGCGGCTGGGGGCCAGGCTCATCTGCGCCTCGGCACTCATGCCGTGATAACCGCCTTCGAATTTCAGGATCTTGTTGCGCCCGGTATAGGCGCGGGCAAGGCGGATCGCATACATGTCCGCCTCACCGCCCGAAGCGACAAAACGAACCTGTTCACAGCAAGGCACTGCGTTGATGATTGCCTCGGCCAGTTCGATACCTTTGGCATTGTTAGCAAAAAAGGTCATGCCCTTGGGCAATTGCTCCAGCACGGCCTCCATCACCTCGGGGTGACCATGGCCCAGCAGCATCGGGCCGGAGCCGATCAGATAGTCGATATATTCCTTGCCATCTTCATCCCAGACGCGGCTGCCTTCGCCGTGGGCAATGATGATACCGGGGTCGAAATTGCCGAAACCTCCGGCGGGCAGCACGTCATTTGCGCGAGCGATCCATTCGGATTGTGTGTTGATTTTCAGCATTTTACACGATCTCCAATATTGGGGAGCCAAGGATATCCGGGTCAGGGGTCACGCCAAGGCCCGGTCCTTCGGGCGGGGTAATCCGACCGTTTTCGCGGTTGGGCGCATCGGGGCAGAGGCGCGGCGACACGTAGGAGGACAAATCACAGGTGTTCATCAGCGACCCGTGCGGGGTCGAGGCCGCGAAATGCAGCGAGGCGGCGGTGACGATATCCGACCCCCAGGTGCATTCGGCGCAAATCTCGGCCCCCAGATGTACTGTCAGGTCCCGCGCCCGGCGCATCGCCGACAACCCGCCGAACTTGGACAGCTTCAGCGCCACCGCATCCATGCAGCCCAACTCATGCGCGCGTATCAGCGAGGTCAGGTCATGGGCGTTTTCGTCGATCTTCATCGGCAGGCCGGTCGCCTGCCGCACGGCAGCGCAGTCTTCCAGCGTTTTGCAGGGCTGCTCCAGCATGACGTCGTGTTGCGCCACCGCCCGGCCCGTCCGGGTGGATTGCAGACGCGATGCACCGCAATTCCAGTCGCCATAGACCAGCGGCCCCGGCCCCACGGCCTCGCGCACTTTGATCAGGCGTTCGGTATCGGCCTGCCAATCGGCCTCGACCCCCAGCTTCACCTGAAACTGGCGGATGCCGGTCTGGAACGCGACCTTGGCGATCCGTGCCATGTCATCGGGGGCGACGCAGGTGATCGAATGGTAAAGCGGCATGTCCTTCCGCGTGCGGCCACCCAGCAGCGCGTAGACCGGCTGGCCCGTGGCCTGTCCGAACAGGTCCCACAGTGCAATGTCGATCAGGGACTTGGCATAGCGATGGCCTTGCAAGAAGCCGTCCAGCTTGCGCATCGGAGCGTCGACACCGAACGGTTCCATGCCCAGGATTTCCGGCCCCATTTCAGTCACAGCCGCCGGAACACCGTCGGCATAGGCGGGCAGATAGTGAGGGATCGGGCAGACCTCGCCCCAGCCTTTCAAGCCGGTATCCGTTTCAAGGCACAGGATATGGGATTTCACCGTGGCGCATGTCTTGCCTTCGGCCATGTGATAGGTTTCGTGGCTGGTCAGATCGACGGACCAGAGCGTTATCTTGGTGATCTTCATTCCGGTCGCCTTCTGGAAATGTCGCGCGTGGCAGTTGGGTTGGCAAGGGGGCCAGCCCCCCTCTTGGCCTGCAGCCAATTCACCCCCCGGGATATTTTTGGCCAGATGAAGAGGCGGATCATTGCGGGGCCTCATAGGTTGCGACAGGGAGTCCGAGGGCATCCTCGTCAGGCGAAACGCCAAGTCCCGGGGTTTCCGGCAGGTGAAGATGGCCGTCGATGTTGCGCGGTCCTCGTCCGTCGGCGATATCGACGGTGATCATGTCCTGACAGGCCCAGACGGCATGGCAGTTGTCATCGGGGATGGTGGCGGCCAGATGCAGCGCCTCGGTATCGGCCAGAACCGAGCCGCCGGTGGCCATCACGAACATGTCGATCCCGTGAGCAAGCGCAATATCCCGCATCCGCGCCGCTTTGGTCAGGCCGCCGACACGGTTGAGCTTGATCCCGAACACCTCGGCCAGGCCGTCGCGGGCGATGCGGGCGGCGTCCTGCAAAGTGACAAGGCTTTCGTCCACCGATACGGGCGAGGCATGGCGGCCCGAGATTGCCGCGATGTCGTCCAGCGACTCGCCGGGCTGTTCGAAAATGACGTTTAGGTCCTCGCAGGCGCTCATCACGCGCAGAGCCTGCTGCCGGGTCCAACCCCGGTTGACGTCATATAAGACAATCTCACCCGGCCGCCGGATGCTTTCCACGTCACGGACGCGGGCAATGTCGCGTTCCACATCGCCACCGATCTTGACCGAATGCGCGACGTAGCCGCGGCTGCGATAGCGTTCCATCACCTCGCGGGTTTCATCCACCGTCTTGGCCCCGACCGAAGAGGCAATCGGGCGCGGTGTCCGCGATCCGCCGCCCATCAGATCGGCAATAGGCAGGCTTGCCGCCTGTCCGGCGATGTCCCAGCAGGCCATATCGATCGGGCTTTTGGCATAGAGATGCCCGGGCAGCGCGGTGTCCATCGCCCGTTCGACATCCAGCACCCGGCGTGGATCGAGGCCCAGAACAAACGGCGCCATCGTCTCAATCCCGGCGCGGATACCCGGCCCGTGTGCGGGGACGTAGGTATGCCCCCATGGCGTGCCCTCGCCCCAGCCAATAAGGCCGCTATCGGTTTCGATCTTGACCAGCGTCGCGTCCAGCACTTCGAACTTCAGCCGCCCGCCGGACAGCCAGTACGGATGTTCCAGCGGCAGATCGACGTGATAGACCGAGATTCGGGTGATTTTCATTTCAGTTCCACTTCTACAAAGGACATTGGGGCGTCCCCGGCATTGATTACGTTGTGTTCGACACCCTCGTCGCGGCGATAGGCGGTTCCGGCAGGAACCGTCACCTCGTTGACTGAACCGTCGGGCAGTTCCAGCCGCATGTGGCAATCGGTGATCGCGGTAATGACGTAGTCCATCGCGTGACGGTGCCAGCCGGTTTCTGCACCTGGGACGAAATCAAACCGTGTCACCCGCACACGGGCATCGTCGATCATCTGGGTTGCTGCGGCTTGCGTCCTCATAGGCGGAACTCCTCGACCGGGGCACCAAGGCTTTCGAAATCCGGGATCACACCCAATCCCGGCGTGTCGGGCGCGTAGAGGTTGCCGTCCCGTGCCACCGGGCCGCCGACCCCGGTTGACCGAGTGTTGTAGTTCATCAGATCCGTCGTGTTCTGTAGGTAATCAGGCGGTGTCGAGGCGGCGAAATGCGCCACGACCGAGGTGGTGATCTCTCCGCCCCAGGTATCTTCGCTGACCACGGGAATGCGGTTTTCGACCAGATAATCCCGCACCCTCCGCGCCTTGCTGAGTCCGCCAAGGTTCGAGATTTTGAGGCAGCAGATCTCGGCTCCGCGATCCGCAACGATGCGCTGCGCCATCTGCATGCCGGTCAGGCATTCATCCAGCTTCATGGGCTGTTCCGCCACGCGGCGCACTTGCTGGCATTCCTCGTAGGTGCGACAGGGTTGTTCCAGAATGAAGTCCAGATCGCGGGTCGCGCGGGCCACCAGGATGGCGTTGTCGACGCGCCAGCCCTGATTGGCATCGGCCATCGCCTTTTCGCCCGGATTGAGCAGGGGCACCGTGGTGCGGATACGATCAATATCAGTGGCCCAGTCACCACCGACCTTGACCTGAAACTGCCGATAGCCCTGATCGCGATAGCGGTTCATCTCGGCCACGGTCTCATCCACCGCTTTTTGCGGGGCCACCCGATACATCGGCGCACCGTCCGTCAGCTTGCCGCCCAGCAACATCCAGACCGGCTGATTGCAGGCTTTGCCAAGAATATCCCAGCAGGCTGCATCGAAAGGGGCCTTGGCATAGCCGTGCCCCTGCACCAGATGGTCCATGAGCTGTTCGATGCGCCCCACCTGCCGCGGGTCTTCCCCCAGCAGTTTCGGTGCAACCAGTCGGGCCAGCGCCGCCACGCCTTCGGAATGGGCCACCATATAGTTTTCGCCGCAGGGCGTGAACTCTCCACAGCCTTGCAAGCCAGCATCCGTATCGATCACGACGACCGAGGCTATCGCGGTCTCAATCGCGTTGCCTGCACCCCAGACATAGGCCCCACCCACATAAGGCAGGCCGGTCTGGTAGACGCGAATACGGGTGATCTTCATGCGGCATCCATCTGTGGTAAATCGCCCATTCCTGCCCCGCGCCACAGGACAAAGGTCAGAATTGGCTGGTCGGTTGTGGTCATCGCGTGGCTTTGCCAACTGCCATGCTGGCGGGTTTGGCCCGGGCCGACGAATTCTTCGTTGCCATCGACCTTGAAGAGGGCACCACCTGCAAGGGTCAGATAGATCTCTTCGGCCTGGTGGCTGTGCCAGCCATAGTTCAGCCCCGCGCCCCAATAGCCGACATACCCCCGCAACTGCGTCGAGTGATAGTGTCCGGTGGGCCCGAACAACTCATAATACCCATACCGGTTCAGGAAATCGGCACCGACCTCGTCCTCGGTATAGGTATGTTTCCATTGGGCCAGATGTGTGGTCGCCTTGATCGCATCGATAAGCGCGTCGGTCAGGTTGTTGCCTACGGGATCGGTCTCCCGTACCAGCTCTGCTGCTGGGATGTGGTTCGGCTGCAACTCGGATTTTGCAAGATCGGTTGGCCACGCGCCAAAATCCGCAAGATCGGGATACGCCTTATGAATTTGCCGAGCGGCCTCCAGCACGTCATCCAGCGTCATGGGGTCACCACGATATTACCGGTGTGTTTCTTGGCGATGAACGCCGCCTGCGCCTCACGCAATTCCTCCAGCGGATAGGTCGCCGCAAGCGCGGGCCTGATCTCACCGGCCTCGATGTACTTCACGAGATTCTGCATGACCTGAGGGTCGATCACGGTCGAGCCGGTGAAGGTCAGATCGCGCAGGTAGAAGGTGCGCAGGTCAAACTCGACCATCGGCCCGGCAATTGCGCCCGAGCAGGTATACCGCCCACCGCGCTCCAGAATGTCGATCAGGTTCGGCCAGTAAGGGCCGCCGACGACATCGGCAACCACGGTGATCTTTTCATCGCCCAACGCGGCCCGCAGGTTATCCGGCGCGCGGGGCAGGATCATGTCGGGGCCAAGCTCGGCCACATCGGCATGCTTCGCCTCTGACGCCATTGCGATCACGCGCGCCCCGCGCCGTTTCGCCAGCTGCACCAAAGCGCCGCCGACGCCGCCCGAAGCGCCGGGCACCAGCACTGTGTCCTTGTCGGTGACGTTGGCGCGGGTCAGCATCCCTTCGGCGGTGGAATAGGAGCAGGAGAACGTCGCCAGTTCCGCATCCGACAGGTCCGAGTTGATCGGTACCGCGTTTACCGCCAGCGTGGTGGCGTATTCCGCAAAACCGCCATCGCGTTCCGAACCGAAATAGCCGGTCTTGTCCATGTTGCAGAGGTCGGCAGGGTCGCGCAGCCAACCGTCGGTGATGACACGCTCTCCAACCCGCGCGCTGTCGACGCCTTCGCCAACAGCCACGATTTCACCGCAGATATCGGCGCCCTGAATGCGCGGGAAGGTGATCGGCGCGCCGCCCCATGTGGGGTCGTCCTCACCCACTTCTTCGAACGCGCCGCCGGTCGTCGCGTCGGTGACGGTCTTTGAATACCAGCCCGAGCGCGTGTTGACGTCTGTGTTGTTCAGGCCGCAGGCGGCGACCTTGATCAGCACTTCTCCGGCCGCGGGTTGCGGGCGCGGCCAGTCCTTGTGCAGCACCATTTGTTCCAGACCGCCATGGCCCATTGTGACCATGGCTTTCATTGTATCGGGCAGGTTCATTATGCGGTCTCCAGAATTGCATCTGTTCGGGGCAGCAGGCTTTCGGAGTCATAGGCCGGTTCACCCAGAACGCGCGCGGCGCGGGGCTTGCCATGGATCACGACTTCCAACTCGGTTCCGGCTTCGGCTGCTTCGGGTTTGACATAGGCAAAGGCCAGAATCTTGCCGACCGTGTGCCCGTAAGCCACTGAAGCGGTCGAGCCCACGACCTTACCGTTCAACATGACCGCTTCGCCACCGTGGCCGTCAATCTCACCATCCGGTTCGATTTCCAGATAGGCACAGACCCAGGGCAGGTCGGTGTTCAGGGTCTTGTCCTTACCCAGATACTCCTTGTCGGTGCGGGCAAAGCGCAGCACGTCGGCCTCGGCCAGAGTGACCTCGTTGGTCAATTCACCCGCGCCCTTAAAGCCCTTCTCCATCCGCATCACGTTCATCGCGAAGCTGCCATAGTCAGTGATGCCATGCGGCTCACCCGCTGTCCAAAGTGCATTGTAGACATCGAGGCAGGCGGCGTTGGGCATGTGCAGCTCCCAGCCCAGCTCACCGGCATAGGACATGCGGAAGGCCCAGACCTTATGGCCCGCGACGGTGACTTCCTGCGCCGACAGCCATCGGAACCCGGCATTGGTCAGGTCAGCATCGGTGCAGCGCGCCAGCACGTCCCTCGAGCGGGGGCCGTTCAGCGACAGGGCCGACCAGTCGGCGGACAGCGCGGTGATCTGCACATCCTCATCCGCGCGCTGCTGCGTCAGATGATCCAGCAGGCGCTGTTCGAAGAAGGCGGCGCAGACCAGATAGAAGCGATCTTCGGCCATACGGACAATCGTGGTCTCCAGCTCGATCCGGCCGCGCCGGTTCAGCATGTGTGTCAGCGTGATCGATCCGACCTTTTGCGGCATCCGGTTGGCGGTCAGCCGGTCCAGCATCGCATAAGCGTCCGGTCCCGAGACCTCAACCTTAGTGAAGGCGGTTACATCCATGATGCCGACGCTCTCGCGCACCGCTTTGACCTCAGCCGCGACCATGTCGTCGGCTGGTGTCCGGCGGAAGGAATAGTGGTCGCGCTGCTCCACACCGTCCCGCGCGAACCAGCGGGGGCGTTCGAAACCATAGACTTCTTCATGCACCGCGCCCTTGGATTTCAGCAGTTCATACAGCGGCGACGGCTTGATCGGACGCCCCTCAAGACGGTTGAAATGCGGGAACGGGATCTCGTGGCGCAGGCAGTAGTCTTCCTCGGCCTTGATCACCTGCCAGTCCTTGGTGGCATAGCTGCCAAAGCGGCGCGGGTCATATTCGCGCATCGAGATATCGGCGGCGCCATGCACCATCCAGCGCGCCAGCTCACGGGTTAGACCTGGCCCCCAACCGATGCCGATCTGCGTCCCGCAGCAGCACCAGTAGTTCCTAACACCCGGCGCAGGCCCGATCAGAGGGTTGCCATCGGGCGGGTGTGAGATCGCGCCATGCACGTCACGCTGAATGCCCAGCTCTGCAAAGATCGGCATCCGGTTCAGGCTTTCCTCGAGCCACGGCATCACCCGGTCGTAATCCGCGTCGAACAACCAGTTCTCGTATTCCCAGGGGCAGTGATCGTGCCAGACCGAGTTCGGGTTCTCTTTCTCGTAAATCCCGATCAATCCCCGCTGCTGCTCCATCCGGATGTAGCCCGAGACTTTGCGGTCGTCACGGATCACTGGCAGTTCTTTGTCCAGATTCTGGAACTCGGGCACCGGCTCGGTCACAAAATAGTGGTGCGTCATCGAGGTCATGGGCAGTTGCAGCCCGGACCATTCGCCCATCTGACGGGCATAGGTGCCGCCTGCGTTCACCACATGCTCGCAGGTGATGGTGCCCTGCTCGGTCTCAACCACCCACTCGCCGTTGTCGGCCTGCGTGATGTTGGTCGCGCGGCAGTTGCGGAAGATGCGGACGCCCTTCTGTCGCGCGCCCGTTGCCATCGCCATGGTCACGTTGGTTGGGTCTACATGGCCGTCATCCGGGGTATGCAGCGCGCCCAACACGCCTTCGAGGTTATAGAACGGATGCAACTCGGCCACCTTTTCCGGCCCGACCAGTTCGATGTTGAAGCCCAGCGACCGGCCCACAGACAGGGTGTGGCGCAGCCAGTCCATCTCATCTTCGGTATAGGCCAGACGGAAGGACCCGCAGCCATGCCATGTCACAGGCTGGCCCGTTTCGGCCTCAAGCTGACCGGAATACAGACCGATATTGTAATCCACGCATTTGCCCAGCCCAAAGCTCGAGGTCGAATGCGTGATCTGGCCCGCCGCGTGCCAGGTGCTGCCGCTGGTCAGCTCAGCCTTTTCCAACAGGACGGTGTCATCGCCCCACCCTTCATGCGCCAGATGATAGGCCAGACCGACCCCCATGACACCTCCGCCCACGATGACCACGCGGGCATGTGACGGCAGATTCTTCTCGGACATGATTTTTCCTCTTACCGAGTCGCTTTTCTGCTCGACAGGCTAATTCCACATTTGTACCATCGTCAATCATGAATGACACAAATGTATCATCCATCGTACTTGACCGGCTGAGCCAGGAGTGGGACGCCCTTACTCCCGAAGCGCAGAAGGCGGCGCGCTACGTGCTGGAAAACCCCACGGATGTTGGGGTTTCGACCGTGCGCGAGATTGCAGAAGCCGCCAATGTCAAACCCAACACGTTCGTGCGCATGGCGCGGCAGGTGGGGTTTGAAGGGTACGAGGATTTCCGCGCACCGTTCCGCGACGCGATTCGACGAGGCACAGTGTCGTTTCCGGACCGCGCCCGCTGGTTGCAGGACATTGGCAAATCCGGGGAGCTTGGCGGGCTCTATGCCGATATGATCGGCGCCGCGATCCGCAATATCGAGGAAACTTTCGCAGGGATCGGCGCTGAAAGCCTGAAATCCGCCGCCGAGGATATCTGGAACTGCCGCCAGATTTTCACTCTGGGCGTGGGCGTCAACAATTCCAACGCGCGCAACTTCACCTATCTGGCCTCGACGGGCATGAAGCAGTTCCACGCGATTCCCCGCCCCGGATCAACTCCGGTGGATGATCTGGCATGGGCGGACCAGCAGGACGTATTGATCGCGATCACCTGCCACCCCTATCGAACCGAAGTGATCGACGCGATCAAGCTGGCGCGCCAGCAGGGGCTGACAGTCATTGGCATCTCGGACAGCCCGGCCAGCCCAGTCATCCTGAACGCGCAGCACGGCTTTGTCGTTGCTGCCGATACCCCACAATTCTTCCCGTCATCCGTTTCGACCATCGCCTTGCTGGAAACGTTACTGTCCTTTGTGATCACCGTTTCAAGTGATGAGATCGTCGAGCGGGTGGAACGGTTTCACCAACGCAGACACCAACTTGGCCTCTACGCGGAGGAGCCCGAATGAACGCACCCCTGACCCACTCATTGGATGCCCGATACTATACCGACCCTGCGGTTTTCGAGCAGGAGATGCAGGGACTTCTGGCCCGTACATGGCAGTTTGCAGGCCATGTGGCTCAGGTGCGGGAATCGGGGGACTATTTCGCCTTTGAGATCGCCGGGCAAAACCTGTTCTGCATCCGTGGCCGCGACGGGGAAATCCGCACCTTCTATAACGTCTGCCAGCACCGCGCGCATGAGATGGTGACCGGTGCGGGCAACACCCGAGTCGTCGTCTGCCCCTACCACGCCTGGACCTATGAGCTGTCCGGTCAGCTGCGCGCCGGTCCCAACATCAAATCTGTCCCCGGTTTCGACCGCAGCGCCATCTGCCTGACCTCGGTCCGTACCGAAGTGTTCAACGGTTTCATCTTCGTCAACCTCGACGACGACGCCGCGCCGATGGACGAGTGGTATCCCGGTGTGCGCGAGGAAATCCGCGCCTTCGTCCCGCATATCGACGATCTGGAACCGCTGGAATGGGTTGAGATTCCGGAAAACTGCAACTGGAAGGTCAGCATCGAGAACTACTCGGAATGCTACCACTGCCCGACCAACCACCCGACCTTTGCCGAAGGCGTGGTCAAGCCCGAGACCTATGACATTCAACCCGACGCAGGCGGTGGCTACGTCCTGCGCCATACGACCGAGTGTCAGAGCCTCGACAAGATGACCTATCCCATCGATCTGTCAGTGCCGCACGCGGGCGATTATCAGTCATGGTTCCTGTGGCCGATGTTCTCGTTCCAGTGCTACCCGGGCAATGTGCTGAACACCTATCACTGGCGCGCCGTGGACTCGGACCACTGCACCGTCTGGCGTGGCTGGTACACCGAGGGCGGATCGGAAAGCGCGGTGATCCGGCAACTGGCGGTGCAGGACCGCGAAACCACGGTCGAGGAGGACATACAGCTTGTCGAAAGCGTTCACCGCGGCCTGAAATCCCGCGGCTACCGCCCCGGGCCGCTGGTGCTGGATCCCAGTTGCGGCGTGATGTCGGAACACTCGATCGCAAGACTGCAGCAATGGATGCGGGAGGCTGTAGATGGCTGAGTTCACAGGAGGCTGCCATTGCGGCGCGATACGATACAGTGCAAGCGGTGATCCGTTATGGGGGGCACATTGCCATTGCGAAAGTTGTCGGCGCACCACCGGGTCCCCGATGACTAGTTTTTTTGGGATGAAACGTGACGATGTGGCGTGGACAGGGCAACGCGCCATAAGGGAATCTTCGCCGGGCGTGTTACGAGGCTTCTGCGCCACATGCGGAACTCCGCTCAGTTTTGAAAGCCACCGCTGGCCTATCGAAACACATCTATACGCGGCTACACTGGATCATCCTCAAACATATGTCCCGCAGGCGCATGTCTTCTGGTCCGAACGTTTGCCCTGGTTAACCATTGCTGACGATCTGCCCAAATATGACAGCGGCAGTCCGGGAGCGTCCTGATGTTGATGCCCGAAGACTGGCACCCCGAACACAAGCTGTTCCCCCATCAGGTTGGTTTCACCTCGCCCCCGTTCGATTTCGATGCTGCACCAACGGACTTTCTGCGCATGTGCCCCGAAACCGTCGGCGTGCATGGATGGATGCTGCATGTGCCCGACTATGTGCACGGGTTGGATCAGCGGAAACAAAACTTCGGCATGCTTGAGGATTTCGTGCATTGTATGTCCCGCAACGGCGTCGATGTTTGCGGTCAGGTCGGCTCGAACTGGGTGCACGCCTGCGGTTTGGGGGTCGAGGGCGTGCGACTGCATTGCGAAGACCTGTCCGACAAGCATGGCACCCGTTTCCACATGGCTGGCTATGCCATGGTCGAGGCTCTGCGCGAGATGAACATCGAAAAGGTGGCGCTGAACGCGGCCTATCACTGGCCTGAATGGTGGAAAGGCACTGTCGGGTTTCTGCAAGAGGCCGGATTTGATGTGGTTTGGGCAGGCAATTTCCACGATCAGGAATGGTTCGACAGTCAGGACGAGGTCAATTCCTACCGCTGGGTATTTGACGGCGATCTGGCACTGAAGAGCTTTGAATACGTCGCCGATAAAGCGCCCCAAGCCGATGCGATCCTGATCAATGGCATGTGCAATTTCCGCACCGGTCCTGGTGGCCTGCCGCAACGCCCGCTGCATCTGGCGGGTACGCTTGAGGCGGCGCTGGGCAAACCGGTGATTGGCCATGACATCGCGCTGTACTGGCGCATCTTCAAATCCCTCGGCATCGCCCCCGACACGCCGCATGGGCAATTGCTGAAACGTTTGTGACGAAACGAAAGGCCATCACTATGCACAAAATCCTCGCGCTATGGGCTGTGCCCCGATCCACCTCGACGGCGTTTGAGTGGATGATGCGGCAACGCGGAGATCTGGACTGTCTGCACGAACCCTTCGGCGAGGCGTGGTATCAGGGCGAAGACCCGCTATGGCACCGGTTTCAGCCGGGGGACGTGACGACACCGGGGCTGACGCTGGACAGTGTCTGGCAGGATGTTCAGGCGCGGGCGGAAAAGGGTCCGGTCTTTCTCAAAGACTTCCCGCATTACATCAACCACATGTGGGATGCCGGGTTCCTGTCTCATTTCACCCATGCGTTTCTGATCCGTGATCCGGCCAAGACCATCACGTCCATGTACAAGCAATGGCCGGATTTTGCCGAAGGCGAGGTTGGCTTTCCGGAACAGCGCGCGCTGTTTGATCTTTTGACAGCCCTGAACGGCGCGCCACCACCGGTGATTGACAGCGATGACTTGCTGGAAGACCCCCATGGCATGACCGAAGCATTCTGCGAGGCGGTGGGTGTCCCCTTCATAGAAGAGGCCCTGACCTGGGAAGCAGGCGGGAATCCATCCGCCCACAGTTGGTGGGACGGAGGATCGTTCCACGGCAACCTTGCGAAATCGACCGGTCTTGCCCCGCAGCCGCGCAAGCATATCGACATCACGGAAGCGCCTGACCGGGTGAAGCAGGTACACCGCCGGATGAAACCCCACTATGATCACCTTTACAAACACCGCCTGACACGCTGACACACCGGAGACCCGCAATGGCCGATATTTTTGACGAAGACCTGTTCCTCAAAGGTTTGGAACAACGCAAGGGAACGCTGGGCGCGGAATATGTGGAAAAGAATCTCGCCGCCGCCGATGACTTCACCCGCCCCTTTCAAGAGGCGATGACGGCCTGGTGCTGGGGTTTTGGCTGGGGCGATGACGTGATCGACGCCAAAACGCGTTCGATGATGAACCTGTCCATGATCGGCGCGCTGGGGAAAATGCACGAATGGGAAATCCACTGCCGGGGTGCCATCAACAACGGTGTGACCAAGGAAGAAATTCGCGCCATCATCCACGTGGTCGGAATCTATTGCGGTGTTCCACAGGCGCTGGAGTGTTTTCGCGTGGCCCGCAAGGTGCTGGAAGAAAGCTGAATCCGGTCACAAACCGGCGGTTGCCAAAAGCCGCGCGCCTTCATTGTAGTGTTTCTTGTTTTTGAAACAGCCGGGCCAGGCCCAGCGCTCGGCGGTGAAACCCGGCTGCAATTCCAGAATGCGCCGGGCATGTCGACGGGCCAGGGACTGGTTCCCGGCGGCTGCCGACAACATACACAGCACAACCCGCGCACGCACGCTGCCGGGATCTACCCGCAGGACGTTATGCGCATGCTGCCACGCTGCATTGTCTCCGGACAAAGCCAAGGTCATGGAAAGGTTTGCCTCTATCCAAATCGGCGGGTGCGGCGTCAGCGCAAGCGCTTGCTGATACACTGACACTCCCTCTTTCAATCGGTTATCATACATCAGCAACACGCCGTAATACCCCAACAGTTCAGGACTGCTGTGAAACCGCTCGAGCACCGTGCGCATCAACTGGCACGCCTTTCCTGTTCGGCTCGCGACGTTGTGTGTAAAGGCTTCCAGCGCGGCGCAATAGGGATCTGTAGGGTGCTTTTCCCGCAGCAAGGCGCTATCGGCTTCAACAATGGCCAGGGTTTGGACGGGTGTATCGTCCATGCCCAGACGGATTAAGTCCAACCGGCAGAAGCCAATCGCGATACGCGCTGGCAGATAATCCGGGTCCCGCTGCAAACAGGCTTCGTATTGCCGAATGGCGCGAAACAGACCATCCTTGGTCGTGAAGCTTTCTTGAATTCGCCCGTTTTGAAACGCTGTCCAAACTTCGGTTGATGTTGAACGCACCGACCAGATTTCGGACCAGTGGCCATCCCGCAGACGCAATTGCAAAGCCTCGACGACTTTCATCGCAATCTCTTCGACGGCGTCAAAAGTGTCCTGCCCACGAAACCGGAATCGTTGCGTCCACAGACAAACCTGATCCGCAGTTGAAGTCAGTTGAGCTGCCACCCGCAAGCCTTCTGCGCCGACCACGCTGCCGCTGAGAACATAGCCATCTATAGGGCCTTCCTGTCTACGCGCATCGCGCAATTCGATCACATCAGAAAGTGTCCCCAGCAAGAAAAGCAACTCGTCCCGTATTGAAGCCGCAGCCACGGCAACCTCATGGTTATCACCAACAACCTCCAAGGGTTCGACAACAATAGCCGGTCGATGGTGCGCCCAATGGGATGGTCCACGTCCGCCTAGCGGAGCAGCGGTGTTTTCATCGAAGGAAATCTCCCAATACGCCTGCCGTTCAACGGTAAGCCAATCTTCGAACTCGGGGTCAGCAACATCCAAACCTTCCAAAAGTTCGGCTCGATCTGGTTGAAGCGGTTCGTCGAACAGATCAACTTCAAGCGTTTTTAGATCGATTGACACCTTCTCGCGCCCAACCTCAAGAAAACCGAGATCAAATCTGGCTAGATGTTTGCTTAGAACACTCAGTTCTTTTCGAAGCGAAGCTGCTCCTTGGGAAGGAGAGCTTTGGCTCCATAGTTTGTCCTGCAACCACGCCCTGCTGCGCACTGCGTTTTTGGACAGTAACACCAAGGCGAGAAGCGCCTTTGCCTTGGTGCTACGCGGTGTAGCATCCTGACCGTCATTACATATCACCTGAAACGGACCGGTCAGGAAGATCTTGTCTTTTGCCTTAGTCACAAAATGTCCTCAGGCGAACGCCGATGCCGCGGTCAGGATCCGCACCCATAAACAACAATGCCGCCCATCGCTTCGTAGGCCAGCCTGCAGCACCATGAATCGTGATCGGGGTTCGGGTCCGGCTTCTTGTCGCTCAGATCCGGAATGACGATATGAACCAGATCTTTGGTGTCATAGACAAACTTGACCGCCGGGTTTCCGCTATCTGCCAGAATGTCCTGTATCTTCTGTTCTGCGGCATCCTTGTCATCTTGCGACCCAAGCGCGCTGCCACGCGCGGCGTTCAGAACTTCACATCCCAAATCTTTCAAAGAATAATTCGGATTGATTGTCAAACGAGCCATGTAAAATCTCCTTCTCTATTAACAATGCCCATTTGTATAACCTGTTATATGTTTATCCGGAAACGAAAATGACTGATGCGTTGATTGAAAGTGCTGAAACTGCACGACTAATTTCCAAACCCTCGTTTGCCGAATTTCCCAAAGGCGCACCGATCCATGCAGCCTTCCGTATGGTCGAATTGCGCAATGGGGCCCTGACGCCTGCGGGTGCTATGAAACACCGGGTTTCTTTTGGGACTGCACGCACCGAAGAAGAGGCAGCACGCCTGGCCGGTTTTGAGGCAATAGAACGCTATGCTTTGCAATACAGCGCCGATGGGCCGGAAATCCGCGAAAGCCTTATCGCGTCGGATGGAGACATCCACGTGATGCCGATTGAAGCGCTTGCATTGGGGGCTCCGGGCAGTACAGGGACGATTACGTCCAAGGGGGCTGCTGCTGGTCCAACACATGAGGCGGCTGCCTTGTGGGCGGCGCTGGAGTGTCTGGAGCACGCCCTTGGATCACATAGATTTGAACATCTGCTGCCGGAAACAGCGCTGCCCGACGATCTGACCCGTTGGCTGGGTACCCACTTGCGGCATCTGAGCGTTCACATCCGCGAAGTTCCGGGAATCGGCCTTTTGCTGCGCGCGATCTGTGAAGATGCAGATGGCGGGCGGCCGACCTATGGCACAGCGTTTTCCACCGATCTGGTGCAGGGTGTCTGGCACGCGGCATCCGAGGCCGTGGTCTCCTGGCGCAACATGGTGATGCTTGAATTTAACGGTGTGACGGTTGACGGCATGGATGCCGAACAGGCGCGTCTGTTCTGGCGGTATCGCGGGGCATTAACTGACCGCCCCACAGATCCGACAACCCTGTTCGACGTAAAGAGGTGGGACAAACCCGACCCGACATTGATGGCCGTTTTGACCGCAGCCAGCACGGCAGCTGGCCGCCCGGTTGCGATATTTGACATGACTGCGCCCGAAATCCCTCTGCCAGTGGTCAAAGCCGTGCTGGTCTAGACACCCGTCAACTCTTGATTTCACCTATGTATGCCGGGTCGGCAAAACCTTCTGCTTCGCTCCGGTCCGCAAATTCCGAAATCTGCTTGCAACGTCGGGTCTCGGGCAAGCCACACACGAACTGCCCGGGATCAACGCCCGGAATTTCAATGAACTCAACGCGGGTGATCGGGCGTGGGTTGGCAGCAACCGTAATCAGGGGGCCGACCTCGATCAAGCTGGCCAATGTATAGCCCGAGACTGGCCGCGCCGAGGCGCCTGACCCCAATGTAACATCATCCAGAAATCGCGGATCATCGTCAGCAGGACCGAACTCCAGACGCATGGGCATTCCGTGTTCACCGCGCGCAAACCGCACCCAATCCATAGGCACATTGACCTCACCAACGCACAACTCGGATACGTGGAACGCCCGAATATAGAGGCCCAACGGATCAGAGAATGCCATGGCGCGGCCAGTTGGAGCCCCTCCGCCCTTCCAGTAAGCCAGATCAAATGTCTCTCTCGCCAATCGAGCCCCGGCATGTCGGCAATGCAGATCCCGCCGATTGGCGAAATCAAGCACTTCCTCCAGCCGTGCCCGTCGCCTGTTTTCGCCGTTATTTACAAGATACGGGAAGGAAGAGAGATGCATGGTATGGATCAGATCGCTCAGGCTGTTCGTGTCATTCGACAGAAACAGAGCATGCCGGATATTCAGCGTATGTTCCGGCGGGTGAGCGTGACCTGCACCAACCAGTCTCTTGTGGAAACGGGCCTCGCGTTGCGGCACGTCCATCGCATTCCAGTTCGTCGGCGAAGCTTCAAACAGGTCCTCGCAGGAGTAATAACGCCCCGTAACGGAGGCGACCGCCGACAGGAAATGATTCATGTCGAACACCGCCATGGTTCGCCACCATTCCATCAACTCGGTCGTGGCCACAAAGCGCTTCGGACGCATTCTCCCGTCGGCATCGCGCCGCATCACCAGCGCGTATTCCAGGTATTCATTGTGCAATTCCACTCTGCCGGACCAGCCCTGGTCAGACAGGCGTGCAGCCAGATCCGCGCCCAAACAATCCCGAGGTTCACGCGGATTGGCGGGCCATCTGAACCCAATCATGCGTTGGCCCAACTCTATGTCACGTGGATCCATGACCAGAAACGGGCTGACGCCACGCCTGTCAAAAATGTCCTGAATACTTGAATTCCACGCTGACAGGGCGGCATTGTTCACGCCTTGATCAGCAAGGCCCGGTGAATAGAAAACAGACATTGATGAACACCGCTGAGGTTTGGAAACAAAGGGATGAAAGGTCGGGCACCAAGAACCCGGTGGTTTCGCTTCCATTCGGGGCATCGCAACGGGTGACGAGTGTGGGAACATCATGAAGAACTGCCTTTCACGGTGTCAGGCACCTTCACCCTTCCCAGCCTGCCTGTTCAGGCAGATGGCGAGTCCACCATCTTTCGGGCGTGCTGTTCACAATATGAATCTCGCTGTCTGACGCGCGATTTCCGACGATGCTGAGGCGATCTCCGTCAAACGTCTCAAGCGACACTTTCGCCGAACCCGGCGATTTCGCCATGTGCTCGGCCAGAATGCCGACAGCAACACGCTCACCCATCCGGACACTGTCGAAATAGTCGCTGTAGAAATGAACCCCTGCCAGAATGCGCCCTATCGCAACATTCGCAGCCAGCTTGTTCAGCTCACCATTCAGTGTCAGGTTGGCGGCACTGTCTTCCGGCCGGGCGGACTCGGTCAGCGTTTTGCCTCCCGCAGTAGGAACAAGAACCCGCGGCATGGCCGCTTCTGCCAATGAAACCCGCGACCCGTCCGGTGCATGGGTCCTGAAAAACGCCTTGAGCACAGTGGCGCAAGCCCCGGCAACCGCGCCGTGCCCGGCCCCATATGACGGGTGCATCGGGGAGCCTTCGGGATAGGCAATGGGCAGCAACAAGTTGCGATCGTTTTGCGGCAGACCCTTATGGGATATCGCGTTATGCGCGAACCGCCTGTTGGAAGGTGCGGCTGCAATCGCGCCCATCAGGCTGAAACCCTCGCAAACCGCGTTTTCCAGCTTTGCAAGATGGGCGGCAGCAAGAGGTTCAGACGTCCCAAGCATGGAACCATGGCCATTCGCTATCAGACTGGCGATGCTGCCCAGCTTTTCCGGGCGGGCACGGTTGTGCACCTGAAAGGTCTGGCTTTTTACGGCCCGCAAGGCACGGGTTGCGGTTTCCGCCAGCAACGACAGCACATGCGCACCATCCCACGATGCTCCGGGATCGCGCGTGCAGGCATGTCTTGCCTTGGGCAATCCTGCGTCCGTTTTGGTGTCCCGACCCAGCATCAGCAGGCAGGCGTTGAAAAAGGCCTGATAAATCGTGTCGAAATGCACGTAAGTTGCAAGATCTCGCGGAGTTTCAATGAATTTCGGACCACCGCTTTCAAAAGCCTGTTCGCCGGTTGTGTCGGCCCCGTTTTGAACATCCAGCCATTCCGCCCAATCGCGCAGATAGTCCACACCCATGGCCTGAGGTGCGATCCTCTGATCGATCCGCAACGCGCCGAACGGCATCGCTCCGGCGGGCGCAGATTGTACCATCTGCTGCCCCTGCGAACTCGCATTTTCTGTTGTCAGCGGGTCATGCCCCTGAACCAGGAATTGCGACAGGTACGGCCCCTGCGCGCAGCCCTGGCTGGAGCCACGGAACAAGGTCTGAGGTGACAGACCTTCGCCATCCCGAACCCGCCGGGCTGCTGAAACTTTCCCGATTTCCGCGCCATTGGCATCCGTAGGGCGCCCGTCACGACGAAACCATTCCAGCTGACCAAGTGCGCCAACCACTTTGTCCACGTCATCCCCACGGTTCCGAAGGGTTTCAAATGGCACGTCCCGCAGATAGGCCATCGCGTAAACTTCTGCCATCTCAGCCGCCAGTTCATCCGACCCAAGCTCCGGCGCCGGAGCGATACCTAAACCGCCGGCATCCGAGCCGTTAAGGCCCAATCGGTGGCCCAGGATGGGCCCTTCCCACGCACGCCATCTAAATTCACCACCCTCTGATGGCGTGGTGCGGAAGGGCCCGGAATAGGCTGGTGTATCAAACAGCGCCAGCCTGTTTCCATGATTGTCGGTGCAGGTAGGGTCGGCCACTTCTTCCAGAAACTCAGTGTAAACCTGCGCATCGACAATCCCGTTTTCATCATGCCGCAGACCCTTCGAGAAATTCGTGGGCCATACCCCTGCAAACAGGTCCGATTCACCGTTGTGATCCTTGATCGCCTTCTCTGCGGTAGTAATCAGAACACTCGAACGGCGCTGATCACGGCTAAGTTCATGATCGGGTTTTCCAAGGCGCTGCCACGGTTCAGACGGAACAGTAGGTTGCGGCATGTTGTTCTCCTATTGGGCTGGAGAACGATTCGCATCGGGGCGTTACCGGATCGTGACCGGATGGTGATCTGCACCATACCTAGACGTGCTCGCAGAGCATGGCCATTGGCCAACATCGGTCTGACTGTCCGGTCACTCATCGTGAATTGCAGCAAATTCAAGGATTTCCGTGATTTAAAAGAAAAGTGCCAAACGCTCCAGAATTGACCTTGTATTTCCGTCGCTTGCACGGATATACCCGTCGGCGGAGACGTGGCCGAGTGGTCGAAGGCGCTCCCCTGCTAAGGGAGTAGGCGGGAAACCGTCTCGAGGGTTCGAATCCCTTCGTCTCCGCCATCATTCTTTGCTCGGCTTTTGACATAGCTTCATTGTCGGTCTCGAGAGACCGAGCAATGTTGGAAGCATAGAAGGCTGCGTTAACTTAAGGTGGTCAGAACCTGTAGGTCGCGCCCAGCAGTGGGCCTGATTGATCGAAATCGAAATCATTGCCGTTGATGTCGTGGCTAAATGAAATATAGCGGTAACCGCCCCGTATCTGCCAACGGTCATTTATTGCATAGTCAGCAGTCAACAAAACCTGCCAGGTTTCGCTACCACTTCTGAAACCCCCATAATCGACAAACCCGGTCCCGGACCACCTGTCCGAAAACTGCACCCGCGCGCGGGCTCCGACGATCGGGTCGGTCCAGTTGTCGTCGGCTGTCACGCTTCGTCCTGCGACTGCCCCTGGCTGTAGTGTGAAGGTTGTATTCGTGCTGAACCATCGAAATCCACCAGTGACATCTACGCTGATCGTTGGGGCTTGGAAGACCCGATAGCCGACATAGCCGCTGAAAAACTTGATTGTTGTAGACGTATCCAAACCTGAAAACGCCGGACCGGATGTGGCGTTGCCGAACGATAGATTGGTGTAATTGTAGTCTGCCAGTAACGACCAACGCTCATTGGACGCGGCGAAAGCTCCCATGAACGCAAAATCCAGATTTTCAAGCGCATCCGAGAAACTCAAAGTACCGTCCAGCGTGCCGCTTGGAGTGGCGAGGGACAGTTCCGTTTCAGGCATGAACAGGTAAATCGTTGCTTGATAGGACCAATCCGATTGCTGTGCTGAAACGCTCGTGGCCGTTGATCCTGCCAAGGCGATCCCCAGGAGGGTTACCAGATTTCTTATTTTCCTTGCCATTTCTTCTCTCCTTAAATCCGGTGTTCCCTAGGTCTCAATTGATGTCCTCAGGCTGCTGTTTCTTCTGTCTGCGCCACGGGCGTACCAACGCGGTTGATGTCAGTGTTTGGAAAGAACTCGGACCAAACATGCCAGAACACACCGGCCCGAAGGGTTTCGACCCGATTCAGTTGGCCCTGATCCGAAACACCCCAAAAGTCGCAACGGGTCACGGGTTTACCGCTGTCGTTGTACCAAACGCCCAGGCTCTCAAATCGGGGATCAAGGCTGACCACGACATCCCGACCCCCGACAGTGGCGTTTACAATCCAGTCGTTTTCGACAACGAAGTCGTCAGTCCAGCACGCCGCGTCCTGCCCTATCGTGATGCCCCAAACATAGGTCTTGTTGGGCAGTCGATCATCTGAACGATCCATGTTGTCCATTACCGGAGCGTCTTCCTGATGCTGGCGACTGATGCCCCATCCGAACGTGATTTCGGTGACCGTATCCAGCAGCCGCAGAAGCGGATTCGAGGAAGGTTTGTTCAAATAGACCTGTCCGTCAGGAAAGACTTTGCGGAACCCTCGGAAGGTCATCCGATATGTGGGCCAGGGTTTCATCTGCGCCTCAGGGCGCATGGGGCATGCCGGGCCTTCAGTGTTCGGATCACGGTCGGCTTCGCGAAAACCATAGATATGCTGGATCGGCTCGCCCGTGTCGTTGTCGCGCAGGATCAGGTTGTTGCCGTGCTGAGCCAGCACCTCAAGGTTCAGGCGTTTGCCGTCAATGCTGGGCGAGTAGCCTTGCCCCAGATTGGCCATGGCGCAGTAGGTCATGACGATGTCCTTGCCTCCAAGCCCTATTTCATCTCCCGCCAGATGTGGCCGCATGATCTGCGCATCCGGATGGGCTCGGGCATGGCCGTCGTTCTCGATCACTATGACGGGTGCTGTCGGCCCAACGTAGTCGCTGGCGATATCAATCGGGAAGTATTTCGCCGTGTTAAGCTGATTTCTGAGTCCAAGATGCACCCAGACATAGGGAAACCCGTAAAGAAACAACACCAGCAGCGCACTGACAAGCCAGAGCCAGAAAGGCCCGGAACCCAAAGCGAAATGCGCAAGGGTCGCAACGGCAAACGCGCCCAACCCGATGGCAATAAACCGGTATTCGTTACGGATAAAGCGCACCATGTTTTCGCGCTTTACCTTGAGAAGCATCTGAGAAACGTCACCCAGGTCACGGAAATAGACGAACCCAATACCCAAGGATCCGATCAAACCCAGGAAATAGATTATCGTTCCAAACATGGCGCAATCCTTAACTTCAGGCATCCCGCCGAGCGCAGTTCGACCACGCACGGCTAAATTCTATTGCTTCGGCGATTGGCTTTTGATCAGAAACGCCTCAACGGCTTTCTGGGTTTCCGGGCGGATGTTTTCGATACCTTCGTACGGCACGCCATATGCCGGGGGCGTGTCGGGGAATTTCTCTTTTCGGGCCATGTGACGTCCCAGAATTCTCGCAAATTCCTGTCCGCCCCATGCACCGACTTCGGTCGAAACTGAATACTCTTCGCGTGTGTCCCGATAGAGATCGAAGAACTTCGCCAGAATTGCGCTTTCGCCTGGTCCCGGCAGCTTCAACTTAAGCTGATCCTTCACGATCGCCTCGGGCTTGTTTACCGAATAGATGATGACGTGGTCGCGGCGAGCTTTGGTCTCATCGGCAAACAGCAGCGCTGCGGATTGATCCACACCGTCCACCAACCGATCCCGAGGTATAAATGACTCCGCCCCGGCAAAACGGGAAAGTGTCGTATAAAGGTCCGAGACATGGATGATGCTGTTAAGCAGCCCGTCGGCCTCGATCATACCGGGCCAGCGGATGAAGGCATCCACGCGGACGCCACCTTCTGTCGTGTCGCCTTTGCCACCCGCATAGATCAGCGGTGTAAAACCTGACTGCGGCGCGTATTTGGTGAAATGTCCGTTATCGCCCATGACGACCACAACAGTGTTGTCGGTCAACTCAAGCTCGTTCAGCCGCGCAAACAAATCGCCGAGCCATTCATCCAACAGCTGCATCTTGTCCACATAGAGGCCGCCATTCACACTTTCGGGGCCGGACCGACCGGCGCGTGTGTTATCCAGCGGGATCATCGGCCAATACTGAAGAAAGAAAGGCGCATCGCCAGCTGCCAGACGGTCCAGCTCCTCCAGTGTTTTGTCCTGAAAGGCTTGGTTCATCTCGTCATACTTCGCCGCGTTCCAGCGCTCACCGGACTCCATTCGGATCTCGCGGATCGGGCCGCCGGTCTCGCCTTCGATCACTGTCATCATCGCGGCAGCATCGGGACGGAACCAGCTATCCAGAGTGTATTTGTCATCATAGTCTTTAATCGCGACCGAGACCTGTTCCTTGATCGCATCGTCATTGAAGATGGTCAGCTGACCCTGCTGGTGGATGGCGTGCTGGGCATAGTCGAAGCCTTGGTTCATGGCCCAGCTTTCGGCGATATCCCCCATGTGCCACTTTCCAACATGGCTTGTCGCGTAACCGGCCTGCTTCAATACCTCTGCAAGCGTCACCTCTTCATCCGGCAGACCAAAACCGGCAATGTCGACTGTTGTGTCACCCATCCCCATACGCACCGGCAACCGCCCGGTCATTTGCGCGACGCGGGTCGGAGTACATGAGGGTTCGGTATACATCCGAACCATCCGCATGGCCTGATCAGAAAAGTCGTTGATGTTAGGCGTCTCATACCCGCGCACCGCGTTCAGTTCAGGGATGCCCATGTCACCAAAGCCCATGTCATCAATCAAAACGCTGATGATATTCGGCGGTTTCCCTCCGTTGCCCTCTCGGAAAGCCGCGAGGGCATCGTCGACATCCGCGTCATCCTGCGCCCATTGGTCGGCATGTTGGGCCATCAGGATGTAAAACTCCGCATCATGTTGGATTGGGTTTTCTTGTGCATTCACAGCTGTGGCGCAAAACCCGCTCACTATTGCCAGAACTTGGAAAACTTTCATCAGATCCCCCTCAAAACACGCGAAATGGCGCCCTCTTCATTCGTCGTCTCAACAAATTATCACATTAATATGTTTTGAGTCGTTTTTTTTCGACCTCGGGCCAGTCACACAAGAACGGGTCACATGCGAGATCTATGAACTGTCCGCTTAATTTCGCTGTAAGATCTCATTGGCCCGGCACAAAGCCCCAGAACCAAAGACGCGTTGCTGATCGACTGGACAACAAGCGAAAGTCCAAGCCGCAAGATTTCCGCTAATACCAGGCGGGGGAATAGACCGACGACCTTTGTGCCGCTAATCTGCTTTCAGTTCTATACTTACCGAATACGAACGAGATTCTTCAGAAAGACCTTCAATGGTGGATGAAAACGAACCTCTGGTTTCTGAAACCCGCAGGCTTGCAGTAGTTGCTTTTGCAGACGTGGCAGGGTTCTCGCGCCTTATGGCAGAAGACGACGTTCGGACCAGCAACCAGTGGAAATCACTCAGAGAAGAATTGTTGCTGCCACTGCTTGAACGGCACAAAGGTCGGTTGGTTGAAACAGTGGGTGACGCGATCCTCGTTGAGTTCGGCAGTGTTGTAGCGGCGTTAAAATGGGCCGTTGACGCCCAAACCGAGCCACGCGATCTCGTTACCACAAACGACCAAAAAGATCTGCAACTGCGGATAGCCTTGAATGTCGAAGATGTCCTGGTGAACCAAGAGAACATTTTAGGAGATGGCGTAAACATAGCGTCACGTATTCATGACGCTGCCGCGCCCGGCCAGATCGTGGCAACTGGGCTGATAAGAGAACTGGCAGGAAGCAAGGTCAACGTTCGCTTCAGAGATCTGGGAACGCCGCGGCTGAAGAACATCAACCGCATCATCCACTTGTTCCAGGTTGTGCCTTTGAAGGAGTCCTCGGAAGAGAACGCAACTTTGCATCAACCGTTTATTGAATGGACATCGCGGCCCACAGTTGCCGTCCTGCCGTTTCGCGCGTCTTCGGGCCATGAAATGGAAGAATATTTTGGGTCGGGGATCACAGAAGACATAATCAGCGGCCTATCCCGCAGCCACGCCTTTCACGTAATCGCGCGCGCATCGACGCTGCGATTTGCCAAACGTTCGATAGACCTTCAGGAAATAGCATCGCAACTGGGTGTCAATTACGTAATGGACGGAAGCGTCCGCCGCCAGGGCGACCGGCTTCGCATTACGGCGGAATTGGTCGATGTTGCCCTAAATCGGTCAATCTGGTCCGAGTCTTTTGACGGTACCGCCGAAGACCTGTTCGATTTCCAGGATACGATTGTGGCCTCTGTTGTCGGCTCGTTCGAGCCACGCTTGAATGCGCATGGGATCGAGCGCGTGCGAAATCGTTCAACTGACAGTCTTGACGCCTATGATTGCGTTCTCAAAGCAGCGTCGGAACTGTATCGATTCACCGATAACGGGTATTTGCAATCCGGTATCGCGTTGCAGCGAGCCATCGAACTCGACCCGACTTATGCCCGGGCCTATGCCTATTCTGCCTGGCGATTGAATTATCTCTTTGGCGAAGAACGCTCTGACGACCCTGAACGCGACAAGAAGCTGGCTGTTGAACATGCCCGTCATTCCATCACGCTGGATCCTGACGATCCATTTTGCCTGGTGGTTGCGGGGCACCTGACCAGCCTGATCGAAGGTGACCCGTATCACGCAATGTCGATGTTTGATCTGGCGCTGTCACTGGATCAGAACAACGCCTTGGGTTGGGCTACCAGCGGCGTGACTCTGTCCTATCTGGGCCGCAGGGACGAAGCGATACCGCGGTTTCAAAACGCCTTTAAGCTCAGTCCTTTTGACACGTTGAATTTCACCTGGTGGACAGGTGTCGGCATTGCCGAATTTGTAGCCGGCAACTACGCCGAAGCCGTTTCATGGCTGCAAAAGGCACGGCAGGTCAATCCTCGCTTTATTGCAACCCTAAGGATATTGGCCGCCAGTCTGGCAATGAATGGCCAGGAGAATAAAGCGCGGTCTGTGGGGACCGAGATATTGCAGCTCGACAAAGATTTCTCAGTAGATCGCTTTGTTTCGTGGTATCCTTTTGTACGTAAAGAAGACAAATTGGCCTTAAAAAGTGGGTTATTTATAGCGGGCTTGCCGCGTTGAAGGACTTTTGACTGACGAATTTTCAAGCCCATTACACACGATAAGGAGATTTTTGATGACGTCGGGAAAGAGCACAAGCAACGGCATGGGTATGGGTAGTGGCATGGGCATGGGTAACGGTATGGGCATGGGCATGGGTAACGGTATGGGCATGGGCATGGGTAACGGCATGGGCATGGGTAACGGCATGGGCATGGGTAACGGCATGGGCATGGGCATGGGTAACGGCATGGGCATGGGCATGGGTAATGGCATGGGCATGGGCATGGGTAATGGCATGGGCATGGGCATGGGTAACGGCATGGGCATGGGCATGGGTAACGGCATGGGCATGGGCGCGATCCCGGTTGGTGCAGATGGCGGAATCGGCTTCATTCGCAGTTACTACGCCACCCCAATCGAATTGGCGCTGCTGCCCTGGGCACTTGAGTTTACACCCGACAATTCCGGCGTATCTCCGTTCCCGCTGGAATTTATCATCAACCCTTATCAACCGGACAGGGACCCTTTGGTCTGGACAACCGCCGACTGGGATCCCGAATTGCGGTTTTGGACGCTTCCGTTTGACCCGCATCTTGGCGAATGGTTGCGCGCTGCCGACCGGGAGGAACCGGGAACGTTGGCAGCGCTGGAAATTGCGGGGCAATATGAAAAGTGGTTGCCCACCTCCACCGGCAGCAGTCTGGTAGGGATCAATCCGGAAACACGGGGTTGGTTGGAACCAGGTGACCTGGAATGGCAACCGGGAAGCACACCTGCTCAGAAAGTAGCGGCTTTCAATTTCATCAAAGGTGAGTTGGAAAAGCTAAAATACTATATGCAGGATGATCGTCTGAATTACCTTGTTGAGTCCGATGTTCAGGCCGACGGCTTACCGGATTACCTGATCCATTTTCTGGGAGCTAACTCGTTTGATCACCCCAATACGCTGAAGCTGATCGAAGTTGGTCTGGCAATCGGGAATGTGGTCTACATGTCATACAAGGCACACTATAAAAGAGTGCGGCCGTCAATCTTGCGCCCCGGCCTGACCGTGCCTTTCGGCCCGCCAGCCCATCCGGCTTTTCCCAGCGGGCATTCCTTTCTTGGGCATTTCATTTCGCTGCTGCTGTTAGAGATACCAGGGATCTATTATCGGTATGGCGTCCTGAAAGACGAAGTTCAGATTGATGGCGTGGACGTCATACCAAGCCCGGAAGATGGACATCTGCTGCGCAAACCAAGATGGAGTGATCTGAATGGAACCAATCCGATCCCGTCGCCGCTCCTGTCAATTGCGCATCGAATTGCCGTGAACCGCGAACGTATCGGAGTGCACTACCCATCAGATAGCACAGCCAGCCGTCACCTCGCGGCCGGTATCTGGGATGCTCTGTTCGACAGAAACAACCATACGGACTCGGACTCAAATCCAATCGCGGGGATTGATTGTCCAACGCTTCAAACTGTGCTGGAAGCATCCAAACCAGAATGGCCCACACCCTGGGGCACCGACCCGGTGCCTGAAGTCACGGGACCTTAACAACCCACAATCCAAGGTTGTTGTCGTTGGCAACCAGATCCGTCAGTTCGCGGGGTGTCCTGGGCAGGTCGTTGACACTCGTCCCGACCGCTACGCCCAGAGCCTGTAAAGGGTCTGTGTTGGCTCGATCGTCCGGGCATGTAAGCTCAAGAAGCACCAAAACATATCCGGTGCTGTTTGTCGGTAGGTTTACAAGTGCCTCTTGCACCGCATCTGCCAAAGCCGGATCGGTGTCGTCGAACGAGAGGTTCTGGGATTCACCAGGACCAATGTTTGGGATAACTTCTTGCGTTGTAAATCCCGGCAGCCAGGTAATCGAAGACGTAAGGCCCCAATTCTCGTCGGCATCAAAGACAAACCCAAACCATTTACGCAGGGCGCAATCCTCTGCAACTTCAGAGCCTCGATTCCCAACCGTCATCTGATCTGACATCAGCCACAAAGCGTCATCACTCCAGCCCAGCGAGACGGGGCAATAGCTACCGGGGCCATAGTCGAACCAGCTGCCATTGACCATTTCGCGCAGAGGGCGCCGATCGGTGATAAAGACGTCAACATCGGGAGGCTTGCCCATACCGTTATGTGTCTTTTCGCGATCCTCAACGAACATACCCTGCGTTTCAAACGCCCAACGCACCACTTTGTGGGCTACCCCGCCCTTCCAGCCATCGGATTGCGGCATTCCAACGGGTGGAGGTGTAGCATCAAAATAATAGGTCCAATCCACCTCCAGCCTACCCGCCTGAGTTCGATCGATCTGCTCCATGGCCAGCTCCAGCATTTCTGCAGTCGACGGCGATTGACCAAAGGACTGAATGGCCCGTACCAACAAATACATCGTCAAAAAGGAAGCACGCTGGCGCAGGTACACATCCGGTGCATCTGCATCCATCGAGTCTCCACCCAATGCGCGATATAACCGGAAGAGGGTCGTCGAAAGGATTTGTTCGGTCAGATACCCCTTCAAGTCGTCGCAACCGGTGGGCGGCGATTCAATGACAGACCGGTTCAACTCTCCGTACCAGGCCCATCCCAATGTGGGTGATCTGTCATGGCGACGTGTTGAAAATACGAATGGAAAGGTGATCCCGCGAAAGCTTTCGGCGACCCCGTTGCGTGGGTCTGCCAGCTGGGACTCCGGATCGCATATAATCGCGGCCATTGCATCACCCGCGCTGTGGGCAAAATCAAATTCAAGCTTCCCAAGGCGCGCAGCCAGCAGATAATGGCCAAATTCGTGCAACATCCACCGCCTGTCTGTCGCGATCCCCAAAGGTTGCGCCCAAGTGCGTTCGCCGGCGTTGTTCAGGGGTCGATCCCAGCGTGTCAGCTCTGCCAGGGCCAGATTCATGCGAATGGTTGGCAGCGTCGCAGAGTCGTCTTTGCAATCATAGGCAACCTGCGCGTTCACTGTGCGCCCGTCTTTTCCCGGACCGGGTGCAATGCCGTAGCGGTAGAAAATCTGAATGTTCCTTTCCGCGCGCACGACAAAATCGTCGAGGACGACATCAAACGCATCCAGCATCCTGAAAAAGTCGTGGGAGTTCGCATAGGCAAGCAACGCCGAATACGCGTTGCTGCGAAGTTGGATTTCCCTGTTTGCAGGTAAATCTATCTTCTTTGTCGGACCAGGATTCCCCGGCACTTTATCTTCCGGTACAAATTCAGGACACAGGCGAACCCTAAATCCGGTGTTTTCCAGCGAAAAATCCCTATTGTTCGCAAAGTCCCGCAACTCTCTGAATCGGTTAAGCATGTCATCTGTGCGTGTTGGCCGACGCAGCTTCCAATTGTAAGGCAAGTCAGGTTGGGCAGGGTCAAAAGGAATCTTTGAAGCGGGCGGTGTTTGAGACCAAACTCGGGCCTCTCCTTCACCAACATGCGTGATCAAAGAACAGGTTTCCGTGGTCAGGAGCTTGAAATCATATTGAGCTTGCTGGCCCCCTTCTCTCGGTGTCGCCTTAATCTTGTTGACCACCAGATAGCTCAGTGAATTCGGAAAGCGGTCGACCGCTCCACGCGCCTTTGAGACCGTCTCGATCACGAACGGTTGGGCTAAAAAGCCCGGCGCCAAGTCGGACAAAACAAAGATTTGCTCCAGTTGTATTGAACGTGGAAGAACTTCTGCCGAAGCTGCGATTTTACCCAAAATTTCAGAGGGGTAATTTGTGAGTTCGTTGGTAAGGGCACCCAGCATTTTTTGGCGTTCATCTCTGCTTGGGAAATTCGCCTTGGCGTCTACAGTCGACCAGCTTTTTTTGGATCTATCAGGGTATTCGGCCGTGAACGAACGAATAATCACCTTGAACACACCGTCTGACGGCGCTGTCACCAGCATGGGAACACTGACGCCGATGGAAAATTCAGCAGGTTTACCCTGATCGTTCAGGAACTCTGTAGCAACCATAACAATAGTCGCAGGTAGCTTGTGATCTGCCGTCCTGGACAGGTTCCAAGAGGCAATTTGTGGAGGGTTCTCTTTCTTCTTACTGCCCACAGGAGGCCAGACGTCAAGCCAATGCACCAGGTCCCAGCTTTCAGATCTAGCGTTCTCGATAATCTGCGTTCCGCCCCAACCGTCAGGCCAGCCCAGAGACTCCTCTTGCCGCTTTAAATACTCCTCGACTCGTTCAAGGTAGTTCGACGCAATGGCCCCTAGGGTTTCACGATCAGGCAGTTCACCCGTTACGTTAATGATGTAAGGGGCAACACTATGCGACACCAATCGTGAGCGCCGTTGCGAACCAGGGTATTCCGTTTCAAATCGAAGCCAATATGGCGGCCAACTGTCCGAGCTGTAAGGTTTCGGTGGCCAATTTGGAAAATCAATAGACAAAACTATGCTCCCTTTCCTTCAGAAATAGGTTTGATCGAGATGGGGCACGTGTTTTCAAATTATCCGAATTTTTACGATTCCGATAGTAAGTTGACCAATTGGGCGGGTTCAGCAGCTCAGCGAGCTTCACTAATTCTCAAAATTTCATCCGAAAAACAAACGACAGCTATGTAGAGATAATTCCTTGTTGGGAGGAAGTACTGAGCGGCTAACGGATGCAGCCGGTAGAATCCACTAGTGCCGGAAACTCTGTTTGAGAAATGTCATATCAGTGCCCCAGCGGCAGGTGGCAAGACACCAGCGGACTATTTGCAGATCGAACGCACCGATAAAAAATTGATTACGTTGTTAGGCTTTGACCCTGTGCGCTTTGGGTTATGAGCCTGAGGAGGTGAGATCGTGAGGCAAACGGTCCAGTGGACTGTTTGTAGATCGAGCGGGCTGTTTGGATTTTGGTTTTGGTGTTAGGCTTTGACCCTCTGACCTTCAGGTTATGAGCCTGACGAGGTGAAGACGTTAAGCGATTGATCCAGTGGATCAAT